>JAIERK010000009.1 GCA_019746975.1 Candidatus Obscuribacterales bacterium
CGGTGCATTGAGTAACAACCGCTCAGTATGATCCTCTTTGACCTATTTGGCCTTAGACGATGTTAAAGTCCCACTAGCTTGTCCCCAGTCTCGAGCGTTCCGAAAGTATCCGGTTTTGGCTGGACTGTCCTGGTGCCGAGCTGTTACTGGCACGAACGGGACTACAACGAGCTTTTCGTGCGCCAATCTTATGTTGAATTGGTTTCAGGAAAGGTCCGCGATCAGCGCATTGCGCAATGAACCTTTGCTGCGATCAAGCAGCTCCTCTGCCTGCATGCGTCCGATCTTGCGCTTCACCATGAGAATAGCGGTCTTCGCCCTCTCATGCGAAGCCACCAAGGCGCCTTCTGCCAGATGTCGCGGTACGCCGCCAAGCAATGAGATGATCGAAACAGCACGCTCTCTCAGCTTGCCGTTGGTTGGTTGAAGGTCGACCATCAAATTCTCGTATACTTTCCCTAGGCGGACCATCGCGCAAGTTGAGAGTAGATTTAAAACCATCTTTTGAGCGGTACCAGCCTTCATTCGGGTTGAGCCGGACAGAGCTTCTGGTCCCACGAGTACGGTGATCGTTACATCGCAAGTCTCGGCAAGCAAAGGATTGGGATTGTTGATGATAGCTATTGTCGAGGCGCCTAGCTCTTTTGCCTTCTCTAATGCGCCAAGAACATAGGGAGTGTTGCCGGATGCCGTGATACCAATTACGGTGTCGCTCGGATTGATCTTCGCTGCCTCAGCGTCTTTTGCACCGGGCTCTTTCAAGTCTTCATAGCCTTCAAAGGCCTGAAACATTGCCTCTCTTCCGCCTGCGATGTAAGCGACGACCTGTTCGGGTTGGACGCCGAAGGTCGGAGGGCATTCGGCGGCATCAAGCACGCCTAATCTTCCGCTCGTGCCGGCACCGAAGTAAATCAGCCTGCCTCCAGCTCTGAGCTTCTCGACGATAATGTCGACCGCTTTGGCGATCTCGGGGACGACCTCTTTCACCTTTTGAGCGACGATAAGGTCTTCAGCTTGGACGCGATCGACCAGCTCCAGCGTGTTCAACAGATCGAGATCCATTGTCTGGTCGTTGCGCTCTTCGGTGACTGGACGTGTGAATTCCGTTGTGTATCCCATCTGTCAATCTCCAGAGACTCCTGTGCATTTACGATTGTCCTACTTATCTGTCCATTTTGAAACGGAATATATTAGAACTTGTCGGTTAATTAACTTCTGGCAAGCGCCATTTCCTGCCGGACATTGGAAGGGTGTCCGTAGCTGAGGTTGATATGCGAACGCTTAACGAACTTGCCGTCGCCCGCTTTCCCGGTGTATTTGCCCTTCTCGATGACGACTTTGCCGCGAGACAGCACCCATTCAGCTACGCCTTGAACTTCGACGCCTTCGTAGCAGCTGTAGTCCACTCTCATATGGTGGGTTTTTGCGCTAATCGTCATTTTTTTCTCGGGATCGAAAATAACGATGTCTGCATCTGAGCCAACAGCTATAGTGCCTTTCTTCGGAAATAAACCGAAAATCTTGGCTGGATTGGTCGAAGTGATCTCGACGAATCGATTGACTGATATGCGTTTTCCAACAACACCGCCGTTGTACACGAGGCTCATGCGGTGCTCGACTCCAGGTCCACCATTGGGAATCTTCGTGAAATCATTCTTGCCGAGCTCTTTCTGCTCCTTGAAGCAGAATGGGCAATGGTCGGTCGAAATTACTTGCAAATCGTTCATCTTTAGACCGGTCCAGAGTTCGTTTTGATTCCACTTTTCGCGCAAAGGCGGTGTCATTACGTACTTGGCGCCTTCAAAATTCTCCTGCTCATAGTGGCTGTGATCGAGGAAAAGATACTGAGGGCAAGTCTCGGCAAATGCCGGGATGCCTAGATCTCGAGCTTCCTGGACTCTCTTGAGCGCATCATAACAGCTCAAGTGAACGATGTAGACTGGGGATCCAGCCATCTCAGCCAGCGCGATCGCTCTGTTGACGCCTTCGGCTTCGGCCTTGGTTGGTCGAGTGAGAGCATGGTATTTCGGTGAAGTGTGACCTTTCTTCAGGGCCTCGTCGATGATTTCATTGATGACGACACCGTTCTCTGCATGCATACAGACGAGAGCGCCCTGGTCTGAAGCCAGCGACATGGCTCGATAAATGGTGGCGTCGTCGACCAGTAAAACTCCCGGATATGCCATGAACAGTTTGAAGCTGGTGACGCCTTCGTGGTTGATGAGCTGCTTCACCTCGCCCAGCCTTTCGTGTGGCAGGTCTGTTACTATCATGTGGAACGAATAGTCGATCGCAGTTTTACCACTGGCTTTCTGATGCCAGGTATCAAGCGCTTTCAGAATAGACTCGCCCTTCAGTTGTATGGCGAAGTCTATAACCGTCGTTGTTCCGCCATGTGCGGCTGCCAGCGTGCCTGTCTCGAAGTCGTCTGCTGAAGTGGTTCCGCCAAACGGCATATCCATGTGCGTGTGAGCATCGATACCACCCGGAATGACGAGCTTCCCTTCTGCGTCGATTACTCTATCAACTTCCATACTGAGTTCGGTCCCGATCATGGATATCGTTTCGCCGTCTACAAGAATGTCGCCTTTATAATCGTCGACCGCTGTGACAACCCTTCCGTTCTTGATTAGCGTTTTCATGAGGACCCAACCTTCTTTTCGCCAAAAGCCAAACAACCGAGCCTCCAGATGAGAACCATCCGGCTGGTTTTGACATAGTATCCCAGAAGATATGCGAGATGTGTGAAAGAATTTAGCACCGCCTGTCGCAAATGCCGTATATATGGCGAAAATTTTGAATCAGGTAGGCATGCGGTTCTGTTGTAAAATGGCTTGGTCAGCTCCTTGGCGGAGCATAGCATATATATCGATCGACGGAGTCAGCCATGAGAGGTGTGACCAAAGAAGTCCTTGCTGAGGTTCGATCGCGAGCCAACATTATTGATGTTGTCTCCGAATCGGTAGTTCTCAAGCGCGCTGGCAAGGATTACAAGGGGCTGTGCCCGTTCCACAAGGAGAAAACTCCGTCCTTTCACGTCAGCCCCGAGAAGGGGATCTTCAAGTGCTTTGGTTGTGGCGAAGCAGGCGATGTCTTCGCGTACGTTCAAAAGGTGCGAGGTCAGACCTTCGGCGACACGGTCAGAGATCTGGCCAATCGCTACGGTATTCAGCTTGTCGAGACGGTCGAGGAGCGGCAAGAGCAAGACAAGCGCAGTCTAATCAAGAATATGTACGAAGAGGCGTGTCACTACTTTCAGAGCCTTTTGGCGAGCCCAAGTGAAGGTCAAGTTGGTATCGAATATCTTACTCGACGTGGAATCGACAAGCCGACGGCAGAAAAGTTCCGTCTCGGGTACGCACCCAACGCCTGGGATGGGCTTCTCACGTATCTGACCAAGCGCATGCATGTATCCCAGCAGCTCATGGAAGAGGCTGGGTTGGTGCGCCAGAAGCAAGGCGGGAGCTCTTTCTACGATCTCTTTCGCAACCGACTCATGGTGCCCATTTGCGACGGCGACGGTCGAGTGATTGCTTTTGGTGGTCGAACTCTGGGCGACGATCAGGTGAAGTACATCAATTCACCTGAGACGCCGATTTATAAGAAGGGCGAGCACCTCTTCGGCTTCCACCTTGCCAAAGATGCCATCAAAAAGAATGATTCGGTGATTGTGGTTGAAGGTTATTTTGACGCTATCACGCCTCATCAATTCGGTTTTACCAACACCGTAGCGACGTTAGGAACTGCGATGACGGAGGCGCAGGCCAGACTCCTCGTCAGATATTCGGACTCCAAACGCGTCTTTCTATCTTTCGATTCCGACGATGCCGGACAGAAGGCCGTAGAGCGTGGCGTCGAGACATTGTCCCAGATTGCCGAAGGGGTCGGTATCGAGCTGAGGATCATTCGAGTCCCCGGAGGCAAAGATCCTGACGAGTGTCTTCGCGCTAAAGAAGGTACTGGCGGTGTTGAAGCATTCCGAAAGGCGCTTGATGAGGCGCCTCTGATTGTTGACTATCAGCTTCAGGAGGCTGTCCGTAACATCGACTCGCGCTCTCACACGGGCAAAATTGAAGCAGCTAAAAGGGTTGTGCCGATCGTCGCTAGGATCAAGAATGCCGTGGCTCGGGTTGAGTATGTTCGACAATGCGCTTCTCTATTAAACATCAGAGAAGAGGAAATATTGGCTGACGTGCGTCAGTTTCGCAAGGACAACAAGCTGGATTTGGATGCAAGGGGTCCGGCGCCATTCGTGCCCCGATCGGGAAATGGTCAGAATCAAGGCTCCTTCGGCGGAAAGGGCGGCGGCAACTACAAGCGTGGCGGCAAACCTGAAGAAAAGAGCCACAGCAACTTTCAAACTACGGATGAAACGCCGATGTCAAGAAAGCTGCGTGGGATTGGACATATCGGTCTGATTAATGCCGAACGCCAACTCTTAGCACACTATCTGGTCTCTCGGGACGACCAGGAGCGAGTTGCAAAAGCACTTGCCGATTGGGTGCTCATAACACCAGAGCATCAAGAGATAAAACTGGCACTAGAAGGGATAGGTACCCAATTCAACACGATGGAGGATCTTCAGTACCAGCTCATGGACCGTTTGGCTGGTTCTGAGGAGTTGCGGCTGCCGCTCACCGAAATAATATTAAAAGTAGAGGAGATTAGAAAGCAGAACCTGCCGGTAGGGATAGTCACGAATGACTACAAAGGCAAGATTTTGCAGGAGCGCCTGACAAGTGCCATCAATAGAATGAGGCAAATGTTGGGTATGTCTAACGATGATGGGAGAGAAGCGGACATTCTAAGTCGTATACGAGAGCTAAGCCGTCTCAAAGATGTAGAATTACTCTCGGCAAAAACGCTGGAAGAGCTGGATGACCTCAAAAGGAAAATTGAGACCATCGAATCAGAGTACAATCTGTCGATAGATGCTGGAGATCGTGTGTGAGCAAAAGCACCAAAACGGACAAAGACGAGGCGAAAGCCGGAGACCAGAGCGTGAGCAAAGGCAAAGCGAATAGAACAGACAAAGAAGATAACTTCATCAAGCGTCTGGACAAGCTGGAAGAGGATGGAAAATCCCGGCAAAAGTCGGGATTGGATGAGCTGCTCGATTCTGGCGATGACGAAGCCGAAGCACCGGATGATGTCGCCATGCGCGACGAGTCGGATGAAATCGATAATAGCGATCCGGCTGAGTTCGAAGAAGAAGTATCGAAAGGACTGTCGTCGGACGACCCGGTTCGCATGTATTTGCGTGAAATCGGTCGTATCCCCTTGCTGACTGCCGATCAGGAGATTGAGTTGGCTCGATCAATCGAGATGGGTGGCTCTGACGGGGCGATTGCGAAGAGAAAATTAGTGCAAGCCAACCTCAGACTTGTTGTATCAATTGCCAAGAAATATGTCGGGCGAGGCATGCTCTTCCTCGATTTGATTCAGGAGGGCAATCTCGGCTTGATTCGGGCTGCCGAAAAATTTGACTACGAACGTGGCTACAAGTTCAGCACATATGCGACCTGGTGGATCCGGCAGGCGATTACTCGAGCGATTGCCGACCAGGCACGTACGATTCGTATTCCCGTCCACATGGTCGAAACAATCAACAAACTCAAGAAAATAACCAGAAAGCTCGCGCAAGATAAAGGCCGCAAACCAACAGAAGAAGAGATTGCCGAGTCGATGGAAATCAGCGTCAGCAAATTGCGCGAAATCGTGAAGGTAGCTCAGGAGCCAATCTCACTTGAGACTCCCATCGGTAAGGAAGAGGACAGCAAGCTCGGCGATTTCATTGAAGACAAGGAAGCTGAAACTCCGGCTAGTTCTGTGACACAGGAGCTTCTCCGCGAAGACATTATCGAAGTCATGGCAGGACTTTCTCCTCGTGAACGCGACGTTCTGCGCTTGCGCTTTGGCTTGGATGACGGCAGGACCAGGACCCTGGAAGAGGTCGGGCAGTTATTCGGCGTCACTCGCGAGAGGATCAGACAGATTGAAGCAAAGGCGCTGAGGAAGCTACGCCATCCGAATCGCAGCCGCAGGCTCCGCGAATACATCGACGACTAAGGTGTCGGCTAGAAACGCTCGGGCAAAGTCGAACAGCGGAATGCATTTCGCCGACATGGTCTTGGCTTTTTGTGCAGTCTGCAGCGGCTCGTTGCGCCGTAACCGTGTGCTGGTCAGTGATTGGGCCGCACGACGAAACCTCCATCAAAAAGCTCTCAGTAAGGATCCGTTGGTCATTCAGTTGGTTCTTGTCGTTGAAAATGCCAAGGTAGACACAGTAGGACTATGCAGCAGCCTTCAGGTTGATCCGTGAAACCTTGATGTTCGCCGGTGAGACATAAAGCAAGATCTCGCGACCGGTCTTTGCTTTTGACTTAAGGCACGCCTGGAACAAATCGGTATTCTTCCGGCGCTCTGGGTCTGACGCCCACCATTGGTTGGCGGCATAGCATTGCAGATACTTGCGTGCCAAACCACCATGAAGCTGAGTTACATACTCAATCACTGCATCGACTTCTTCAACTCGTCCGTTGGAACCTGCGCGATTGATCGGTTCGATAGGTATCTCCAACCTCCGGTATCGTTCGCCCGAAACTAACCTAATAAGTGGGAAGTCAATCTGAAGGGCCAGTAGGGACTCACTCAACTGGGGAATTGTTAGATGGGTTATGTCAAGCAATCGATTGAAGGTGATTGCTTCTTCGATTGGAATCGCATTATATACACGCGCATGTTCTGGTGGAAGTACAGGAGAACGAATTTCTACTTCTTGGAACTCTGCCTGATTTGCCTGCCGTTGAATTTCAAACGCATCCTCCTCCGCTCGAGGATGAGCGAACTGTGGTGTTGCCCGAGAGCGTTTGTGATAAATCTCCAGAAAGGCAATCGAACTGAACTCCTGAAAGTCGCCCGTCATCTGATCGACAATTACCATCGCTATCTTTTTGATGATCTCATCGGCAGTCGAGTCTGAGACTCCAGCGACATCTGCGAGTTCCCCTTTCTGAAAATCGACTCCTTTCGTCCGTAGAAAAACAGCAATTAGATAGGGTCTGAGTTTCTTCGCGTGATCAAACATGGTTCCTGCTGTGACCCAACAATCTCTTTTGCACTCACCGCATTTCGTTTTTCGCGTTCGTATATCGTGCGATAGAACATTGCCGCAAGTACATTTGAACCCATCACCTCGGCGATAAAGATCGAGTATGTACGCAATAGCATCTGCTTCGGTTCGTACTCGTCGTTTGAAACCGGCAGAGAGCCGCTTGATTAGTCGAACACGTACCTTCTTTAGTTTTTTTGATTCTGTTTTCATTTGCCGTTACCTCCATACTTTAAAACGTATCTCGGTCGAAAAAAGTTCAATTTTGCTGGTGGTTGCCGAAAGCCGCTCACTATGCCGTTGTGCGGGGTTGGAGCTGTAAACCGATTGAGAAGTGTTTTCCGATATCGGAAAACACTTCTCAATCGGTCATGTGAACCCAAGAGCCGAAGACATGCTTGTTCAGCCACTTTGAGATAACGAGCGGACCGATTACCTTCGTCAAGGAGTTGACAGAATTAGATCATTTTTGCACTGTCAGCCAATGCCACTAATCAGCATATGCTTGTCAGTTTGCGATCTTTAGTGTAACTAGTCTTTTGGTGCATTTCTACAAAAGCAAGACTGTCCCGAACCGAGACCACTTTCGATTCCTCTCTGCAATCGAAAGTGGTCTTTCACCTGTTGCAGCCTGGATGATGGTCCGCCGAGGAAGTATTTCGAGGAAGCTTGCGGGCACCGTATTTGGTGTGAAGGGTAGGTGAGTGGCAGGGCCGATACTTCGCCAAGTGAGTTGGAACAGCTAACTTGTTCAGATTGATATTCTGAACTTACTAGCTAGGTAGGTTTGAAGATTCTGAACTAAACCAGTTCAATAATTCTAAATCATTCAATGATTTAGAATTATTCGGTTTTATCAAAGCGCGATCGTATCGTCGTCCGGCGCGACTTCTTCGCCCATTCGGTGAGCGGTTCGGTCAATCAGGGAGAGTACCTTCTGGAGCTGCTCGATGGTGACCGGCTTACTTAGGAAATCGTCCATGCCTGACTCAAAGCACTGGTCTCTTACAGACTTCTGAATGCTGGCTGTCATCGCGATTATCGGTGTATGCTTGTTGCCGTCTTTACTCTCGATTTCGCGAATTTTCTTGGTTGCATCGGAGCCGTTCATTATCGGCATTTGGCAGTCCATCAAAATCAAATCGTATTTTATCTCGCTGTGTTTTTTGACAGCTTCGGATCCATTGCGCGCCAAGTCCACGCTGTATCCTAGGTGTGAGAGTGTGCGCTTCATTACTTGCAGCAGGAATTTATTATCTTCAACCACCAAAATTTTGAGGCTGCGCTTGTCTCGTCCGGGTTTTGGTGGTTGAGGCTTGACCTCGTCGCTCTCACTTTCATCCACTGGTGCGTAAGATTCGTTGTCTAGCGTTCCATACATCACGTCGAATATGCTTGCAATAAGAGCGGCTTGCCGCACCGGTTTTGACAGATAAGAGGAGAAACCCTTTTTCCACAGATCGTCGGCAGCGATACTTTGATCTTGTTGTGTGAGATAGATCAACCGGGTGCGCGATATGGTCGGATCTTCTTGAATCTCAGCTGCGAGCGTTAGGCTGTCTGCGCCTTTGGAAAGTCCGATGATTGCAACGTCGTAAGGAGTGTCTTTCAATCTGGCATGACGTAACATCTCGAGCGCTTCATCGGTGTTCGCAGCAGCACTCGTATGAAAGCGCGCCGCCTTAAGGTAGCTTTGCACTATCTGTCTGGTGTTGCGCGTATCGTCCGCAATCAAAACCCTGAGTCCGACCAAGTCCGATGCCATCGTCGGCAGCGGTAATGCTTCGAGAAAAAGCTTGTTAGTCGATCTTTTCAATCTGATTGAAAACCAAAACGTAGAACCGCGGCCTTCGTCGCTTTCGACGCCCATTTGTCCGCCCATGAGTTCAACAAGGCGTTTTGAAATCGTTAATCCAAGGCCCGGTCCGTCACCGCTGGTGTTCCTCGAAGTAAGGGTGAACGGCTGAAAGAGGTTGGCCAATTCCGATTCGTTCAGTCCCGGACCCGTATCCACCACAGAAAATCGGACCAGCATCGACAGATCGTCATAGGATTCCTTGGTCGCTTGTACGCTCACTTCGCCACGCTTCGTGAACTTGATGGCGTTGCCCAGTAGATTAAGCAGAATCTGTCTGATCCGCACGGGGTCGCCTTGCAGCATCTCCGGAATATATGGATCGATGAAAGACATAATCGACAGACCCTTCTTGGATGCTGCCTGACAAACCAGGTCTGCGGTTCCTTCTATCAGGCGGACCGGCGAGAAATCCTTGATATCGAGCTCGATTTGGCCGCTTTCGAGCTTCGAATAGTCGAGTACATCGCTTACAGAATTGAGCAAGCTGTCAGCGGAGGCGTTGATAATCTCAACCAGGTCACGCTGCTCGTCATTGAGCGGCGTGGTTTTCAAAAGGTCGATTGTACCGATAACCGCAGCGATTGGAGTTCTGATTTCGTGGCTCATCTTGGCGACAAACTCGGATTTGTAGGCGGCTGCTTGGACCGCCTGGTCGCGAGCCAACGTGAGCGTGTGCGATAACGAGTCGAGATCCTTGTTTGCCGCTGCCAGGTCCAGAATCCGCTTCTCCAAATCCTGATTCAATTGATGAATTCTGGTATCCGACGCCTGGCGTTCTATTGCGTAGCGAATTGCTCGACCGAGAAAAGTCGGGCTTAGATCCCCTTTAATGATGTAGTCCTGTGCGCCGGCCTGGACTGCTTGCAAAGCCAACCGTTCGTCATCGTCGGCTGTCAGGACGATGAGCGGCAAGGACGGATAAGTCAGTCTGACGGCTCGAAAGGTATCCAGGTGCTCAGAATCTGGGAGATTCAAGTCAATAACTACGGCGTCGAAGTCATCATGCAACGCGAGCTGCTTCAACCCGTCCGCCAGACTACCAGAACACGATACTTTGTACGAGGCGCGCGAGCTTCTGTCCAGCAAGCGCTGGAACAACTTCGCGTCAAGCGGATTGTCTTCAATGAGCAACAGCTTGATGGTCTTATCCATGCACGTATTATCTCGCTTTTGCCGAATGTGTCAAACCGATAGTCGCCAGAAGTGGTGTAGCATAATGAGGGTGTCTTGAAGCATTCGAATTTATCTTGATGATCGTGTCTTCTGATCAGATTATATATGTTGGCATTTTTGCCCAACAGATGTTACGCCACTATTACCAACCTTCATCTTCCGGAAGCCATTCGAGAATCTCCGGTGGACGACGAAGTTCTTCAACTACTTCATAGAGATCGGACGCATCCTGTGCCCGAACATTTTTTTCAGGTGTGGACAAAACCTTTACCGTCAATGCGCGAGACCCCAGCTCGAGGTGAACTGTGTCTCCTTCTTTGATCACTAATCCTGACTTCGCCACTCTGTTGTTGACATAGACACGACCCTGTTCACAAGCCATTTGCGCAACAGTGCGACGTTTAATTAGGCGCGAAGTTTTGAGCCATCTGTCGAGTCGCAAAACCAAATTCTCTTCAGAAAAACCAATCAAGGGTAGCATTGCGGGCGGTGTTTTGCAGGTCGCGAAAGCCTCTTGTAACGACTTATATCTCCGCACTTGTGCTACAGAGTTGTGAACCCAGTAGCAATTGATCAGTTGAGGAGTTTGAGATGAAGTGCCTTGTCGCAAGTCTTTCTATCGTCATAGTGGCATCCAGTGCGGCTTTCGCTGCACCTGCCCTGGCAGACACCTACACGTATCACCAGGGGTTCTTCGACAGTTGTAGTGGAACCGCCTGAATCTTTGAGTTGTTCGCAACCTCTATCTGGATCCACAGATGGCGACCGGCTACGCTTCGTTGGGACGCGGAGGTGTGTAATGGCTCCCCACGCGATCCGCCGCATCGACAACGACCGAGGCGAGCCCTGTCGCCAGTTCGCTGCCATCGCCAGTACCAATCTCCAGACCGAGCAGACGGTACAGCTGGTCAATGTCCTACAGGACGTGGTCAGGTTCGGCACTGGAACGAGGCCCGCGATACCTGGTGTAGCGGTCGCGGGCAAAACAGGTACTTCTAATGGTTCGTCGGACTCACACCGAATGTCGTTACAGCAGTGTGGGCCGGTAATGACCTGAACAAGCCGGTCAAGGGTGTTCGAGTCACCGGAGGCACTGTCATGGCCAAAATCTGGCATGACTACATGCTCTCCTGCGTGAAAACCCATAAGCCCAAAAACATCGCCTTCGCAAAGCCAGCCGTGAAGCTCATCGCGACAATGCCGGACTACACCAATGACGAGTTGTTGGCTACCGGTGTCGATCGAACGACGGCAATGTATTACAACGACCCCCCGCTCTCGCTGCTGCGCAGGTAGACAACACCGATTTGCTCAATCAGATAGAGCAGCGCGGAGTGACGAGGGCCCTGCTGAACACGAACACACAAGCTCATCAGGATACTGGCAACGCTCGCACCCAGTTGTAGTCTCTGAGGATAGCTCCGAGATAGCTGAAGTCGATCGACATTCGCAACATAGAGGTGTCCAGATAATTAGGACGTCGCTGGAGAAGGCGATCAGATTACACAGTCTGACGGTGTGATTTACCTCCATATAAATCCGACAGGTTGGGACAATATCCGGAGTAGTCGTTGAAAACGCCCGATATTCGGGCGTTTTGCTACTGTTATGAGTTGTGTATTGCGTGGACTTCGGTACAAAACAGTGCTTCAGCAGTTCGATTGTCAACTCGAAATATGGATGAAATCTTGATAGGTTTTATTATTGGTGTATCCTGTACTTGAGATAAAGTGTTGATAAGGGCACTTATGGAATCCTAGACGCGCCACATGAATACAATTCGACTGCTTCGCGACACCTTCCCCTCTGGCTGCGTCAGAGTGTCAAGCTTGACTGTCCTTTTTACTCTAGCCTGTTGTCTGACGTTGATGGGCTGTGCCGAAAAAACCGCTCCCGAGGCGAATGCTTCGGCTACGGCGCCCGTGAGCGCTCCCAGAGTTCTGAAGTTGTCGCCTGAGGCTCTAGCGCGCATCGATATCGTCACCGACAGCGTCGAGTCGAGGAAGGTCGGCGTGCCGCTCCATCTCACGGGACGAATCGAGCCGGACGTATACAAAGAAGTCGACATACACACGCGCATATCGGGAAGAATAACGGATATCGCGGTAAAACCGGGACAGATCGTCAACAAGGGCCAGCTCATGGCTCGCCTCGATAGTACCGAGATAAGCGACCTCGAATCGGATCTTCTGGAATCGACATCGAAGCTAAAAATTGCCGAGATTCAGGAAGAGCGCGAGCTCCAAATTTTCGAGGAGTTGCTCAAACGTCCTACTCAGTTGATTAGAGCAAGATCTTTGTTCAATGAAGCGAAGGTCCAACTTGAACTCTATGAGACAGAGTTTGAGCGTATGAAAGACCTACACGCTGAAAAAATCGCGGCAGCCAAAGATTTTATCTCGGCTCAAGCTAAATTGGCCCAGGCCAAAACCCAGTTTGAAGAAGCTCAATCCATGCTGCAACGCGAGGAGCATCTATATCAAAATCGAGCCATGCTCAAGCGAGACTACCAGCTTGCTCAGGCTGAAGCCGCTCGCATTCGCAACCACATTAACACTCTCAAGCAGAGACTGGTTTTTTTGGGTGTCGACAAGAGTACGCTTGCGAAGGTTACTTCAAGTGGGCAGATAACTGCGACCACCAATATACTTGCCTCCATTGGCGGTATCGTCTCGTTCAGAGACGTTGCGATTGGTGAGGTTGCTCAGCCTTCCAGCGTGCTGTTTACCATTAGCGATATGACTTCTGTCATGATTCAGGTCGATCTTCCTGAAATTGATTTGAAAAAAGTCAAGATCGGAGATCGCGTCAAGGTCAAGGTTCCTAGCTATCCGGATGAGATTTTTGAAGGAACGATTAGCTATATGAGTGTAACGGTTCATGCCGACACTCGCACAATCAATACGCGTGCACGTCTGGAGAATCCACAAGGCAAGCTCAAGAAGTTCATGTTCGCAGAGATATTTCTTGAAGGCAGTCCGCAAAAAGTTCTTGCCTGCGCCAAAGATGCCATTCAACAGCATGGTGAGCAAAAGATAGTTTTTGTCAGAACTGCAGAGGGCTTTGTGGAAAGACCGGTAATGACCGGAATAGAGGGCGACAAGTATGTAGAGATCGTCAAAGGTTTGAAGTCTGGCGATCAGGTTGCTACGCAAGGCAGCTTGATGCTGAAGAACGAGATTACATTCCGCCACTCCGATGATTGAGAAGCTAATCCAATTCGCGCTCGTCAACAGGCTTTTAACAGTCGTAGCCATCTTTGGTGTCGCCTGTTTGGGCGTCTGGTCGATGTTGAATATTCCAATCGATTCCTTCCCGGACGTCAGCAACGTTCAGGTTCAAGTGATCACAGAACCTGAGAGCATGGCGACCGAGGAAGTCGAAAAGCTCATCACGTTTCCCATCGAGACCGGGATGAACGGATTGCCCAATATAACGAAGATCCGCAGTAACTCTAGTTTTGGATTGTCAGTTGTAACTGTGATTTTTGAGGATAGTACGGATGTCTACTGGGCTCGCAATGTGGTTAACGAACGACTGGGAAGCATAGAGCTGCCGGCCGGCGCACCACGGCCGGTACTGGGTCCGGTCGTCTCGACTTTCAGCAACGTTTATGATTACTACCTCACGAGCGACCGACACGACTTCACCGAGCTTCGCACGATTCAGGACTGGTATGTCGCGCGCCGCTTGCGATCAGTCAACGGTGTAGGCAATGTCGTTAGCTATGGTGGATTTGTCAAACAGTATCAGGTCTATGTTTCGCCGCAAGCGCTCAAGGCCTATGGTCTTTCGCTCAAAGAAGTCAATCAGGCTCTGGCAACCAACAACGTCAACGCCGGCGGCAACTTCATCATCCAGGGTGGTGAAGAGGTCATCATTCGTGGTCTCGGATTGATTGAAACTGTACAAGACATCGAGCATATCGTGCTCAAAGAGGTCAACGGCTTCCCAGTCATGGTGAGTAAAGTAGCCAGAGTCGAGATTGGACCAGCCTTCCGCCGCGGCTCGGCATCGCTCAACGGCAAGGGCGAAGTTGTGACGGGTATGGTGTTGACGCGCAAAGGGGTCAACACGAAGGCGGTCGTGGAGCACGTCAAAGAGTGCGTCAACTCGATTAAGCCCGATCTGCCCGAGGGCGTCAAGCTCACGACTTACTATGACCAAACCGAGCTCGTCGACAAGACGATTGAAACAGTCAAAGAAATTCTTTTGTTCAGCGGAAGTCTTGTTATCATCGTCTTGTTTGCGGTGTTATTGGACATCCCTAGCGCGCTGATCGTTTCTGTGGTCATTCCGCTATCGCTTCTATTCAGCTTTGTTTTGATGAAAGCGACCGGATTATCTGCCAACCTGATGACCCTTGGTGCAGTGGATTTCGGCGTTGTCGTCGACGCGGGTGTAGTCATGGTAGAAAACATTTTTCGGCACCTTGCCGAAGCGTCTCATGGCGGTAAGCCGGTCAAGGATCGCTGGAGATTGGTGCTCAATGCCGCGCAGGAAGTGGGTAAGCCGATTGTCTTTGCAATTACGATTATCATCGCCGTCCATCTGCCCTTGTTCACATTGGAAGGCGTGGAAGGGAAAATGTTCAGTCCGCTCGCATTGACATTCATCTACGCGCTGATAGGTGCTTTGCTTTGCTCGCTCCTTCTGATTCCCATTTTGTGCTACTGGTTCCTCCGAGGACCAGTAGTTGAGAAACATAGTCCGATCGTCAAAGGCTTCCGCAAGCTTTGCAATCCAGCTCTGTATCTGGCGTTGAAACATCCGCGCCAAACAATAGTGGTATCTTGCGTTATTCTGTCACTGAGTTGTTGTTTGGTTCCATTCCTAGGGTCCGAATTTATTCCATCGCTAGATGAAGGCAGCATTCTCTTGCGAACGAAACAGGCACCCAGTGTTTCACATCTCGAATCCCAGCGAATCAACACAATTGTCGAACAGACTCTCGTGAAGTTCCCGGAAGTCGAGACTGTCGTGACCAAGATCGGGCGCTCCGGCATGGGCGGAGACCTCGAAGGTGTCGATAACGCCGATATTTTTGTTAGTTTGAAACCTAAGGATCAATGGCGGACAGCTCACAAGAAAGAAGATTTGATCAACCAGATGGCGAAGGAACTAGATCAGATTCCCGGCTTGATGTATGCCTTTTCGCAGCCGATCGCAGACATGATTGATGACCTCATTGCTGGTATCAAGGCAGACCTCGGCATCAAGATTTTTGGCGAGGACTTGGAGACCATCGATCGAATCGCAGCGGAAGTGGAAGCGACTATCTCGGATGTGCCGGGCGCCGCTGACATCCAGCGCGAACACATTCTGGGACTGCCTCAGTTGAATATAAAGCTCAATCGCGACATTATCGCGCGTTATGGTTTAAACGTCGGCGATATCCAGGATATTATTCAAACTGCTTTAGCCGGTAAGGTTGTCACTGAGGTGCTTGAGGGAACCAAGCGTTTTGGCCTTCTCGTTCGCTTCCCGTATTCCCTTCGTGATACCGTATCTGACATCGAATCCATTCCAGTTGAAACCTCGGACGGAGCGCGGATTCCACTAAAAACACTCGCCACCATCTCGAAGCCTCGAGGTACGGTCATGATTAACCGCGAAGACGGGCAGCGACGAACCGCAGTCCTTGCCAACGTTCGCGGACGAGATCTTGGTGGATTCGTGCAAGAGTGTCAGACCAGAATCGACGCCAAAGTTCATCTTCCAAAAGGCTACTACATCGTTTATGGCGGACAGTTTGAGAATCAACAGCGGGCAATGCAGCGACTCGCGATTGTCGTGCCTGTAGTTTTACTGCTTATCTTTACGCTACTTTTCGCGTCTTTCAACTCGTTGAAAAATGCCGGCATCATCATGTTGAACGTCCCCTTTGCGATGATTGGCGGTATCGTCGCGCTATTCCTCTCACGCCAACCTTTGTCGGTCCCGGCAATCATCGGGTTCATCGCACTGTTCGGTGTGGCAGTGCAGAATGGCGTCATCATGGTCAGCTATATCATGCAGCTTCAGCAGCGCGGATTAAAGGTGAAACACGCCGCCATCGAAGGCGCCAAAATCCGACTTCGACCAGTCGCCATGACCGCACTTGTCGCTATCATGGGTTTACTACCCAAGATCTTTTCAACCGGTACCGGAGCAGAGGTCCAGCGTCCGCTGGCCACTGTGGTATTAGGCGGTCTCGTCACCGCCACCGCGCTCACTCTGATTGTCCTTCCAACTTTGTATACGATGCTCAATAAGGACGAGGAGATGCTTCGCGAGGACGAGTAAGGTTTTTGCGCAGCGCCAATGTGCCGATTGGTGATCTGTTAGCTGAGTAGCCTCCATTCGTGCGGCTGAGAATGAGCTGTAGCTAGCACTGGAAGGTCTTCAAATCAGGGTTTGGAATTGGGACTCTCTTGCCACTTCCGAACTTCAGGAGCCTCAACAGGGGGCTTTCACAAATTGGTCAGGTGTTAGTCAAGTCGGCCAAAGATAATCAATAGACCCTCGCTGGGTACACGACAATTTGAGCCTCGACAAGGCTGTTACAGGCGATCTGTTCAAGCAGAGCGTAGTGTCGTGCCCTTCCTCTTTACTACGGGTTTAATAACACCATGCTTGAGTCAGATCGATTTGATGCATTTGATCGACACGATCCGCTGAGACAAGTGTCGACGTCCACGGGTAGAACACTTTTCGAATGGGTGAGGAACAATCTCGAGTCGGAAGATGAAGATGAAGAAGACGACGAGTCTGGATTTGAAGATGATGGAGAGTCTGGCTCTGACGATCACATTCTCAATAGCGATGAGGACGGCGATTTCGATATCGCAGGCGAATTGTCCGAAACCTTTCCGGCCGATTCGACAACGATTAATACAATTTTGACCGATACGCTCTCCATTCTGTCGACCTCGGATCGCGGCGAAATTGCACCACTGGCGGTGCCCGCTGGTGATGATTCGATCCCTCCTGAAGTACAAGCCTTTCCCCTTGCACTTCCTCTGACTTATGTTGAAAGCGTCACTTTCCCGGATGCGATTCAGCAGTTCTTATCCGGAGCAGAGGGAGCCTCCAGTGAACTTGCTAGACCAGCGGTGCTCAGGCTCTTCGCCGATGCCGCGTCGAGCAATCCCTTAAGGCGCGCAGAGTCTAGAAGAGCACTCGATGAATTAGCAAGGCGGGCGGCACAACCGGATGGTCAGAGTGCCCGGGAGCTTCTACTCCTGTCTGCGGTTTTCGCAACTGATGACGGTGAGGCACAGGAGCGGGTTCGCCACCAGCTCGAGCTGATAGCGCAGCGACAAACGAACCCATCATTTTCGAGCGCCATTGTCGACGTCCTGGTTGATGCAATCAGGCAAAACCCGAATGGCAGAGGGGTTGTTCCGGTGATTCGCGGACTAGGATCAATTGCTCAGCATATGGGTCAATCTCTTAATTTGACTGGCGAATTGCCAGAGGAGACTATCGCAACGCGCTCCCTTGGAGCAGTCACCGCCCTGGTGAACCGACAGGATGGCACTCCTTTGTCCGAAGGGTTAGCTGGAATGTTATTTGCATTGATAGAGAGTTCATCAGAGACGCTCCGTGGGTCCGCCGGTGCAGCTCTGGAGTCCAATAGCTGGTCTTCGAACCAGTTGACGAGGATGTTGCGCCAACGTCATCTTGAACCCGCGACTGTAAGAGGGATTGACGCGCTGGTTTCGCTAGGGCGCACGAATCCGGCCCTTGCAGTTCACGTAAATCGACTGTTGGTTGAAACGCTTAACGACAACAGTCTTGCCGCCGTGCCGCGCGTTGCTGCCGACTACGACAGCCGCAGAGCACTCTATTCCCATGTATTTCGAGCATTGATGCAGCCTACATTATCTGCCGACGGCGCCTCGCCATTGAATGTGGAGTTGCTCAATACACTGAGAGGAAGCTTCACCGGTACCGACCAAGAGTTTGTAAGGCAAATAGCTGAGTATCTAACACCAGAAGCAGGAAGAGAGTTTGCCAGTCTTCTGCTCAACAGTCTCAGCTGCGAAACCGACACCGAGCAGGATCAGATGCGTGGTCCTCTTCTACCTCATTTGAGCCGGATCGTAACACCGGAGATGGTGCGTAATTTTCAAAGAGTTCATGCAGAAAACGCTCACGCTAATTCCGAAAGATATCCCGAAACATGGCGTAGTTACGAGCAGGCAGTCACAGAGGTGATGCTCGGTCTTCTAAACAGCCCCGCAAGGGAAGAGGCAGATCGGTACCTTTCTACACTCTCTATCCGACACCCCGAATACCGCGAGTCGATTGTAGATAGTGCCATTGCAATTGCGAGGAGCGACAATCCGAGCGCTTCTGCGTCAGCCGCGGCATTTTTGGCGCGAGCAGGGTACCTGACCAACTCGGATGACCAGGTCACAAGGATCACGCGAGCGCTAGAGGATCTTGGAAGGACAGACTCCGGACTTGCCACTCTGATCAACATCGCCACTACCGACGTCCGACCAGGGCATGTTGCTTTATCAGTCTTGCGAAGTTTAAGTCAGTCATCACCAGAACAGCGTGGTCGAGTCCTTAACGGGCTATTGCGTGTGGCAGATTCTGGTGGACGTCTCGAAAGTGGATATGCAACAGGTCATCTTCGCGCCCTGATGAACGGTGAAGGAGCAGCCTCCGTCAGAGAGTTCCTTGCTAATCACAGAGATAACAGGACTGCTAATAGTTTGCTCGTGGAGCATGCACCTCATTCGGTTGCCGATGGCGACGCCGGTAGGTTCATCGCGGACATTGTGACAGGCGCTCGCAATGCCTCAGAGTGGAGTAATTATGCGGCGAACGTCAACTATTTGTCCGTGGTGACAGCCACCGGTCGAGCTTGGCAATCCGGACTGGATTTTGATGCGGAAACAACAGATGCTGCCATGGCGGAGTATTCCGAAATGGCACTCCATGGATTGAGGGTGATAGCCGAGTCGCCTGAAAATAGAGAATCGATGCGCCGCATCATGACCAATGCATACTTGGAGAACTCTGAAGGACCACATAACCGTCTGCTGCTGGAGCAGATCATTTCAACTTACGCATCGGACAGTTTGCCTGCCGATCGGGTGAACAACGCCCTGCGAGCAATTGCCTCGGACGCGCACCACAGACCGGAAGCCGCTCGGCTGTTAGCTGCCATCGCAGGTGGTGCAACTGGCAACGAAGAATTTAGCAGAGAAGCTCAACGCCAAAACGACGAGATGCTGAACAATCTATATTCGCGATTGGACCTTGCTCTAGAGAATGGTCACCACGTAGAGCAAATGGTCACGCATATTTCGTCGATTCCGAACAATGATCTTCTCGATCGCCTCGATAGAATCCTTTCGGATAGTGCTCCGGAGGAAGGCGTTGAGGGCAACGCCGCGGCACGCAGCCGATATCAAAACGCGCTGGAAGCGATCTTGATTGTCGGCGGACCTGCTGCCAATCATCAAGCGTTTGCCGAGACAATTGCATCCAACCTCAGCACCGGCCTTCAAGACCGTCTTCGTAGAGTGCACAGTTCACTGAGTCCAGAGACAAGGCAAGCTTTGTCCGCCGCGCTTGTTTCCCGACTTTCAGAGAATCCCGGGCTTTCATTCGAACAACGGCGGGCATTGCTCGCAACAATCTCCACCTTAGCATCGTCTGCGACCCGTCAAGACATTGATGCGCTCACCGCGCTAAATCTCATGGGTCCGCCAGCCCATGGTCCAGGTACTGAAGCAGAACGTTTGCAACTTGCTGAGACTATCAGTAGTTTGGCCGTAACTCTTCTGAGCAGTTCGAACCAGGATATTCGATCTTCAGCTCTAGATTTCGTCGTGCGGCATCGAGACAACGAACTGCTGAGCACTCGCCTTCTTTCGTTAAGTGCGTCCAGAACAGCGCTCATGCGAACGTTACTCCGCGACGAAACAACAAGGGTGCGAGCACTCGAATTGATTTCTGACCTTGGCCACTCCAACTCGCGACAGTGGCTTAGCTACGCAGCCGGATTGGACCCTCGCAACCTCGAATGGATTGCCAATCGAGCATTGACTACTGGACGAAGCTACATCGAATTTCAAGCACTAATCGATTTCCCCGCGCGTGGTGACTTGCAGCGCGAACATGTTCTTAACGCGCTCTCGAACGGATTGAGAGGCATTCGCACTCTTGACCGCGAGAGCGCGTCCCAGGCCGCTGGGCACCTTGTGTCAATGGCAGAGAGTGATTCTAGTGGTGCTACGAGCACATGGCTTAGACAGCAGCTTGAACAATCAGGCGGGGAAAATCTGGCTCGCGAAATCGCACGCGTTGCCCTTACATCAAACATTCCTGCCGTTCGTTCTGGCGCCCAATCGCTGCTATTCCGACTTGCTCGCGAAGGCCAATTGACCGCCAGCACATGGAATGAGTTGGTCCTAGTACAGGCCGGATTGAGTTCGTCAAACAATCGACAACTAGATTTCTTGGCAGCCATAGCGCTTGATAGGCGCGAGGTACCGTCGACAACTTCAACTGTCCAAGAGCATTTGGCAGAATTGAGACGCGCCGCATCCGCAGGAAATCGGCGGGCTCTGGAGCTAATCGCAGCTATGTCGCGAGGACACGAAGACCAACATCGCAACGCCGCACTTGTCTTCCAACAACTGGTTGAAGGGCGCGCTCAACCACAACGCGATGAGTTGGTGCGATTGGCTCTTGAACTCACGAGACAGAATCTCGGCTCATATCTGGCTCGGGCAGTTGCGAATATCGCTATGGGACAGTTTCGCGAGGCTCCAGCATCGCATGCTGCGGTGCCGCAGAGGTATGCGGAAGCTGTTCGGGCACTTCGAAGTTATCCCGGCGATCGCCTTGTCTTTACGCCATTTCTGACCGAGCTCGCGACGCTAGGATACCCTGAGGCGACTCAGGCACTTATAGACAACCTGCCTGGTATTCCCCGTACCGCTGTTGAACAAGCTGCTCTCTTCCGCGCCTTCGTTAGTGGTTATCACTCGCGACAAGACGATCCCGCCATGCTTTCGTCGCTTATCGCGCTGGGTCGTTCTGAATCACCATCATTGAACAACTTAATTAGGGAAGAATCGATTGGACTGTTGCGAGTTGCGTTGGAAACCGCGTCCAGGCAGCCGGAGCATGAATCCGAGAGGCAAAGAGCCGAACGCTCCGAGCGCATACGCGAAATCTTGAATGCGTTCATAACCGAGCACAATCCGACCTGGTTGTCGCCAGGCGATCCGCGCGCAGATAGGTTACAGCGTGGCCTCGGTGGTGGGGAGCAAGAGTTCTTGCGCGCAGCGCCAATATTCGCTCGCCTGTTGGAAGGGCGTGGCGGAGCTATGAACATGTCTGAGTTTCAGACATTGCAGGAACTCGGTTTGGCGACACCCAATTTATCAGTAAGAGAGCATGTCAACAGATTCTTTCTGCAAGCGTTATCGCCGACTCAAGGAGCATCGCCCCAGGTGCAAAGAGCCGCTTTCGACTATTTCTATCGGCACGGATTCCTAACGCAGAACGCCGAAGCCTCCAGAATTCTTCGGGACTATGTCAGCCGGACGGACTTAGCCAATCCGCTCGAAGCGAGCGCTCTGAATGACAGCATGTGGACGATGCTATTGAACGCTGGTACCAGTTCGACCGAGGAGTTGCGAGTGCTTGCCGGAATGGCTCTGGGTCGTCCCGCAGAAGGCGATCGGAATCAGCTTGCCCTGTTGCTCAGGAACGCAGCACGGGAGGGCAACAATCGCGCTATCCTCCTTCTCGGTCACGTGGCCAACCGTATCAACACCAGCTCGACTACAAGCGCTCAAGACCGGCAATTCGGTGCAAGAGTACAGTCGTATCTGACAATGTTGGCGGGTATGACTGACCCGAGCCGAGTCCGTGTGCTCAACATACTCTCATCGATAGCGCCGACATCAAATAGTTTCCTCGCACAAACAACCACCGAGCTGAGACGTGCATATTCGGACTACATACCACCTTTGTCTCCTCCTGCGACTACTGCGTCTGAGAACACACGAGTCACAATGACTACCGACGCCGACGGTCGGCGTGTAGTGACCGAATCCACTTCCAGTGGATTGCCTCTACTCAGCACTACATATAGTGGCGAAGGCGATCAATCGACTATTCTTTCAAGAACGCAGTTCACCTACCTGACGGAAAGCGGAGAACTGACGTTTGATCCGACGACCGCCGTCATGGTTAGCGCTACGACAACTGATGCGACAGGACGGGTCGTGGAACGTCTTACATACAGCAGCCTTGAGGCACAGAGAACCAATTGCCCGCGCCTGCGAGAGACCGTGAGCTACACCACCGACGCCACCAGTAATAGTGTTATTCAAACCAGACAATCATTCGATCTTTCTAATCCCGATCGTCCCGTTTCGCTGGGTACCGTCACGAGAACTCAAAATACCCGGACCGGAGAAACGACGGTGGTCTCACGTCAAACTGTGAACGGAACCGAGGTTAACCAAACGGTTACTTACGGCCGGGGTGGACAACTTCTATCACTTCAAAGACGTGAAGGCAGGACCACCATCAACTACACGATCGCCAACGGAGCAATCACCGGCGCAACGATCAATGGAGCACCTGTTGACGCGGCACGCCGAGAGCAGATTATTAGAGCCGGTAGGCAGGTCGACGCTGATACCAGACTTCTGGAAGCAGTGCCTTCTCCGCAAGCGCTCGACTCGTTTACACCGACCACGGCGCGAATGGGCACCAGCCCAACGGGCACCCTGGTCTTCGGTGAACCCTCCGGCGACTCGTGGACTCTAAGGCAGGCGCGAGTAGTCAACGGCGTCATCCTGGGTGCTGATGGCCTCGAGATTGGCAGAGTATCCGATACTGGAGAAGTTAGTTTTACCGGCGGGCGCTCATTCAACATTCTCAACGAGGAGAGCGCAGCCTTCCATGGTATTGGCAGCGATGGCATGAGACTTGATCTCGTCGCCCAATCGAGAATCCGCGCACTGAGCGGTACGCTCACAAGCCCTGACAGAACGGAAACCGTCGTAGTCGTAGGCGGAAATCTTTTCAATCGAGAAGGACAGTTTCTCGGGCGCATCGATCAGCAAGGCAACATTACCGCTCCAACTCGTGGAACAGAAGCCTTTGCCGTGCAACTGAATAGTCAGTTCGAGGGCTGGACTCTCAATGGGATAGAGAACGATCGAGTTCGTATCATTCCGATGCTCTCGAGCGGAAGCGCCAATGGAAGATTCTTCTATACCCCGCCTGGCGGGTCGAGAACTGAGTTCCTTGTCAGAATGGGCGCAGTAATAAATCGAGAAACCGGTGAGCAAGTTGGTTTGATGTCGACTCCAATCATGGATGGATATCGATATGTCCAGGGGGGAAGCATCGAGTTTTTCAACGCAGATCGAACAGGAACAGCGCACGTAGCTCTCGAGGACATGAGGCACGCCGTCTTCGATCTGCGCGTATCGGCACCTACGGGTACAGAGCCGCTTCGTATGCAATTCGTCTCTCTTGGTCAACCGAGAGCGGGTAGCACCGATCCTAGCCCGTACTTCGGCAGGCTCTTCAGCTTGGCCGCCAACCAGGGCATTTTCGAACGAGAGATAGAAAGACTTGGAGCAACCGGCAGTAACACTTATTCGGCACGTTCTGAACTTTCTTATCTCACGGACTGGTTCAATAACGTACTTTCAACCGGCTATGTGTACGAGCCGATGCTCAACGAATACCTGAATCGCGCCATTCAACTAGAAACCAGCGCTATGAGGCTAGACCAGAATCATCGCTTCTACAGAATTGGATTGGAATTGAGAGACAGCGATCCCTTGCCGTCCGACGTGACAGCGCTCAACGGCAGCATCTCCATCCCCAGGTTTGGTCCAACAGGAACCTCCACGGGAACAACTCGGCTCCGCATTGCTAACGGCCGCATCATGGATGGTGACACCGACGTGGGCACGATCACTCATCCGGATGGACGAATAAGTCTGAACATAGGGGGGCGCGAGTATAGACATATGGCGGAACTGGAGGGGGCGGTGTGGACCCTCAACGCTAATCTTGTTAATTACGATCGGATTTCTACGGGCTTTAGCATATTGACTCGCAGTGGGCTGCGAGCGGCCGGAAGTTCGGTTCAAGATTATTTCAGCAGCGTGGCCAATGCCGCAGGCAGCACCACAGCTGCGAGGAACAGACGCGATGCAGCGACAACTCTTCGCAATGGATACCACCGTCAAGTCGATCAGATGTTCACAGACGGAATTCAAACCAGACAGCAGCTGCTCGAACTAGGGACCCTCTGGCGCTCCGGTATTCCGTCTGATGCACGAAGAGAGCCACCCTCCATTCAACCGCTGCGGTTGACAGCGGACAGCGCAACTCAGGCGAATGGAAGGCTGCGCATCGGCAGCGAGCTTTACGAAGTAAGAAATGGTGCGCTCTATCTGACAACGACGACCGATGGACGTTCGGTCACCGCATCGATCGCAGTCGGAAGGCTGGGTGCCGACTATGTCATCAACTGGACTGCTGCCGATCGACAACCTACTAACTTGGCAGATCGCCAGCGTGTTTTATTCACGTTCCGGATTGGCACGGGTGGCGCAGAACATAACGTGATCGGCTTGGGTCCTGCACGTATGACCCATTCAGGAATGGTGTCAGGTGGATTGGTCAACGAGGCCGAGTTAACCAGGCAAGTCAGAGCTGCTCACGAAGCGGCGGTTCGAGGAGATATAAGCTATTTCCGCGACAGACCATGGATAACCGGGGGGTTGACTAACTGGATGTCTGGCAATCCCGAAAGAGTGATGCGGAATCTGCTCGCCTCCATCGGTCAGAACAGGGTGAGGTTCAACGACAGACTCGGCTCTCTCTTTACAGACGGATTCAATCCTAATTTCTCAAATGCAGACATAGACAGCCGCATTGGATTGGTCGAAGTCTATCAGAATGCAATCACGTCCACGGCGGCGAGCTCCAGAGATCTGACACAAATGGTGGGTGCCCTCCAGCGGCAAGTGTCCGAAAGCGCAGCCATGGCTGTTTTGACGATTGCCACTGCCGGCATAGGAACAGCATTCAACGCCGGACGTCTTGGTCTTGCTGCCCAAAATCTGAGCAGAGCCGGTATCCGTTTGGCACCGCAAGTGGTGGCGCGTGGAGTGCAAGAAGGACTTCTTCTTACCCGTGTGCAAAGAGCTATGATGCTTGGTGGTGAGCTTGCCACCAGTTTCGGTGCTGGAGGATTGACCTCCGTGGCATTCCGAGGTAGCGAAAGCGCCAACCTTAACGGACTCTTCCTCTCGGGAGGTGTTGAGGGTTTGACGATGAACATAGGTCATCATTTTCAAACGGCGACGCAGGCATGGAACTTCTTCGGTCGATCGGGCGTTTCTATGGCCAACGCCGTTATCCAGAGCACCGCATTCGCCGGCGCCCAGGTGCTCAGAGATGGAAATGCCGAAAACTTCAATCTAACACACATTGGCATCGGAAGCGCCACGATGCTTCTTGCCAGACCATTCCAGGCGCTCGGTGTGAACAGCAGCTTCGCCCGTGGCGTAACCGAGGCACTCGCCTTCGGCGGTATGTCAGGCGTCTTGCCAGGTCTGGAGTCGGAAAGAGATCGAATCGAAGCACAGCTCGGTCTACCTCGAGGCTCGCTGTCCATGACTAGTCTCACGTTTTTGGAAAACATGAATTTAAGCAACGTCACAACCAGCATCGCGGAGTCGGCCGCTTGGGCAGCCGTTCCGGTAGCAACAGCATCAGGGGCTAGCATGACCATGTCCCGGCTGGTCCGACCACGCCAAGCAACTCCCGGCAGGGTTAACCCTGCCTCGATTCCGCATGAGCTGCTTAGCACTCACTCCGACCTGGCGCTCTGCCGCGCAGCTGAGCAACTTGCGGGCGTGACCAGGAACTGGGGTAGGGATCTGCGACCGCACGCCGAGCGCCTGAATCAATACACTGCGGCCTGCAACGAACTCAGAGTTGCCATCGAAGCTGAAGCTACTCGAACAGGAAGATCGGTTGCCGAGATCCAGAGAGGACTTGAATCCGGTACGGGAAGTAGAGACCTCTTGCACCTATCGGAAACTGTTCGTGAGTATCTGGGTAGTCCGCAGGTGGCGGAGTTCCAGGCCAGGCTCGAAGCGCTCCAGACAGCAGTCAACGAAGCCGCTCGCCAAAACGGACATTCCCCAGTCGAGATTCGTCTCACTGAGGGAGCCAACGGTTCCAGCGCGTTCAATCACGGTCGAAATCGACTCAACATAACTGCCCATGATCTTCTTCACACAGATAACGTTGCTGCACTGCATGAAGCGCTGACGGCAGGAACCGCTCAGCAATCGGCGGATGCGCTTGTTGTACGAGCGCTGGTCGAGGAGATTCGTCGTTCCGGAGCAGACATGAACAATCAACTCCAAGTCATGAGCCGACTCCAGGAGCTCTTCCAGACCAGGACCGGCTTCAGTCTGGACTCGACATTTGCCACAGAGGTCCTAAGTCTCAATCAATCCAGACGTCCACTCAACTTCAATGAAGTGGCAAGAGCCAATCTGTTAGCTAGAAACATGCTGGCTGTTCGCTCGATTTTCGCAGGCGAAACGGCATTCAGTCCAGTGGCATCGAGAATGATCGAAGTCTTGAGTCGCATTACTGACCAGTCAAGACACGGTGCAATCATCGAGATGGTCGCGTCTATGGATGGCTCGAGAAGCCGGGTCTTCCTCGAGGGTATCGAGGCGATGAGAGATACGACGCAGGCGGCCGCATTTCTAAGCGAACTTTCTTTGCTATCCGGCACCGAACGCAACACGATAATCGATACCATCAATGATGCTCCAACTGTGGCAAGAAGGCGGGCTGTAATCGAAGCGCTTATCGGGCCTGACAATGCGGTGGTGCCTAACGCTTTGCGATATCTCGCGCAGCTTTCGCCAGAAGCCAGGAGAGCAGCAATTAGAGAGCTCATCGAGGCAGAAAGTCGTGCACGACAACTCGAAATGATTGAGGCGTTCGGCAACAGGGAGAGCGTACCGCCGACACCATCATTAGTGAATGAATCGGCGAATCCTCCTCGCCCTTCGAATTCGCTCAACAGTGAAACGTTCAGACGGGTAATGGAGCAGATCTCCGAACATTGGTCCGATCTGACTGAACACAGCTCGGTAGTCCAGCAATACGTCAGAGCTCAAACCGACCTCAACCAGTTGATTCGGCTCGAAGCTCTTCGGCAGCACGTCGCGGTAGAACAACTACAGGCTGATCTCGCTGCCGGCCGTGCCTCCAGCGAAATTCTTGCCGCACACCGACGCGTTCGTGAACTGTCTTCCAATCCGATAATTCAGGAGGTCGAAGCACGACGAGCAGCACTAGAACGGTCGCTGGCCGACACTGAGAATGGCTCGCCAATCAGATGGCGAGTCGAGCTAGGCGATCTCGGTCAGGACGGTACGGGTCTATATCAGCACGGCTCAAATCGAATAGTTATATCAGCTGTCGAGTTGCTTGATCCGGCCAATATTGAACGCCTCACGCAGATAGCCGAACACGAAGCTGGTCACCGTACGCAGGATCGGGCAATTATTCGAATGATTTGCCAGGAATTAGAGGCGACAGGAACCAGCATCAATACGGAACAAGTCAGGCAGGAGCTGCGAAGCCAGTTCCGAGCATTGACAGGATTCGAGTTAAACTCAGGCTTCGCCAATGAAGTGATTGCAGGATTGCGCAACACAGTGCCGCTGTCTCCTCAAGAGATGCTTGCCATTCGCAGAACCGCCGAGTCGCTCAGGTTGTTCACACACCAGACACTCATTCGGCAGGATCGACTTGGCATAGTACAGCGCGAGATTTCGAATCTGAGAACTGCTCCTGAATCGGTTTCAGACATGCTTGACCAGATCAGACGACCTGAGCGGCGAGTAACCCTTTTCGGCGAAGAGAATCCAGCCTGGGTGGAGAACTTCCTAGAGCGCGCCGACCGTCCGCTCAACCTGGCAGAGCGAGAAGCGCTTCGGGCAGAGTTGCTCGCGCGCCTCGAATCCAGACGGCAGCAGCTTCAGAATGAACTGGTCGATCTCTATCGCAATGCCCTTCACGAGACGGAGCTGACGGTTGAACCGATAACAGATCCGGCTGCCGTGAACAGGAACCCGAGAGCCGGATCGGCGGCACGCGGTGTCAGAGCTTGGACTGCGGAAAATCTTGTCGAAGCAACCAGGATCTTCGACCGAGCCAATCTGCCGGAAGGCGTGAGTGCGAATAACATGGCGACCATGGCGAGAGATGCCGGCATTCGCATCAGTCAGCTCAAACAGATGACGGAAGCCCAGGTCGCTCGAATCGTAGAGTTACTGTCGCTTCGTAGTCAACTCAGAGAAACTCTAAATAGCGCTCCTGATGCTGTTCCCGCTGGTTCACGCCTGAATCGTCAACAATGGCAGCAGGTAGCCGACACACTCGACCACTTCCTCCGGCATCAGCAAACCGGGTTGAACGGACGACAGCAGAGACAAGCGTTCAATACGCGAATCGAGGATATGACTGCGCTCCTGCGTAACATCAGTTCGCCTGATTTTCCGATTGAGCGCTCGAATTCGCTTGTCGAAATTTTCACCGCATCACGAAATCTTCCTTCAGAGCTACCGGTCTCAATTGGACGGTTGAATCAGCCTAATGTCGATCTAGTTGCTCTCGAGAGATACGCCACCCTGGCTAGACAGCTTAACGGTATCAGTCCCGGTGCTAGTCCGGAGCAACAAATACAGTGGCAGGCAGTGCGAAATATCATGCGAACATTTGCGCAGGCACCAGATGCGCAGAGTTCGCCCTGGACGTTCCTTCCAACAACTGGAGCAGAAGCGCACAGCGCAATAATAGATGGTTACTTTATCAATTTAGAAAGCGGAGAGCTGAGACCTGTTAGCTTGCGAAACATCAGAAATTCTCTGCCGTGGGAGTTGAATCTGCAGAATTCTGATTTGCTCCAAAGCAGGGTGCCATATTTTCATTGGTTAGATATCGAAGGGTACCTGATTCGGACAAGAAACACGGGACTGAGCCCCTCGACGATCGAAGGGATAGTCCTACCCGGTATGCGTGCAGAAAATAGTACTCTGCCGGAAATGCGCAATCGGCTGGAGGGCATTCGCGCACGCATACGTGAGCTGGAAGCGGCTCGCGAAGCGGTCCCTCAGGGATTGCGCATTCTGGCCGGCACCTTTGAGCGTGGCATTGCAAACATCACAAGACCAGACCACCTTCAGCCCATCTTCCATCACCACTTGCAGGTTGCGGCCTTAAGGCGGAGCGAGCAGGGTTTGTCTGTTATCGAGGAAAATACTCGCATCAACTTGAATGAAGGTCCGGTCAGTATCGGCAGCCGCGGCGAGAGTATCGTGTATGTCGACAGCGAGCAGGTCAATCGAAATCATGCGACCATCAACAGAGATGAAGGTGGAATCTATTTAGAAAACCTGTCGAGTAATGTCGATAATCCAGGACTCGGTACCTGGGTCAGAGTTGGTCAAACCTGGCGCAGTCTGCGACCAGGCGAGCGTGTGTACGTGAGAGACATCGCTGAGGCTTGGCTGGGTGGACAACCCGCTCACGGTGGTGTTCGCCTGGCGCTCTGGCCCGATGTTGACACCCAGCCGACCAGAACGCGAATCAACGACATGACGGTCTCCGCCCCAGAACGCCGGCAACGATCGATTGAGATCAATGGAGTCTCTTATCCACTGAGATGTAGTAGCAATTGGCTAAATTCAGGCATAACAGGAGCCGTGGAATCCCAGGTCAAAGTGCACGTCACGATCACCGATGCCGCAGATCTGGCACGCGTCCAACAAGTATTGATACCGGCGCTGGCAAACGATCCAGTTTTGCGTAGACTCGTCGGCGCCTGGAAGACAATGGATCCCTTCTATGGAACTGATCAAGCGCTCTCCGCGTACGGTCAGATACCTAACGGCTTAGGGCAAGGGGCTAAAGGATTTACAATCTATTGCGGCACACCTGAGCAAGCAAGGCAAATTCAAGCGAGAATATCTGAAATTCTTCGTGAAAATGGACTAGGACTGAGGACCGCTCCTAACACAGGAAATGTGGAGTCGCTGGAAACGAACACGAATCGAGTTGGTCTTGTCCGCGAGGCCTGGACTCAAGCCGACCATAACACTCAGGCCTATCTCCTTGACGAGGCTGTTCATGCCGAAATGCATAGGCGAAATTCAGTTCCGGAAAACGGAAGGCTCACCGCCGAACAACTGGCCGCAATCGAACGCGATCTAGGTCTTGTTCCCAATACTCTAATGTACGATAACAACGGGCGATTGGCGCTCACGTGTGTAAGAGCGGCGCCGCACCACAATCGACTCTTCTACGCACCTGAGAATGGGTACACGTTAAACGGTCTGGTCGATCGTCCGGCGCTCTATAGAATTTATAGACACTGCGGCATTGACCCTACAAGTGCAACCGTAGCACCCTGATATATTAAAAAAGGACTCAACAAACGCTATGCAATTTCAGGAAAGTTTTTTTTTCGGAGCCAAACTTGTCCCCCCAGGTACGGTCCTTTCGACTGCGAAGTTCTGGCGCGAGCGGTTCAGCATCTACATGTCGGTGGGACCATTCGATGGAGAACCGATCGAGGAACTATGGATAAAGGCGAGCACCGTCATTGGTGGCAAGCTCTACATATTCGCATCGCTACCCCCGAATTTTTCAATAGACGACGATGATGAATATGTCTGGTTGTTTGAAATTGTCTCCAATGACTCGGTCAAGCTTGTTTTCCCAGAAGACGTCGACGGTCTTAAGGGGTGTGCGTTAGCTCGCAACGATGTTGATACACTGCAAGAATTTTTGGGTGTGATTCCCACAAGGACCGATTTTTCCACATGACACATTCGATTTGCGAGGAACTGACGTCTCAGTCCAGGCTAAAAGACCGTCCAAACTCTGGCATCGATCGCTTAGTTGGTTAGCCATAGAGCGAGCCATACACTGCCCCCGTTTACGAGCGATCTTTATTGGCTGTGAAACGTTTAAACGATTGAATCCCAGGTAGAGATTCAACTGGATTGTCTCGTTCAAGTGGCATTGCGGTTCAAGTATAAATAAAGCGAATGCCGTGCAGCCCGGTCAGAAAATCTCACCGCGATTTGGACGTTGTTCGTCCGCAATCAGTGGCAAGAGTGAGAGTATTTTGAGATTAAACGGCTGAAAGCGAGGTCCAGCTGAGTCGCGTGGGAAACTACGACAGACTAGGAACACTCGTCATCGGTTGGCGTCTAATTACCCAGTTTGGATTTTATGAACATTTGGGTAGCACAGAGCCTGTTGTGCACGCGGCATTAGCTGTGGTGGCGCAAGGGGCACAGGGCAGCCTGAGTTCGCGTGACAATTTTGACCAACGGGGTATCGGTTGATGTTTATTAGCTTTCATGGTGACGAGAGTGTCGGTCCATCGGATTTGTTCAATATAACGAGTCAGGTTAGGGAGGTAGGCGCCGACACTGTTCAAGCTGATTTACTTCTGCGCGTAACCGATTCGATCGACGACGTGCAAAGCGACACGAACGCCTGTGCCAATGGAGTCTGTTCGCTCAACTGGAGTCCGGTGAAACCGAACTTTGGTAGTTAGAGCGTATGTGCGCAGCGACGTCTAATTCGACTTCCCTTCCATTCTTTCGTCAATCAGAGTCGCGAATGGCTAATTCGAATTGGTCTCAAGCTTCGCGGTAACAAGCATCCGCCGTGCCCAGCGATTTGATGGATAGGGTTGATTACCGCTTGTTCAAATTTGCTGTATACTCCCATCGAGCCATTCATCCAGTTTCTCGGCAGTCGCGGTGAGGCAAATTGCACGAGAGGTCTTGCCTGTTTTGCCACGCACTTTCTCGCTTCGGGCGGTCTGATTGCTGCCGTGGTTGAGCGGGTCAAAGCGACATGACTACGATACCGTCGATGATACCGCAATCGGCGCTTTCTTCTACGCGTAATCCGCCGGCGAGGCGATACCAGCCTTTTGCTGAGATGGTCTTTCTTCCTCTGTTTTTCAAAAAGCTGCCGTGTTCTATCGGCAATACTTTTACATAGTCGTGAGAAAGTGTCGCTCCGCTTCTAGGTGCCGAGTCATGAATGATGAGCATGTCAGGATCTAGTTTGCCCTCTTTGTCCTTGCCGTAACCAACAACCGTGACCCAATGCTGTGCGAAGGCGCGATAGTGATCGCTGTCCTTGGAGTGCTTGTACCAGCCAATCATCATGAGGATACATGACTTACTGTCAAATGCTCTTTTGATAAACTCAATACTCGGTTTTGCTACACCAGTAGAGAACTCCGTTGGGTGCTCTTCCCAGCCCTGGTATTTGATACTCTTGAATTTGTAGCCTTTGCTGTGCAGAAAGTCCGAGAGACCATTGGTGAGGTGGGTTACGCTGGTACCTTGGGTGATAGTTATTTTCATCTGTTTGGACAGGGCTTCAGTTAGCCGAGCTTGACCCGCAATGCTTTTGTAGTCTTCAGTGAGGTTAGGGTAGCCGTTGCGCGCGAGCCAAATAAGTGCGTTGGATGCTGCCACCGGACCGCAGGCTGTGAGTCCACCGGCCGGCAAATTCGCGGACGGATCTGACTGCAAAAAATCAGGCGTTGAGTCAAGGCGAGAAACATCGTAAGTTCTACTTGCTTCGCTATCACCGGATGTGGTGGCAAATGCGGAATTTGACGGGGTCGCGCTCAGGATGGCGGAAAGCAGAATTCGATGAAGTTTCCAGTGAATTTTGGATTTGGCTCTTAAGATGTCTGCGCTCATTTGTAATGAACCCTGTTGGTTTGTGATTTTTGCTTGTCGATTAGTTCGAATGACTGATTGTCTTATCGCCGGTTTGAAGCCATTGAAGATTGGTGTTCATGTTAGCACCTCGCTAGTGTGTGATATCACGTGAGCCTGAACAAGCTAGCAGTGTCTGTGGTGACAGCCTTGACGGAGAGGCGCTGGGACAAGCGATATAGGCGTTTCTCCGCAACTGTAATCGTCAAGATGTAATTGTGATATTGCGGTCTAACTGTGTATTTACTCGTCCAGTTCTTGGTGTCGAAATGCTGATGTGCTGACAGTCTCCACAGGTTGTTGATCGAACGGCGAATTCACACTGGCGATTTAATTTGACCCAATCTCGATGTTGATAAATACTGACAACTGCGCCCGGGGTCACACTTTTCGCTCGTCTCTACCAAGAAAGTTTGTTTTCTGACGCATCACCTATGGTGGCGCATCGCTTGCTTTCATTATGCGGCAGATAACCACAGAGGGGCTGCGCGACGTTTCTTCTACTACTCTTCTGCGACTTTATCGCCCCATCTACTATGACTGGTTTCTCGGTCGGCTCGCTCAGTAGGTCCCCATGATAGAACAGCATAATAAAAGCCGGGTTTCCGATTTATTGAAACCCGCACCGGCGCACTCTCTTTTCACTGACACTGATGTCGTAAGTAACTCTCAAGCACCCAACTCTGAGTCGACTCTGTCGTTGACAGGTCTGATCACGCCTGGGAGTAGAGGTAATTCTACTGATTCAGTGAAGTATTCCACGCAACAATCATCTCCGATGCCCACCGAGTTAGATAGTGAGGGCGTGTCTGCGGAATCGAACTTATCCGAGACCACACGAGCGGATACCTCGTTTGCAAGCGTCCTCGGTTCCACCGACACGGCCTCATCCACGAGGCTGAACATCAGGGTGGACGCCGTTACCGAGCTCAGTCTGCCCAAGCTCGGGTTTTTACCTGGTGTAGAGTCGCTCCCGGATGTCCATTTCTCGATCCTCGATGATTTGGCTTCGGTTTCCAAACGTGAGAAACCACCGTTGGCAACGACAAGAGAAGTTAATGAAAAAATCGCAAATGCAGCTCAGGGACTAGATGGGAAGAGACCTTGGGCACATACGAAGTACGAGCCACAGCTACAGAATGGGCGGCTCGCGGGAGCTGCCAGCGTGTCTACAGTCCTGCAGAATCTCGGATATAAATATGCCGACTCCGCGAATGTTGGTACTCTCTCCAATCAGCTTCTTAAGCAGGGGTGGAAGATGGTTACGCTCTCTGAAGCTCAACCGGGAGATGTTGTGTATGGTGGCAAGGTTGGTACGGATTGGCGCAAGGGCGGAGGTAATGCCCATGTCGGAGTAGTAGGTGAGGATGGAAAGTTCTGGCATAACCAATCGGCAACCGGCCTATGGACAGCGGATTCCATCAGAGATGGCTTTCCGAAAGAGCAGTATGCCAATCAAGTCTGGGTGTTGAGACCACCAGAAGCTCCGCCATCGCCTGCCGCTCCATCCGATGTACCGCACCGACCACGGCCACGTCCAGATTCGCCAGATCCAGGCAGAAGGCCTCGTCCCGATTCCGTTGGACCACGCGACGATTTGAGGCCAAGACCGGAACAAGAAGATCTTCGACCTGGCGACAACGTGAATGGGAAGAACGCCAAAATCCTTTCTGTTGCGCAGAAAAGTGTCGATCGCAGGCTGTGGGCCATCTCCGCATTTGCAAACAGTGTCAAAGGCGGTCGGTTGGGATGCGCCGCCTCTGTATCAGAGGTTCTGAAAGCTTCGGGCTACGACTACGCGAATAGCGCAGGTGTTGGCGGTTTAGTCGGTATATTGAAACAGCACGGTTGGACTCGAGTTCCGCTGTCGGAGGCGCGTCCCGGTGATGTCGTATACGGTGGCAAACCAGGCACCAGATGGTGGGAAGGGGGCGGCAACGCTCATGTCGGCATCGTTGGCGAAGACGGTAAGGCTTACCATAACAGTTCGGGAAGACGCCGTTGGGTGGAAGACAATCTGACTGCTGTGTTTAACAAAACTCGTTTCGGCAATCAGCGCTACGCAATGAGACCTCCAACCGCTTGAGGCAATGCGTCTACGACGGCACAGGAAGCTCCAATTGTTTCCGCTCGAACTGCGGGCAAGATATCGCTTGTCTTGGGGACAGTCTGGGCCTTGCAAAGAATAAGCTAATGCAAATGAGGCGTCGTCCTCGTGCAAGCAAGCTTATCCGCCACGAAAGAAGGAGTCCAACGGACAAAGCTTTTGTGTTGCCTACTTTTGAGGTTCCTTCTCTGCTCGCATCTCGATCATACCGTCGGCATCGGTGCCGATGATGCTGATGGAAACTTTATCTGCGTCCCTCTTCGCATACACGGTCGTAGCAGCGGGCAGCTTTTCGATTGTGACTCGAAATCCGTTGCCTTCCAGCCGCTCTTTGTACCACTCCGCGAGTTGAGGTGGTCCTTTGCCATTGCCGTTGTAAGCAAGATAAACAGTTGGTTGCGAATCAGCTTTCTCTAGTGGTTTTGCGCAAGTCTTGACGGTCGCGTTGGGATAGAGTTCTACGAAATCGCTGTAAGGGTATTCATTCGAGATAAGCATTTTGCTGCTGGTTCCATCAGAACTTCTAACCTCTTCGACCCTGCCTGGTGGAGCGCTGCTGCATGAAACGAGCAATGCGGTTAGCGGGAGGAGAGTAACCAGTTTCAGTTTATTCATTTATGTACGCTCGTTTATCTCTGCCAAAACAAGTGTACCCAATTCTCCCAATGGTCAAGGCTCCTCTTGTTGATTAAAACCGGTCCGATGCCAAAAAGGAATAAGACCCGATGCGCCCGAGCATCAGGTCTTATTCTGCAGTGTGCCACATCAAAATCTAGTCAATCGCGGTCAAGCCGCCCTTACGACGCCCTCCATCGGCATCAGTGTCGCCATCGCGTCTTGGAACGCTAGTCTCGTCTTGTGTGAGAAATGGAGGGCTTTAGCCGCGACCTGCTCATCCACCACGCCCTTTTTCACCATCGCTTGCGCGAGTAATACATTCTGAAGATCGCTAGCTGAAATTCTGTTGGTATCAACAAGAACTTGACCTAGCGTTTCGCCAAATCCAGCCGAGATCTGAAGTGCGATTTCGACCATATCCGATGAAACCATATGCGCCTGAGTTAGTAAGGAGCCCAGTAAGGCATTGTCTGCAAAGCAATTAACTGTCATGTATCGAAATTCTCTGATTTCTTGGAATGGGCAGTGAGCTGGTGTCGATACTGTAATCATATGTCGCCGAACGTAAGAGGTAAATTCGCAGAGATGATATATCGAAATCGTGTATGAAACGATGATGAGGAGCATGACAAGGCAGGCTTCATTGATTTTGAATATTGATTTCTTTGAAAAGAACTTTGAAGAAGCGAATTTAGCGTCTTTTACGAGCTGGTGCCTTTGAGCAAATAAGGGGAGAGGCTGTTTGCACAGCCTCTCTCTCAGTTAGTTATAACTAGACCCCATCCTGTTTGGATGGCTTTAGGAAGTCTCGACGAGGCCAATTAAAGAAGAGAATGTCTTGAGTATCTTGGACTTAGCAAGTATTGGTAGCGGTTTTCGAAGAAACAGCTACGACTAATTTAGAGGGGCACACTTTCATGCGCCCCTTCCTATTTACAGGTGTATTGATCAGACTGCTTGTGTGAAGAAAACCTTCAGGTCCATCTTCCCTGGTGATGCTTCTAGGAAGCGCTCTGACTCAGGCATGGTGCTGTTGCGGTGGAACTTGTTTTGCAGTTTGAGGAACTGTTTCAAATCGTCGCCTATCGATGTTTTTGGATCCAATATTTTCGTTTCACCGTCAGCTGTGTAGTGAATTTTTGTGACCTGTCCAATGCTTGGACTGACCATCTTCCATTCAGCTTTGGCTTCAGACTCTACGTTTCCAAACGCATCGATAGCTTTCATCTCGCCGACCAGGTATGGCTTGTTTGAAAACTTAACTTCAGTGCTTGAGTGTTTGGATCCATCTGCATTGAGCAAAGACTCTTTGACAAGCGCGTTCTTGCCTTTTCCGGTCACTTCAGTGACTCTATTAGGCTTCTCGCCATCGAAGTAGGTAGTCGTTACCTTATCTCCGCGACAAACGGTCGAGTGCTCCTTGGCTCCACTTTCGTCGTAGCGGACGGTTGTGCTCGATCTTTCGCCAGTGGCATCATATTTTACGGAGGTCTCTACTCTACCCTTCTCGAAGGTTTCGTCGAGTTGGACGATTCTTCCTTCCTTGTCGAACTTGGTTTTGCTCACAGCGAAACCGTCGTCATGGTGCTCTTCGAGAATTCGACCAGATGCGTCCACCTTGTTGACCGTCGTGGAATACTCTTTGCCGTCTAGACCAAAGCGCCTCACCGTTTGTGTACTCGCTTTGTCATCGTAGCTGATTTTGGATAGGCTCTCGGAGCTGCCGTGTGCAAAGCCGCCCTTATCCGTGATTTCAATCACTCTGCCCTTGTCGTCATATTTTAGACCGACGGTGCCGGACCCAGATTCTAGTAGTGTTGGTCTATTTTGCGCGTCTAGCTCCCGGTAGCTGACCCCTTCTTCGATTTCTAATTTGAGTCCGGGGGTGCTTTGTCCATCAGGCTTTTGTGCTGGACTAGTTTTTTCGGCACGCTCATCACCCCTGTGCCAGTTTTTGACTGTGCCTTTGATGTCCAGGAGCGGGTCGTTGAGCCGAGCGTCCAGATAATCGCTCATGACCTGGGCGGCCTGTTTTGCAACTGGATTCAGATCAAGATTTTTTGCGTTCTTCAATTCTGTCTGATCGAGCTGATTGTTATCATCGCGGTCGATGAGAGCGAAATCGTCTTTGGATAGGTTTTGCTTGGCAAATTCAGGGCTGTGCCACGAGATTATGGCTTTAGTCATTTTGCGCTCTTCACCCATGAGGTCCACCTGTCTGCCGCTATTGGTGACGTGTTCGTGGATGGATTCGATGGCGTCCGTCTTCTCTTTGTCGAAGTTGCTGTATTTTGCGGCTATGTCAAGCTCGCTAGCCGAAACAGCGCCACTGTTATTGGTGTCAATTAATTTGAAGTCTTCCTTAGTCAGAGTGTTGAGTGCGTTGAAATAGCTTTCGTCGGGCTGCTCTAATGTGCCGGGCGCCTCGGGTCCAGCAGTATTGCCAATTTTTTCCACCATGTTTACGCCCTCAAAGGAACTGTGTTTTTCGAAACCGCATCACCGGATTTCTATATTATTGAACGTCAAATTAGTGACAATCTCGTACCAGTTGCAGTGGGGTTAATACGAAGATGGGCACGCAGTGCGAGTGTCGTATGAGCGTGCGCTAGGGCGGCGTTCTCATGGACTCAATATCGAGGATGACAATCTACTCACAAAAGCGATTTTGTCCTGGCATAGCGCCGTTGAGGTGTTGATATTTCGCTGCTCTATCGTTTTGTGCATATCGCAAGTCGTAACTGCGCCAGCAAAGGTTCTAACGCATTTTCATCTACAAGTTTGCAAATTGCGCAATAAAGCCTTGTTTCGGTTTTGTCTTTCGAGAAATAGTTATTCACTCTTTGTCTCTTTCTGACATCACTACCAATACATCAAGTCATAGAACTCGCTGATTCTTCAACGACTACTTTCCCCTCAAAGGTAAAGCTGGTTGCTACGGGGCTGCGAGTTGTCATGGCTGATACCAAGGAGAGTGCCATGAACTGGATTAATCCGGACTGGGACCGGCCGGTCCGGTTCACTGCCGATACGCATCTCCGGCACCTCAAGATCAGTGACTACGTGACCAGACCCTTCGCGTCGCTAAGGGAGATGGACGCGTTTCTGATCCGGCGCTGGAATGAGCTTGTTGCACCGAACGACCTGGTTTTTCACCTCGGCGACTTCGCCATGGGTGACCCGCGCAACTGGCCTGCTCTCAGAAGACAGCTTAACGGCTTCATCGTCCTCGTTCTCGGCAACCATGACCGCAATGCCGCGTTCATGCGTAAGTGCGGGTTCGATGACGTCGCTCGTAATGTGGTCGTCACCGTCCGGGGAGTGCGCCTTTGGCTCAATCACTACCCCGTACGCGAACCGACCAAGAGAGGTACCCGGCGTCCTGCTGCTCCGTCCGCATACGACATCGCTCTGTGTGGACATGTGCATGATGCCTGGCTTGTTCAGAATGGCGTGATTAACGTTGGTGTCGACTGCTGGGATTACGGACCTGTAACGCTCGACCAAATCACCCACGTACAGGAGAGTCTCATCAACAACCCGTAAAGAAGGAACTCTGTCATGGTTTGCAAAAAATGTGCCGGTGCTGGTCATCAACCTGATACCAGCAGTACGATACGATGCACGCACGCATCGTGTCGCTTCCCGATACCTGCCAACAATCAGGTGTGTGGCATGCACAGCAAGCGAGAGGGCAAGTGCGAGGCCTGCGGAAAGAAGATTGGCCAGACCCGTAACAAGGGCAAGTCCGAAGACGACGAGTAATGCCTCATTACAGGGTCCCAGACGCACAAACAATCCGGCCCCTCGGCTGGTTGAGTCGACGCATGTGACGTGGCGACTTGAGGTCGTGAAGTCAAACAAAAACGAAACGAGGTCGGCGATGTTGGATCTCAGCATGGTCAAGCTCTACTCGATCGAGGCTGCGAGCTACGTGTTCGGTGCGGTGCTGTTGCTGGTACTGTGCTGGTTGGGCGGCGGTCACATCGGCACGAGGCTCGCGCGCGGGGGTTCGTCCCGGATCGTCCAAACCCAGCTGCTGTTAAGCGTGAGCTGGGTTCTCTCCTTCACCTGCGCGATTTACCACGCGCGCGAACGGCCGGTGCTGTCGTTCGTCTGCGTGCTACTGTTCACAACCAGTCTCGGGATCGCTCTCGGACTGATGCTCAAGGAGTGGGACGGTAAGAACTCGCAGCTTGCGTCGTCGGGAGCTACCTACAAGACGACACTTGTCTGTTGCGGCTTGGTCCTCGGCAACGCGATGGCTGAGTCGCTTCACGCCGCGACAGACCCTGTCTACCTCTGTGATCGCTTCCCGATGCTCATCGCCGTGCTGATGGTAGCGGTCACGATTTTGACCGGGCTGCTGGTGATGGGGGTTTACTACGGGACCCTCTCCCTGAGTAAGGCTGTGCCGCCCACTGCGGACGGATCACCGCGATAGACCAACTCGGATGCCGCATAAATCACGCTATCCGGCGTGTTGCAAGACATAACAGCTTGCATGACGTCTACAGAGTCGGCTGATCGTCCAGAAAGGTCGGCCGGCTCGCTTACCTGTTCAACCCAAAAAACTCAAAGGACGGTTGGATTATGTTTGGACAAACCCAGTTCGCGCTCGGTCCGTGGACGCTCTGCATCGTGGCCCTCATGCTGATGCTGCTCTCGTTCGGCGGTTGGTACGTCGGCCTCCTCATGGGCACCAAGCTGCTCAAGGTCACCAAGTCCTGGCGGGGCCTTATCGTGCTCCTGCTCGACATCGTCCTGCTGGGTGGGGCATTCCTCGTGCAGGAGCTGGTGTTGGTCAACAACTGGTGCGCCCTGACCTCGATCGCCTTCTCAGGACTCCTTGGCGCGCACATTGGCGTCGCGCTCGCCGAGTGGAAGGTGTTAAACAAGCTCGAAGCCAGCGAATCAACGGGGTTCCGCTTCTCGATCTTCGCCGTCACCACCCTCCTGGTGTTCGCGATCGTCCAGCTCGAGCTGGTAAACGCTCAGCACCCCAGTTTCACCCAGCAGATGTGCGCGGTCGCGAGCGGAGCCAATGTGTTGATGCTGCTCCTGACCGGGATCTTCGTCGCCATGATCTCGAGCAGCGAGCGCAAGCTCAACGTCGTGCGGAAGACCGGCTGAGGTCCGTCAGTCGGATACTGGCGCGGCCTACCGAAATTCGGCGCCACGACGTGATGAACTGAAATAGGTGAGTCGGCGCAAGGCCGGGCAAAGATCCCCGACCGGATCAGAAGCTCTACGCCGTCCACAGGTTCAAGGAAGCCCTCGCGCTCGTCGCTTCGTGACGAAGGGTAGGGTGTGCCGCGATTTAGTGCCGCGAGGGAAGCCGACGCGGGCTCCCCTGTCACCAATCGCGGAGGAAGCGAAGTCCTGCGGTCTTTACGACCGCAGAGCTTCGCTTCGCTTCTTCCTCTCCTATTCAGCTATGTAGTAAAGGGACCCGCAGATGTAAATGTTCACTGATGGACGTGGCGACTCGCCCTCTGGAGCCGTTTTGCAGAACATTTTGTGCCGCATGTTTTGCCGCTGGTCCTCAGCGAAGCAGCCTCGAAACGTCCGCTAGTGAACGTCTACGTGAGCTGATTAATTGTGCTGTAATATATAGTATATAAATCGAAAGGCAACAAGCCCCCAGGAGGAAGGAAGCGCGGTTTGCTAAACCGTGCTTCCTTCCGGAGCTCTGGCGATGACTGAAACAGCCGTCACCAGTGTCGCCTATACCGCCCACCCAGGCTTCTCGTCATGCATTTGGGAGCGTGCAACTCGCTCTTACTTTGCGCTTGCCTGGCTGGCTTTGAGCCCAGCCATGTTGACGGCAATGACGATCATCGCCCGGATGATCTCGGCGTAGTACGGCATGTTGAACTTGTCCACGCGGTCTTCCTTCGTGTGGTAATACGGCGTGAAACCTTCGTCGGTGAACTCCTCGCTTACGAGGACCGCCATCCAGCCCTGGTCGAGGAAGCCGGCGTGGTCCGAGCGATTTTCGACGGCGCGGTTGTGCGTGTCGAAGGGCTTGAGGTTAAGCCCGTACTGCGCGACTGCTCGGAAGAACTCCACAACCATTTTGTGGCTGCCGTTCTGGTCCACGTTGTCGTGGATGTCGACCCGGTGCTCCTTGTTGCGGCAGTAGCCGATCATGTCTGACTGCCACATGCAGACGATGTTGTCGCCGGCAGCCTTGCACTGGTCAGCGTATTTGTAGCTGCCCCAGAGACCCTGTTCCTCGCCCGTAAAATGGACGAAGCGAATCTCCACGTCCTCGGGGATTTCGAACCCGAGCAGTGCCTCGCACAGCTTCAGCAACAGAATCGTGCCGGAGCCGTCGTCGTCCGCACCCGGCGCGATCTTTTCGTCGCCCCAAGTGTTGCCTGCGGTCGAGTCGATGTGAGCCCCCCAGATGAAGACGCGCTTCTTCTTGGGCTCAGGGCTGACGCCCAGGACACTGGGAGCGAGCCGGCGGACGCTGGCGAAGGCGGCGGAGGCTTGCTGACCCAGCCACTTTAGCATCGGAACCGGTCGTTCGAGCTTAGCTTCCAGGTTGTAGTACGTTTTGCCGCGCACCTGGTAAGGCACCCGGCGGACCGATACCTGCTTCTTGAACGCTCGGTAGAACTGCTCGCACCAGGTCATCGCCTGGTAGACGCCCTGACCGTATGAGCTGCGGCTCTTGATCTGGAGGTGATTGTCGCCGACGTAAACGGCCTTCTCGCCCGATATGCCGCTCACAAGGTCCTTCAACTCCGCCTCGTTGATGCAGGCGAGCACCTTTTGGACGAACGGATCCTTGGGGTCGAGGGTCCCGAGGTCCATCGGCGGACGAGGGTCGCGAGCGCTGCGTCGCTGCTCGTCCTTGTTGTACTTGCAGCCGCCTTCGTGCTCCTTGCCCTTGTGACAGGGGTCGAACTCATATTCGGAGGCGGGTTGAGGTCGGTTACGATATCTGGACGCGGCGCGATAGGCGATGACCAGAACAAAAGCAGCCAATCCGACGAGGATCAGCGTTGTGAGGTTCAACATGGCATGTCTCCTTGGTAAGTGACAGCTCTGCTCTCGTAAGCTCACCAGCTAGCGCTAGCCCGTTGCATAGGCCAGACCAACAGAGCGACAAAGTCCGCTCCTCAGAAGCTGTGACGAGTAGCCAGAGATATTTGGTTCGGTAGGGTGGTTAAAGCGACTCTTTGATCATTCCGTGTTCAAAGATATAAACGAGATATTTCAAAGTAGCTATCGCGTGAGTTTTGATTCAATGAAGAACCATTACCTATAATTCATGATAAAAGCCCTTCGCGCGGGTGTTTGGGGCTACGCGAGCGCACCAATTGGACCTGCCGGCTTTGCAACAGGTGGCCTAACTGACGTGGTCCGGATTGTTAACAGTTAGCGCGTGGGTGCCATATAGTAATCTAGAGAGAAGGGAAGAAGGGACGATGAAGCATTTAATCACCGGCGGTTGCGGCTTTCTGGGCATGATTATCGCTGACGGCCTGATCAAGAAAGGCGAAGAGGTCATCTCTCTTGATGTTTGGGCAACTCCAGACCAGAGACCGGAAGTAAGATTTGTACTCGGCAGTGTGACCGATCGGCAACTGGTGCAGAGTTTGATGCAAGGTGTCGACGTCGTACATCACACGGCCGCCCTTGTGCCGCTTACCAAGCTCGACAATCGCTTTCACGAGGTTAATGTCGAAGGCTCTAGAATCGTTGCCGAAGAGGCTGCAAGAGCCGGTGTTCGCTATTTCGTCCATACAAGTTCAAGCGCGATTTTCGGTAAACCGGGCTGCCCGGCTGACAACAACAGTCCGCTCGAGCCGGTCGAAAAATACGGGGTTAGCAAGCTCGAAGGCGAGCGCGCTGTAGCGGAAGTAGCTGCCAAGCACAACATGCCGCTTATCGTCGTTCGTCCCCGGACACTGGTCGGTACTGGGCGATTGGGGATTTTCCAGATCCTGTTCGAGTGGATCAAAGAGGACCGCGATGTCTATGTTCTCGGCGATGGTAGTAACACAATTCAGTTCCTTCACGCTGACGATTTGATCGACTGCTATATGTTCCTCTGTGAAAAGGAAAAACCAGGTTTATACAACGTCGGAACAGACCGCTATGAGCCCCTGCAAGAGACGCTGAGCGCCCTTATCAAACATGCGGGTACTAAATCCAAGGTCAGGCATCTTCCCAAGACTCTCGCGGTCGAGGGATTAGGTGTACTTGATAAGCTCGGTCTCAGCCCGTTAGCGCCATGGCATTACAAAACATACGGCGAGGATTTCTACTTCGACCTGTCCCCATTGACCCAGTTGGGTTGGCGCCCGCGTTATTCCAATGTGGAAATGTTGTGCGAAACCTACGATCAGTTCATCGCTAACTATGAGGTTTTTAGGAATCTGCAGGAAGGTTCGCCTCATCGTAAGCGCGTCAAAGAAAAAGTGTTGTGGCTACTGAAGCAATTTTCCTAGCTCTCGTGTGCAATACACGCCTGCCCCGCCGAGGTAAGGACATGGTGCGTCTGATCAAATCAAAACTATTGAATGTGGCTGGAAGTAAAGAGCGCATGTAAACGCCCTGGCTTGCGGCGCGATTTGACTCATAGAGCAGTCTAAAGCCTGGCACTTATTGCTTATTGATGAGGTCTATCCAATCTTTGGCTTGTTCAATTCTCGGATCATTCTGATATCGTATGACCGGTGAATTGAGGTCCCTTGGCTTTTCCGAAGCGATTATCTCGGTTTTCGAGCCTACTTCATTCTTGATCTTATTCGCTACGGCCGCGCTCACATTCGGGCAGTCGAGAATGCTCAGTCGCACGATGCCTGGATTCTGGGTTAAAACCGTACGCAGTCCTTTCGGCGTTAAATAGGAATTTCTGTCCATCTCCAGGTTTTGCAGGGCAAGCCCATTCATCGATTCAAGACCTTTGTCTGGAACCGCTACGACGTTCATCCTGAACTCTTTCAACTTCTTCATGGAGCTCAGCTTCCCAAAGTTACCTCTCAGCATTGTCGAGCTCAAGTTGAGTTTTTCTAGATTCGGAAAGTTGTTGGCAATCACTGGAATGGCATCGTCTGTGATACCAGCAGTATCCAGATCCAGTGATGTGAGATTGTGAAGGTGAACATCTTTGATGTAATCAGTCGTGACTGGTGGAATACGCAGACATAGCTCCTTTAGTGTTTTCATCTTGTTGAAATGGCTCATACTCCTTTTCCTCACTCCGTTGTGGAGTTTGAAAAACTCAAGGCGCAGATTGGCAATTTCATCCAATCCCTCGCCATTTACTGAGCATTTTTCGAGTTCCAGTCTGCAACAATGCTTTGGTAACAAGGCAAAAACTTTTGGGTTTATGTACTCATCATACGCAGCTACGTGGTCAGTTGCGATCGGAAGGTCGTGGAAAAGTCCAGGCCAAGTCTGCGATTCCTTGAAGTACTTTCTCCATTCATACTTGTCTACTTTGAGTGGTTTTGGCTTCTTCTCCTCAGGTGGTGCCAACCAATGGAACAGGCTGTATATGCCGACTGCCGACACTATTGATGCGGCCGTAATAATGGGGAGCACTAAGGAGCGCTTCTTCAGAGGAGGCTCTACCGTTGCCTCGTGCGCGTCGGTGGTAACTCGGCGATCGTCTTCGACCGCGGTGAGAGCTTCGATCACTTCCGACATCGATGCGTATCGATCGTCTGGAGACTTCTCCAGTAGTTTTAAAACAAGATTATCCAGATCTCTGGAGATGCTTAGCTCTGGATACCTTTTTCGAAGAGGACGAGGAGGTTCGTACTTGTGTAAATCGACGGTATCAAGAGCGGTGCCGCCGCTAAAGGGCGGTGCTCCAGACAAGCATTCGTACATTATGCAACCCAGTGAGTAAAGGTCGGAGCGTTCGTCCACATTGACGCCGTCCGCCTGTTCCGGACTCATGTAGAGTGGGGTGCCGATCATGAAACCGGTCATTGTTAGCGCCCCTTCGTCGGCCTTGTCGAGCGCTTTCGAAATTCCGAAGTCGAACACTTTGATCGAATTGAAGTTGGCGTTGGCGCCTACGAAAATGTTCGCCGGTTTTAGATCGCGATGGATTACGCCTTTCTGGTGAGCGTGTCCCATACCCTTAGCCACAGCAAGTGCGATTGTCACAACCGCCTCTTGTGAAAGATGACCTTTGCGTTTCAAGATTTCGGCGAGCTCTTCTCCGGTCAAATACTCCATTACAAGATAGGCGAAGCCATTGGCCGTAATACCGAAATCGAAAATCTCGACGAGATTGCTATGCTTCAAACTGCTCATGGTCTGCGCTTCTCGTTGAAAACGCGGAACCATTAGCGCCGCACACTCTCCAACCAATACTTTGATAGCAACAGTCCGATTAAGGGTTTTGTCCTTGGCTTTATAGACACGTCCCATGCCGCCTTCGCCCAGAAGTGCCAGGACTTCGTACCTGGATGATATGCTGGCGAGTGGTCTGTCACGTTTCACACGCGCTATCTCCCAATCAGGAGCGATTCCTTCGTGAGCGTTCTGCCGCGCCTGGCTTTCAGAATCGCCGCATTCTTCATGGCTTGGCTAGTTCGAATTTGTTCGTGAAGACTGGTTACTATAGCCATGATACGCTTCTTGATCTTTTCTTCGGGTAGTCCTTCATCCACCAGCTGATTGAGTCGTTTAAACTCATCCCGATAAGTCCATACTCCCACGCCTCGCTTTTCGGCCTGGTTGACTTGATCGAGGAGCTGCGTGCGCATTGTCAGACACGGACCGGGGTGGACCAGAGCGTCGTTCTCGATGTTGTGCTCATGTGCTCTGCCCTCTGCGAGCGAGTGATGGTTGAGTTCATTCAGCAGATTTGCCGGATGGTGCTTGTGTTCTGCGTGTCCTACCGCGCCGCCTTCGTGGAAATGCGAAGAAACGGGAGCACTTGGATCGTGGTGCGCGGGATGTGAAGCGTCGGTGGAATTCGAGGCGTGATGCGATGAAGGGGCAGAACTTGGATCGTGGTAGCCAGGATGCGAAGAATCCGGGGAACTCGTGCTGTGATGCGATGATTGTGAAGAAGTCGGATCTCGGTGTTCGGAATTCAATGAAGGCGAAGAACTCGGATCGTGGTGTGCGGGATGGGAAGCGTCGGTGGATCTCGAGGCGCGATGCGATGCAGGTGAAGCACTCTGTCCGTGGGTCGGCGAGTTAGACGTTGGATGTTTTTCTTTCTGTTCGGATGAGACGAGGTCTTGATCTCCTTCAGTGTCCTGCTCTGCTCCAGCGGTTTCGCAAACGAAATTCAGGCTGATCGTAAGTAACACTACGAGACAATGACTCCGCGTGCTTCTTCTTCCCATGCCTCACTACATCCCCGGACCAGGGGGACCCTGGGGACCGACAGGCGCTGGTGGAGGAAGTTGGGTCGGCGAGGCGATGCTGTTGGCTATTCGCGATTGTGCGACCGAGAGATTGTGGGCGGCAGCCGCCATATTCGGATCGATCTTCAAAGCTTCGCTGAAGTCAGCCTTAGCTTTCGCCAGCTCACCTAGCCGGTACTCCGCTAGACCGCGGTTGTAGAGAGCTTGTGCGAGCAGCGGCGCGTCATTGTGAACATCGCTGAGTTCCACTACAGCCGATCTAAGAACCGCAGCGGCCTGATTCAAGTGTGTGCTTTTCTGGGTTTCATCTTTCATACCATAGGCTTTGTCTATGAGATCGGCTCCGACAGCTACGTAGATTGCTCCGAGATTGTATTTTGCTTGAACAAGATTGGTTCTCAGTTTTAACGCGGATATCATGTCGCTTGTTGCTGAGGACAAATGCCTGAGGTAAAGATAGGCCAGTCCTCGGTTGTAGTAATACTGATAAATATTCGAATTCTTTCGAATTGCGGCATTGAAGCTGTTTACCGATTCTCCGGTGGCACCAGAGGCGATGGCACTACAGCCAGCATTATAGTCCGCGCAGCCTGTTATCGAGAGGGTCTGAGACCAGCCTGCTAACCCGGCCGAACCCGCTTCTTTGGCCATGCCGTCGGCTCTGGCGATTATCGGATTCTCGCAAACGGAGCTTGATAGGTGCCCAAGCATCGCCAGTTCATCCAGGTGCGAAGCGCCGGCGCCCGTACCGCCCGCGGACGCGATTTGTTGTGTTAAGGCGTCTGGTCTTTTCACCGCCAGAAAGGTATCGATGTTGCAAAACGCGCACAGGGCACCAGCGATGAGCGCACAGATGGTGATAATCTTGCCGACCGGTGCACGTTTTCTCCTGGACGGAGAATACGTCTGAGCCGGCATCGCAATGTCACCGTGTATGTCGCTGTATTCCCGCTCTGCTGCTTGCTCCGCCATATTGAGAATGGCTGTCTCCCATTCGTCACGGAGGGTGTCTTCAGCCGGAAGCTCTTTGTCGCGTATCACCTCGAGAGCCTGATTCCTGACCTCCTGAGCCTCTTTGAGGGCGGCACCATAGACCTGTTCATAAAAATCATCCAGGTTGGCTTGGCCGATGTCGGATAGTTCTCTCGCTTTATGATGAGCAGCCTGGTTTGCGGCCGTTTCCATGGCGTGATGAGTCTCTTTGATCAATTTTTCCATCACTGCGCGGCGACGCCTGGTGTCGTGCGGATGGGTGGCCACGCGCTTTTGCCGCAGCTCTCGCAGTACTTCCCTTTCTTCTGCCAGGCTGTTGTTAGGTGGATCCAATGGACCGGAGGGACCAAGATAGTCCGAGTCTGGGCATTGCTCGTCCGTTGATCCGCCGTTGCTTCGCTCTTCGGGGCGAACTACCGACACTAGCTCTGGTGCGGAGAGATCGCCAGATTCTAGTTTTCTGTTGACCAACTCCATATAGTCTCGGAACTTTTTGGGCTCCGTAAGGTACTCGAAGGCTTTGTTCAGCTCGTCAACCCGACGCTTGGCTACGACGTTGAGTTGCGCATCTTTGGAGAGCATGTCGTCGCGACAACGTAGCACTTCTCGGTCTCGAGCTCTTCTAAGCTGCCGACGCGAAGCGCCCTCCGGGACATCTAGAATTTCACGGAGCCTAAGACGTAACGTAGACTCGTCTATCTGATAGGGCAAAACGGTCCTCCGTCTAGCACACGCTGTATCTATACCCGCTAGTCGCTCTGGTTCACCCGACTGATAAAGAGAGCCTCGAAATTTGGGTAGCTACGATCTTTACTGTAATTCTAATAGAGACTGACTTCTCAGTCTGTCTTCAGACGAATTACAGCAAATTCCAGATATATGACCTGGTATAAGGGCATAAGGAATTAACTCATACTGCGGTTGATAGACAAGCGACAAATGGCGGCACCTGATGACTCGCATTTAGCTGACGACGGAAGGTCAGCGCTCCCGGGCTTCGGGTCTCTGGACTCTGCACAACCTGGGAAGACAGTCATTGAAGGGCTTTCGGAGGCTATCGGCAAAGGGCTGAGAACTCGTGCTGTGATAGTCGTCGCAGGCATATGCATTGGCATCGGTTTCGTAGTGCTGACGGCTCGGCACATTAGCTGGCAAGAAGTGGCGCGGGCCTTCAGTACGGCTCGATGGTTGCCATGGATGCCGCTAGCGGTTTTGACCTACATAGTCGGTATGTGGCTCCGCGGGCTCAGACTGCAGCTTCTCGTGAGAGACGAATCGGCAATCTCGATAGGAACCGCCAGCAACATCGTCGCCGTCGGCTATGCCATCAACAACATATTGCCGGCTCGTTTGGGCGAACTGGCGAGAGCCGGAATGCTGGCCGAACGGACCGGATCTCCTTATCTTCTCTCACTGACGATTACATTCGTAGAGCGGCTATTGGACGGCTTAGTCATATTGTTCTTGTTCGTCACTGCGTCATTTATGGTGCCTTCTACGCCCGAGATGCGGAGCTGGGCATCAATAGCCGCTCTTGTCTTTGCTTTGGCGATGGTAGCGGTTGCGCTGATCGTGCTCACTCCGCAAACCGCGATAGTGCTCGCTTCCAACTCTACTTCCTCCTTGAGTCGCTCCTGGCATTCAAGGACCGTCGCCTTCGTTACCCAGATCAATCGGGGCTTTAGCTGTTTGAGAAGTGCTCATAATGCCATCCTCGTTCTGTCGACCAGTTTTCTTGTTTGGCTCACAGAAGCACTCTTCTTCATGTTCGTCATGCCGTGTTTCGGTCTGCCGCCAGGTTTTTTGCGTGCCATTATTACAATGTCTGTGACCAATCTCGGTATTCTGCTGCCATCCAGCCCAGGCCATGTGGGCACTTATCACTGGATCTGTCAGAAATCGCTTACAGCGGTGTGCTCCGTGTCGGGGCTGACGCCTGGCACCGCAGAACCTCTAGTTGTAGACACGAGCGTGGCGTTTAGCTATGCCGTTCTCGTGCATCTCATCTTTTACTCGACAGTCACCATCTGGGGGTTGTTCGCGCTGTTCCGATACAGTATGGAGTTAGGCACGACACAGGCGATGGTCTGGGAGGCAAAACCGATTCGCTCTCTTTCTGAAGCAAATCAGGAGCTGGTTAGTGTTATTACATCCTATCCGGACCTAACCGGACGCGAAGCGACTGCTGTAACTGTGTTCTGGTCGGCGTTTTGCGAATGCTTTATTCCGGCGCCTCACGTGATTCCAGATCGCAACAAGTTCCAGCAAGTGCTGCTGGAATCGTCCACATTCACAGTCACGGAGCTGGAACGTTTACCGTTGCGACTAAGAGTATTGTTCGACATTGGTATTTTCGGCTTCAAGACCATTACGATTGCCACCCATGGACGTTTCCTCTGTGACATTCCGCTGGACAAGCGACGCAAGATTATTAATGCCTGGGCATTTGGGCCTGTATCGCTTACGCGAAAGTTCATGAAACCAATTCGGAGTTTGTTCTTAATTGCATATTACGAAACTCCCGAGGTTGTTGCACTGCTCGATGGCAAGAGCGATATCGTTACTGACCCTTCTTCTGTCGAGGAGAGAGTGGAATGACAGTCGAGTCTAAGTCCATTAAGGTGGAGGTGCTGGTAATCGGCTCAGGCGCGGGAGGAGCGACGACCGCCGTCGAATTGGCCGACGCTGGTTTTGAAGTAGTGGTTCTCGAAGAGGGCGCGAAGCACCCTCTGGATTCCTATGGTCAGACGCTTCCCAAAGCGATGCAGCTTCTCTATCGCAACAAGGGTATGACTCCAATTCTGGGGTCAGTGCCTATTGGATTTGTCGAAGGACGGTGTCTAGGCGGGAGTACCGAGATCAACAGCGGCTTCTGGCACAGGCTTCCTCCGGAGTTCGTCCTGCGTTGGGTGAGTCAGTTTGGTATCAGAGACTTTAGCGTCGACTCCTTAGAACCCCACTTCGCATGGGCTGAAAGCCATCTCAAAGTGTCACAACCTCCGGAGATTCTGCCCAAGAGCAGCGCTGTATTCAAAGAGGGCGTCGAGGCGATGGGCTGGTCCAGCCGGGCAATCCCGAGGGCTGCTTCCGGATGCGTCAATACCAATGCATGTGCCGCCGGCTGTCCGAAGGGCGCAAAGCAAGGCGTTTCGCAAAACCTGATTCCTCTTGCAGAGTCCAAGGGCGTCAAATTCGTCACCGACTGCAAAGTTCGTTTGTTGTTGAAAACCCGAGGTCGTGTCACCGGCGTTCTTGCTGAGATTCGGCGCGCAGATAAAACAACCGATCTCGTCCGCATTGATGCTGAGCACGTCATCGTCTGCGCCGGCGCTACGCAGACGCCTGCTCTTTTGAGAAGAAGTGGTATCAAGTCTAGGGTTGGTGACACATTTCAAATTCACCCCATGCTCAAGGTTTCTGTTCTCTTCAAAGAGCATATCGACGCCCATAAATCGGTTATGCCGATGTTGCAGGTCAAAGAATTTTGGCCGGATATCTCACTGGGCGGAAGCTTCTTCAGCGTCGGCAATCTTGCCATGAATTTGAGCGACAACTGGCCCGACAACAATTTGCTCATGAAGGATTATCGGAATATGGCCACTTACTACGTCGCCGTGCGCGGCACCGGCCGTGGTAGCGTGAGACCGGCTCGCTTCGGTAGCGAATATTCAATCCTTCGCTACGAACTCTCTGACGTGGATCTCCGTCATCTTAGTCAGGGTCTAGCTCGACTGGCTTCGATGTTCCTCTCTAATGGAGCAGAGGCTGTCTATCCTTGCATCCAATCGATACCGGTAATTAAGTCAGAACTCGACGCCGTTCGATGGTTGGATGAAAACCTGCCTAAATCGAATATGAGCTTGACTACGGTTCACGCGTTCTCCACCTGTCCTATGGGAGAGCGCGAAGACAAATGCGCCGCGGACTCTTACGGCAAGGTCTTCGGCTTTGAAAATCTGTATATCAATGATGCCAGTATGTTACCAGACTCTCCAGGTATCAACCCACAGGGTACAATAATGGCCTTGGCACGACGAAACGCTCTTCACTTTATAGCTACCACCAAACATTAAGGAAGCGAGGGACGATGACTTCTAACATCGCTGTGGTCACTGGTGCCCCCGGCTGGCTTGGGTCTCGCCTGGTAGAATGTCTCATTGAAGGGTTGCCGGAAGTCGCCGCCCTTGCCGAGGTCGAGCCTCGAATCGTTCGCGTTGCAAAGTTTCCCGGTATGGATGACAGCGACCTGACATGGTTGGGAGACAATGTCGAAGTCTACGACTGTGATATTACAGATGGTGCATCAGTAGCCCGGGTCTTTGATGGCATATCTGGTGCCACGGTTTTTCATATCGCGGGGATTATTCACCCGCAGCATGGCAAGAAGCAGTTTTACGAAGTCAATGTCGAAGGGACGAAGAATGTCCTGGATGCAGCTCTCCAGGCGCATGCGAAGCGTTTTATTCATGTCTCGTCTAATTCGCCGATAGGGTGCAATCAAACGAGAAATCGGTTGTTTGACGAAGACTCGCCTTACAACCCGTACATGCAGTATGGTGCCACCAAGAAAATTGGCGAAGATATGGTCAACGAAAAGTTTAGAGAAGGTCGAATGGAGACTGTTATCATCCGACCGCCTTGGTTTTACGGACCCGGTCAGCCGCCGCGTCAAGCGCTGTTTTTCCAAATGATTAAAAACGGTAAGGTGCCGATTGTAGGAAGTGGAGAGAATTTGCGATCGATGGCCTACATTGATAATATTTGCCAGGGCCTGATGCTCTGCGAACGTGTTGAAGAAGCCAAAGGCAATACTTACTGGATAGCCGATCGCAAACCGTACACGATGAACGAAATTGTCAACACGATCGAGCGTCTGCTAGAGACTGAGTTCGGCATGACCGTGGCGCACACGCGCATGCATTTGCCGGATGCCGCGAGTGAATTCGCACTGCTCGTCGATGCTACGTTGCAAGCTGCGGGCTTGTATCACCAAAAAGTTCATGTGCTTTCTGAGATGAACAAGAACATCGCATGTTCTGTAGGTAAGGCAGAACGGGAGCTAGGCTACGATCCCAAAGTCTCGCTCGAAGAAGGGATGCGGCGAAGTATTCGCTGGGCGCTCGATAACGGTCAAACCATTTGACCTGAGAATTCTAAATGCGAGGAGTAGGCTCCAACCTTCTTTCTCCGGCCTTGCTAAATTTCTGCTGCCCAGTACCAAGCGCGACAAACAAATCTGTTCACTAAAAACACGTCAGAGTAAATGTAGACACTTCACGCATTCTTTGTTAGCGCGCATTTGCATGACGCAGCGCTCAAGGTTTGAAAGGCACTTCGACTACTAAGGTCGCGTTCTTTCCACCAAACCTCAATTCAATTCCATTTCCATCTTTGTTCGAGCAAACGCTCAACGAATCCTTTTTCAATAAATCATCAGACTTCTTGTTGACCCTTCGATCGAGCTCCGCGGCATGCTTCAGATTCTCGGCAAGTTGTCGGCAGCCTACCTCACCGAACTCCTTATAAGCACTTTGCATAAGTGTTGTAAGAGTCTGTTTGCTATCGTCACTTCCAAATTCAGCATCCTGAAAAGTCTTCGCCGCCGTATCTGATCGCGCTACTAATCCAAGCCAACGTTTCATACCGTTCGCCACATCGCTGGGCTTCAATTCACCCTCGTTCTTTGGCTCACCCGTTTCGTCTGTTGTGGCTCTAAATGCCTTAACGCTTCCATCTTTTGAAGAGACGCATAGGGCCTCAGTTTGACTAAACGGTTTTTTGTCTCCGTTTGCCGTGCCAAGCGTGGTTCTTTGAATCAGGATTTCATCAGTGTTCGGCTTGGTTGGCGTGCCACCGAAGGACAACTTGATACCACGGCGTTCGAGAATCTTGTTGGCGTGTTCAATAAAGGAGGCCCGCTCCTCAGGTGCCACCCCATTCTTGAACAGCGCACCAATCGCTTCAATGTTTCCAGCCGACAGGTCGGTCAGGAAAACAGAAAGCGCTCCTTGTACTTCAATCGGCACTTTGGAGTGAAACAATTCCGCCTGTAACTGTCCGTCCGTTGTAGCATCGGATGTCAAAATATGATTGGTCTGCCCTTCAGGAACTGGCTGAACAACAGCTTCTACCTTGGGTCCATCAGGACCTCGAAATTCCAAACCCTCTGAGGAGCTATCTGAAAAGACTATCTGTTCTGTGCCAAATTCCGGAGGAAGGACGTTACCATTGGAGGAAGTAAGAGATCGCGTCGCCGCTCTGTTGTCGGAGGTGCTGCCGGTTTCGACGCTCAGCGAAACTTTCGGCAGGAATTGATCTGAATTGTTTTCGATACGCGTATGGTTAGTATCGCTGTAATTCGATGCCCTGAGTTCACTGATGATTGCGTTTGGAACTCCGGAGTCTACAGTCGAATCCGTATTCTCCCAAAAGACATCCTGCGGCATTGTTATCACCCCATCGCATCAACCGGCCTGTGGTGATTTTCGCCGATGGTTGTTACAAACTTGCAAAGTTGCCGCATCGAAGAAAAGCGCCGAACCGTAAAAACTTTGTGATTGGCTGTGCTCCATGTTGTGAGTTGGATGATCGAAATCCATGGCAAATCCGTGTAACTTCATTCCCGAAGAAATCGCGTGTGGTGACGTATATTTTGAGGACTTGGTATTTAGCTTTGAAATTCAACAATAGGAGCCAATGCACCATGCTTGAAGTCCATAAAATTTGACCAGATAATAGAACCTTTGGGACGAACTGATGGTAGCAATCTGAAGTTCAACCTCCGCCAACCGCTGCCTGAAAGTCTTAACATCCGTCTGTCCACCGAAAATTGATTACGTCAAGCAGCAAAGCGAGCATCACTTTCGACCGACGTTGAGGTATTCAAGTCATATCAAAAGCTGATTAATGCACTTCAAGAGCCTTCCCGAATGGTCACTCTCCGAGACATGGTAAGTTCCTCGGACCACGGCATAGGAGCGCCGAAAAGACGCTTTGCCATGTAGAGCAAGAAGGACGACATAATGAGAGCGGAAGCCATAGCTCTTTACGTAGATGCATTTAAGGATGATCCTAAACAAGTCGCGCTGATGATTGACGATATTCTTAAAATATATCGTACGCCACAGATGCAGAGCAGTTTAGTCGAGCTTGTCCTGAATCAGATTAACAGAGACAAAGCCCGTTTGATGGTGGCACTCGATGCGCTAAAAATGAAGGATCAACATCCAGGCATTCAGAAGGACATCGAGTCTCGCATTCGTAGCTTGGATCAACGGAAGTGATTCTCCAGCAACGCTCGCTCCTACCGCATTTTTGATTTGTGTTTTGAGACGGGCGCGACACCGACTTTGACTTGCTTCCCATGACTTTCTTCCTGTAATTGAGATTCTTCGATATCCGTACAGCTACATGTCAAAGCAGTTTATGCGCTTTTTCGCCATTAACTCTGTGATGTGCTTTGGGATAGAGCAGCAAGTCTGATACAGTCAGACGACTAAACAAATAACTATCAGTAAAACGAGCGCTCTACAAAACTCCACACCATGGCACGAATTAATGCTTTTGATTGAGCGCCTTGCTTCCCGGAGACAGCTTCATTACGATACCATTGGTGGTGTCTGACAGTGGCGACTGTGTGTTTGTACATTGGCGATGTCAATGCAATTCAAGAGCGTTGATATGGCACTAAATCAATTTATGTGGGACATTCGAGTCCTATTGCTCTTGCGGGCCATGCGGAGAGGGCGCTCTTGATCTTGAGGCACCCATCGGTTGACTCGCTGCTTTCGCTTAAGTCACATATCTCGAAGACGAATTGTGCTTGTGACATCGGACGTCCCTGACAGTTGCCGCAAAGTTTCAATCGCCTTTGAGTACTGTATCCTTCCTCAAACTCGAACCGGAGAGGTCATGGACCTTACATCATGTGCCCTGATTGGGCTCGCTGCCGTCGTGGTCTCGCTCATGTACTTCAAGAATTGGAATCCGTGGATTCCGATTACCAAGGTCAGCACTCGACGGCTGGATCAGCTTGTGAAGCAGGCGGATGACGTCGTCAACGACAGTTTCTACCTCCCGACCGATGCCGCTGACTGCGCCGGATACGCCGGCGACTTCGCACGCAGGGCAGCCGAGCTGTTCAGCATCGGCATGTTGGGAGACTCCGTCCTGTACGCCAACCTCGCTTCGGCTGTGTTGTTCTGGGTGGCAACCTTCAAGCGCGAGAGCGTGGCGGAGTCGCTCGATGCGCTCGACCTCACCAGGAAGGTCAATGGCGGCCTGCGGCTCATCAAGGACGACAACATCGAAACCGCACAGTTCCTCTTCCAGAATCTCGACGATGAGGACAGCCACCCGAACCTGAAGCGCATCGCCGTGTTCGCACGGAAGGTCGTCCAGAAGCAACAGTCCGAAAAGGAAGCCTGGTCGGCGCTGTGATGTGATGTGATGTGATGTGATGTGATGTGATGTGATGTTCGTGAGGCCAGGCCGCCCGGTGGCCTGCCTTAGCCACCCAAGAGGTTCCAATATCGGAATGGTCTGATTATGGGCCTGAAGATGCAAATCAATCGCCTCCAGCCGCACACCAAGCTGGAGGCGAGAATCTTTCGAATCCAGAAAACGACCGGCGACACCATCGGGCTTCCGACCGCCAGAAAGAGGCGGAAGCTGGAATGGCCCGACACACTAAATTTTTCGCTCTTTCCGTTATACTAAATCATCTAGTGGAAAATTTTGGTGGATAGTATAGGTTTAGTGATGGTGCTCAGACGACCCGGCTAATTATCTGACGGGCGCAAATTCCGACAATATATGATGGTTGATATGAGCACTCCGCGACAGGTGATCCATGAGTAATCGATTTCACGTAAGACGCAACCAGGTAGGCGCAGTGTTGGCAGAAGGAGTAGTATCGATCTGGTTGATCGTCACCATTGTCGTCGCCTCTATCAGTCTTTTGATTAATACCGGCATGTCTATGTTTTACAAACAAAAGATTGCCTTCATTGCGATGCAGTCGGCGACTTACGCAGCGCAGCTTAAGCTGGGAGATGATCGACAGACCAAAGGCGAGTCCTACGCGAAGTCGTTGATTAAAACTATGGGTTTGCCTGTGATCAACAGCGAGATAACCATTAAAGAGTTGATAGTTGAAGGCGCACCGAGCATTGAAGTTGATATAACGCTCGCCAATCTCCCTTTGTTTCATGGTCCGGAGTCGGGTATGTTGCCATTCTCCGTGACGCTCGGCGACAAAGCCGTGGCAATACGGCAACAAGCTCCTGAAGCATATGTTTGGCTCAACAATAATCCGAAGATGTCGGGCTATCTCTTGCCCGTGGTTCGAATGCCCGCAGGCGGAGTCAATCAGTCGGGATTGCCGGTCGTGATACCGTAGCTAATCGTTCTGCTGGTATTTGTGAATGTGATTTTCGATTCGAAAAAAACTGCCGAAGATCCAAGTCATGCTGGCTTGCGTCCGTCAATTAGATATCTCGAATCGATCGTTAGCTGACGCTCCTAGAAACGACAGTTTCAACTCACAATATCGCTATCAGGTAGAACATCGATCTCGCTGAGTTCTTGCAAATTTAAGCTGTTGCTGCATTGCCTTCACGATTTTGAAATCATTTTGAACAAACTGCTTGCATGTCGAACCTGAAGAAATGGCGTTTGAACAGCCTTGCGACATAGAAATCGAAGAGCCGTCCGACTCCATACAGAAAGTGCCGAAATGGCTATCGAAGGCGTTGACAACTCTCTGTCCAAGCCGACCCAGTGCTTTAGTCCCTAGTGGTTTGTGTGAGAGGAAAACGAGTCGAGTGTCTTAGCTTAGACATGGTAGGGATCCTTTGTTTGAATGCATAGATCTTCTGTAGGTTGAAACTGGTTTGGAATCTACTTTAGTGCTACTTGTTCCATTGTCCGTCGTCAATTGATTGGATAAATGATTGCATCGGCGAAACGCACCGAATCCGGTACCAATGTTCTGGTTTATGGTGAGAGTGACTGATTGCTTTGAAATTTCTTTCTCAGTTGCAAGGCTGTCTTGCGTGCTTCTTGTGCCTGGTCACGGCGATTGAGTCCGACCAGGCACCATGATTTCAATTCGTAAATCTGATAGTCAGTGCCAGCTACTTTGATCGCTCGATCCAGTATTTCTAGCGCTTCAGTGTAAGACCCTCTGCCAATCGACATCTTTGCGGCATTTTTTAGCAACGATACCACGTGTTCTGTAGAGGCTGCGTGTGGAATCTGTTCGAGATAGTCGTGTTGTTTTCGGATTAGATAGGTATTGGTGTCCTTGTAATTTCTGTTCCAGAGCCTCCTGTGGAGTTCTGTTTTATCAGTATTCGCTTCCCAATTCGACTGCATCTTTTGCAGCTCCTCAATCGAACTGATTGTGGTCGGTGTGCTGGACAGATGTTGCAGATCCTCGGCTACTTGTTGATCGTCCCCCATTCTCAAGGATAGTGCAGCTCGAAGCTTGCGCAATTGCACATTGCCAGGATAAAGGACGACGACTTCATTTGCTTTCTTTAGTGCTTCTGGCAGGTCATCGCTGCATGCATAGAATAATACGAGTTGGTCGGCGACGCTGGGAGCAAGCTTCATCCCTTTGCGAACTTGCTCTAAGGCGTCGATGTATTTTTTGTTCGACTTATTTGATTTGTGTTCGACAGTCTTATTAAATGCGCTCCAGGTTTGCTTCTCTAGCATGGCGTTCCATTCTGATAACGACAGCAGTTTTTGTTGGTCCCAGTCTGACCTCTGCAACAGTTTGTATAAATTACTTAGCAGAGCGGTCTGCAGCAAGTAGTCTTCCCCGGAAGTCTTTATAAGCGTGGCCGTTAACGAATAGCCAGCTTCCTTCTCACTACTCAAATGATTCAGTCGCCTCGCGCCCTCGGCAATCTGACCCGCGGAAAACTCGGACTGGATCGACTTGGCTGCAACCAAGCTCGGTTCAGCCGAATCCGCAAGTTGTCGAAACTTCTTCCAACTCTCGAGTTTCGCAGCGAACAATACCGAAGCCAGTCGGTCAAGATCGTCGGCTGAGAACTGCTTTTTGTTGTTTTCGTAGTAAGAGGCAGTCACAGCCTTCGCTTCAATTTCTTGATGTTGCTTACACAATGAGGCTATCAACGTGAGCAAAGCCTCTAAGTGCAATCTATGGCTGACAGGTTCCTTGAGAACTAGCCGGCATAATTCAACAGAGTCAGAAACCATACCTTCGTTTGACAGAGCTACTGCGCGCAGCCAGAGGCATCTGGTACGCATCTCCGTGTCTTTCGACAAGGCACGAAGTTTGGAGATTTTTGTCAAGGCTTCTTTTGAATTTCTGCGTTGCAGGAGTAGGTGAATTTCGTTCTCCAGTCCTAAGGCATTGTCAGTGACAGTTTTCATCGTCTTGCTAAGGTGCGGCGTGGCCAGGTCCGGCTTGCCCAACTCTTTAAATACCTGTGCGAGAGTGGAGTGGTAAACCTCAAGCTCGGGACTTCCAGGGGCTGTAAGCGAAATGGCTTTCTCTATTTCAGTCGTTGCCTTCCATCGCTGTCCTTTCTCCAGCATCGCGAGACCTATGTAATAATGCGGATGCCCCCAGGCAGGATCAATTCCTTCGATTGCTTCACATAGGGCGATGGCATGACCGAACTGTCGTTTCTGAAAGTGCTTGTCCGCATTGTCCATTGTTAATCGCGTAAATGCGAGCTTGCAGTTTTTATTCGCAGCGCGAAATATGTCCAGACTATTCAGCTCTAGTGTGCGTTCTTCCGCATAATTATTGCTCTCGTGCAATTTATGCAGGCGTTTAAGTAAAGCTTGAGGCGACGACTTATCCGGCTTGTTACTGCGGCTGGTTTGCGCCATGGCGACTTGCGGCACGAACGGGCTGACGCACGTCGCATATGCCACCATGCAGAAGAGATAAACTAAAGTTCCTCGCGAATTCACTAAGCTGAGACTCATCCTGCCAGCATATTCCGATATACCCGATGAGCGTGCGGGCGCTCACGAAGTATATTTGTTTTGTATCTTCAATTTACTGCGGTTATGCCAATGTCATAGACTCCGCAGGAGGGAACATTGATCATATAGGCGTCTATCAGAATCCTAATCCTAACTCTGTGCATGAATTCACATATCTTGCTGATCGTGTTCGCTGTCATGCACGCGCTTCGCGGCGTTCAGTAACAATGATCAATGGACAGGCAGAGTCCGGAACGTCGAGACGGAAGACGCAGCGGGCGGATTTCAGCCGCACTAACGAACGGGAGAATCCGAAACGTCGAGACGCAATGCTCGAAGTTAGAAGGCGATGCTATTTTCCCAATGTCCCGTCAGGTTTAATTTTGAATTCTCCTGTGGGGCGTGGGGGCTCGTAATCTTGTCGGCGAAGCTGGTTGGTAAGCCAGGGAGACTCAGCCCATCCCCCTCCCTGTCTGGCATTCACCATCTCTGCGAGAAGTGGCCAGGCTTTTTGTGGTTTCCCGTCTGCGCCATACTGCTCAACCATATTCTGTTTGGCAGTCTGAAGTTGGAGCTTGAGAAAATCTCGCAGGGCAGGCTCATTTTGAGCGCGTTTGTCCAGATCTTTCACCAGCTTGTTCCATTCGTTTTCGTTTGCCTTAGTCATGCCGAAGCGAGAGGTCTGCTCGCGCAAGTGACCGATCTCCTGCACAATCTTTGCCTCGGGCCGAGTCCAGTCTTTCGCGGGGTGAGATTCGTTATCCGCCATGCTCATTGCCTTGATAAAGTCTTTGTCGTTGATTGCATCTGATTCGCGCGCCAATTTTCTGAGTGTGTCTGATTCCCCTAATCTTGCTAAACTGGGATCTTTCTGAACGGCTTCTGTTAGAACCTTCACCGCAGAATTCTTGTCACCACTAGCGATGTGCAGGTTGGCATAATCCAATCGAGCTTGTGCCGATGGCGCAGTTCCCATGGCCCTCAAGCTAAGAGTTTCTCTCATTCGTGCTCGTTCCGTCGAGGTTTCTTTGTCGAATCGAGGCTTCGCAAACTCTCTGCGCTCCTCTTCTTCCGTCCTCGATAGTTTGAGAACATCCGCCGTCTTGATGAAGGACTCATACTCGTTGCGTGTTTCCTTGGATAAGCGCCCGGTTTTGGCAACTTCACCGAGTCCTTTTTCTAGCATGTCTCCCATCTGATTGAGTGCCGCCGGTCTGTTGTTGAGAATAGCGCGAACCGCTGCACCTGCCCGCCCACGTACCTCAAGCTCCGGGTGGTTCCTTCTTGCGTCAACGAGCAACTCGAAGTATTTCGAGCCTTCTTTTACTAGATCCTTGCTTGCTTGCTCTCGAACGGGCCATTCCTCAGAATTTAGTTTTTCCAGAAGGGATTTGAAGGTTTTGTTTCTTGAGGAAGAATCTTTAGAAGGTTTACTTTGCTCCTGCTCCTCGGAATCGACGTCTAGGTCGAAGTCTGGGCTGGTCTCCAAGTCTTGTTGTCCTAACAGATCTAAGTCTTCTATCTCCACGTGCGGAAATCCTTCATTGAGGACTGCATTGTGTTCGCTTTTCTTAGGAGCTGGCAGCTTGTTTCCATCCTGAGACAGGACCGACGGGAGTGCTGCTGTGTCCGAGTCTGTTTTTGAAATCCTCGGCAAATCGGGTCCTATGTCTTGAAGTACCATTTTTCATCCCCTTGTAGAACTTAATGCCGCGTGCACGGCCTGATCGATAGTATCGCCAGTAGCATCAAAATTGTTTCTAGCTAGATTGGCTTGTCGTGATAGTGTGACAAGAATATGTCGAACCAATTTCAAGTTTGCGGCGCCAAGATTAAGTCGTGGCTATTGTCTTTGAATGGCTCCAGGAAAACCTTCTGGCTGCGCATAGACAGGCGCTTCAGCCGGTGTTTGAGTTATCTTGTGCTTGTGACTAAGCGGTTCGAACGATAGGACTGAGTTACTAGCGTCGCTCTGGACACTGCGCACGTAAGTATTTCTCAGCACGCGAGCAGAAACCACCAATCCGCATGATATGCCGATTCTGCGCAGCACAAAATCAACTCCTTTCGCGGACAGGCGTTTACCGTCCTTAGTGATGAAAAGTGCTTGCTCAGTATTTTGGGGAGTGATCACTCCATGTCTTTCAATCAACCAGTCGGTTGTCAGAATACTTGTTTCTTGGTCGAGTCTTAGTCTCAGATGGGGAGCCCTGCAGGACAATGTCAACACAGCGGGATCTGACACTTCCACGTCCTCGACATTCAGGGCGACACACTCTCCAAGCCTCAGACCTGCGAACAGAATTAGCCTGGCCAAAACTCTGTCTCGAAGCAGCGTGCATCGATCGATTGCGCCAGCGTATTGCTTACTCTCGGCTTCTGTGAGGAATTTAAATGTTGCGCCACCATTATTGATGCGTGGTATTTTCATGTTTGGACAGTTCCATTCCAAGAAGCGACAGAATTGAGCTATTACCGTAAGATAACTGTTAACCGTACTAGGGCGGGCCTCAAGACTTACGATCAAATGCTGCAAGAACGCATTTGTCGCTGAAGCCAGGCTTTCTTCAGACAATGTCGTATTGCCGCATGAGTGGTGATACTCTAAAAATGCGGCGATCCTTGACGCATAAACGCGTTTGGTGGTTTCAGTAAATGCCTGCTGCGATAGCCAATGGCGATACTCTCCATAACGATCATAAAAGCAACTCATAGTGATTTTGCCCTCCGCGCTTTCCTTATGATGTGAAAGACCTGCCTTAGCTGCATAACGTATGTCTGTCGCCATCCTCCAAGTTCCTGTCCAGTAGCCGATATGTGGAGTATGGAATCAGAACATTGCAAATGTGTGTGGTTCAAAGTTAACTTCGGGCTCAAATATTAAAATCTCTGGTGCCAAAGGTCTGCCAGTTTTATCTAACGGCTCGAATACAGGCGATGCATGGCAGCACCCCAGTTCACGGAAGGGAAAAAAAGTTAATCAGTGGAGACAATCATATGAGGGAGAGTTCAGGGGCTGTGGTATCACTGGTGATGGCGGTGGGCCCACCTCTTCTAACTCTTCGGCAGCTCCATCTTGTATCCTTGTCCATAGAGTGTCTTGATTAGCTGTGCCGGATCATCGTCTATATCTGCGATCTTCGATCTAATTCGAGCGATGTGTGTTCTCACTGCCCAGATCGAGCCGTCTGATTCTGTGGACCAGACCTTGTCCATGATGGCGTCGTTGCTGAAGACGTGCTCGGGATTAGCTGTAAGAAGCTCGAGAATGGCAAACTCTTTGCGAGAGAGTTCAATCTGTTGTCCACGAACTGTCGCGACCCGGTTGTGCCGATCAACCATGAGCGTGCCAATAGTTATGCGTGACTCTTTGATTGCTGGAGGACGCCGCATCAGACTGGTGAGCCGAGCATGCAATTCGTCCAGCTCGAATGGTTTTGCCAGGTAGTCATCTGCTCCCGCCTCGAATCCAGTCACCTTGTCGGCTACCTTCGAGCGCTTGGTCAGCATTATTATCGGCGTCTGACCGCCGGCCTCTCTGTACTGCCGGATTATCTCCTTCCCGTCGATACCAGGCAGATCCCAATCAATAATCGCTACGGCGTAGTCTTGCTGCTTCAACCACTCCAAACCCTGTGTCCCATCGAGAACAACATCGACCTCGAACTTCTTCACCGTCAGGTATTGTTTGATGAAAGTCGATAATATCTGGTCGTCTTCTATAAGCAGAAACTTTGACATGAATTTAGCCTCCGCTCGGCTTATACCTCAAGGAAGTGGTTTCAAAGCATATCGTGCTGGGAAAGTCGGTAATGCGAGGCATTTCAGGCGGATAAGATCAGCAAGAGGGAGCTTAAGACATTGAAGCTGCTGCAACAATGCATGTTGTTTTTATCGCTCCTCACGATTTTTCAAATCCTTTTCCTGTTCATCGTTTTCTCGAATCTGGCGGAGACCGATGAGCGGCTTAAGGAGGCGCAGTATTCGAACAATATGGCAGTCAAAGCGTCGGCAATTATGCGGGGCGCAGGTGAGTATGTAGTCACAACAGTTGTAGCGCAAGCATCTAGCCAATTCGACAATTTGATCGCGAGAGAGCAGTTTGAAGAACTGTCCAGGCAGGTTCCTGATGAATTTGACTCGCTTTGCCAATTGTCCAAGCAAAATCCGGAAGACCATAAAGATGCTCTAGCGGCCAAAGAAAATTTTGACTATCTCAAGAATGACATCGAGGATTGCATCAAGAAACAGCGTTCACTCTACGATTTGAGCTACATGATTAGTCTTCGCGATCAAGGGAGGCTTGGGTCCATCCCGCGATTGATGGATATAAACAGTTCGCTTTCCCAGATAACGAAACGGCACAGTGATTACGCCGGGCGGCTTGCTGCGCTGGAGAAAGAGCAGCAGGACAAGTTTCGGTTGATCATCGTGGGGACGATTGGTCTGATCATACTCAGCTCTGCACTGGTCTTGATTGGTTTCAGTCGCCGTGTAACAGGTCGATTAGCACAAATTGTCGACAACTTCTGGCGCTTCGAACGTAAGGAACAGCTCTCTCCAGAGCAAAAGGGCGAGGATGAGATTGCTCGAGTGGATCAATCATTTAGAGCCCTTGCTCAGCAGCTCGAAAACGCATCGGAAAAAGAAAAAGCGATTTTTCTGCACATGCCCAATGGACTCATTGTTTGTGGAGCGAACGGATCGATCGAAAAACTCAATCCAATTGCCGAAAGTATGTTGGGCGGCACCAGTGCAGAGTTATTCGGTGTATCTCTTTCTAAATTTCTGTCGCCACTGTTTGAGTATACAACCGCAGACGGTACCATAGATGCCATTCCCAAGCCGGGGCATTATCTGGTCAATTTTGAGAGTAACACACCTGTGGAGTTGACAGCCAATGCTTTCCAGGTCGATAACAGTCTCAAATACCTTCTTGTGTTGGTGGACATAACCGCAAAGTTAGAAGTTGATCGGATGAAAGAGGAGTTTCTCTCTATCGTCAGCCACGATCTTCAAACGCCTTTGACTTCGATTATGGCGTGCATAACAATGGTAAAACTCGACGAAGCTCTCAGTGACCGGTCATTGCGCAATCTCGACCTGGCTAATAGTGCGGGTCATCGATTGATCCGCTTGACGAAGGATTTGCTCAACGTAGCGAAGGCAGATGCGGGCCAGATCGTACTCGATTGCGAGAGAGCATCCTGTGTGGAGCTCTCAGAACAGGCGGTTGCGGATGTCGCGGCACTCGCTTCGAAGAAGGAAATTGAAATTCTAAACGAGACTTTGGATCTCGTCATTGAAGTAGACACTGACAAGGTTTGCCAGATACTTGTCAATCTGCTGTCTAACGCCATTAAGTATTCTGCCGATGGTACTACAATCACTATAAGGACGGAAAACATTGATGATGGTGTCAAATTTAGTGTCATCGATCAGGGACGAGGTGTTCCAGAAGACGCTATTGAACACGTATTCGACAAATTTAAACAAGTCTATAGGGGTGACTCCAATAAAGGAACTGGATTAGGGTTGGCGATCTGCAAACTGTTTACTGAAGCTCACGGTGGTAAAATCGGTGTGGTTAGCGAAGTTGGCTCTGGCAGCACCTTCTGGCTCTGGCTTCCTCGTTCGCCTCGGCAGCAAAGGATGAGTTGAAGCCTCCGTGCGGTTTCCGTCTCAGGCTTGTACATTGATTAGCATTGTGATCATTTATACTCCATCGCCGACCAAAACGTTTTTGCTTTAATGTACATATCCGAATCTTTCCCAGATTGATTATCGGTTTTAAGGAGGATTTTGCCGTCTTTGTCGAGTTTGATACCGCTAATGGTGACAACGTGACCGACCGTGTTTCCGCTTTCTTTGCCGTATAACTTGTCGGTGTCGTGTATCACGGCTATGATCGGAAATTTGCCATTTTTCCCTGAAGCCAATTCAACGAGCTTTTTCTCGAATTGCTCCTGCGTCGCTACTTCGACGACTCCATCAACCTTGTTATCTACGATGTTGCGATGCAGCATCAGACCGCCATCGGGTAACTTGCCTACGCAGTGCTTCATAATACTTGTCATGCCGATGGCATTGATTTTTGGCGACTCAATTATATTGCCATCTTTGTCGCGGAGTGCCTTTGGAGGCTTCTGGCTGTAGTCGATCAGGCGCTCGCCGTCAGGAGTATTTTCGTATCTTATGCTTCCTTTCGGCACCTTTTTGCCGTCAGGAGTTTCTGTTCGATTTTGCCAGAATGCATTGATCATGGCGATGTTGGCGATCTGAGTTGCGTAGCTTCGGTCACCGTCACTTGTATGAAAAGCTTCTTCCCCCTTGCTGTTTGGTCTCAACTGTTCCTTGGACAAACTGACATTGTCACCGTTTGCTGTCTTATAGTTACCGGTGGTGGCAATATCACGCATCATTTCCATCATGATGCTGGGTTTCGAGCTGTAAAGCATCTTTTCGAGAGTCGTGACATTGCAGGTATTGTATTCACCCTGGTCGATAGAGTAAGGCGAAGAAGCCTGACGGACTGCCTGGAACGCTAGTTTTGCTCTCTCCTCATCCGAAAAGTGGGTGTCAGAAGCTTCGAGAAGCTCGCGACAGGCTTTAAGTGTTTTTGCCACTTCCTGTGGTGTTATGTTGTGTTCTTTGGCAAAGCCGGCTAGTCGATCCAAATTTTCTTTGAAATCTTCCAATTGATGTGGTTTGAGGAGCTTCGAGGCGGATTTTTCTAGTGCTGCTCTTTCTGCTCTAACACTTTTATCGTCAGCAATTTCAGAGACGTCTTGCTTGTCGTTTGAAGAAAACGATTTTGCTACTTCTTCAGCCTTGACCTTCACATCGCTCTTGGTATCCCAGTCATACACGGATGTTTTGACTTTGCTGCTATCGCCGTCCGCTTTTAGCGAGAATTCGACTCCATACGGAGAAAGTTTTTTATGCAGTGAAAGCGAGTCGCTGTCTTTTTTGAAACGAACTGTGAATCCGTCTTTCGCCAGTTCAGTCTTTAGCTTTTCTCGAAACTCATCGAACTTCTCCGGATTGTCACGAGAAGATTCAAAAGCCTTTTGAATAGCCTTTTCAATCTCTTTAACATCGCCCTTCCGAATAGCAGCCACAGCATCTTTGGCTGGACCAGGTGGCATCTCTTTTCTTCCGGTCTCATCTCCCGCGTATCGGTGGTCCTTCATGCTGACCGAGTCTGTTATTTTTCCATCAGTCCTTAGCACGATCACGTCGCCGGCGAGCGAGAGCTTATATGGGCTAGAGTCGTCAGAAAGCTGCTTGTTGAGCTTCTCTAGCGCTTTTTTCGCGGCGTCAGTTCCTTCAGAATCGACGATCGATTTAAGTTTTTGCGACAACTCTATAAGTGGTTCTCGCTTTGTTTCCAGCTTGTTCGAGAATTGTTTGCCGGCCTGGAGGAAGTCTTTCTCTGCTGCTCCCGGCATCTTTTCTATTGAATTGGTGACATTATCGAGTGACTTGAGATATCCAAGGTCCGAGTGCTTGAAGATACCTTTCTCTTTCAGCTCTTTCGCTGTCATCTTTTCTGGATTTAGCTTGTCTTGCTCATCAATTCGCTTAACTACTCGAACGCCCACCTTTCCATCTTGTTCTGCCAGTACAAGACCTACTCCTGAAGTATCTACGGCGTCATCGATCTTCTTAATCAATTTCTCGACAGCCGCCTTGCCTCCGGACTTGTACTCTCGATAAATGGCCTCCTGCAGATCTCCCCGGACCTTTGTAAAGTCGCCACTTTTGGTGGCTTCATCTATCGCTTTTCCCAAGTCCTTAGGTTCTTTTTTACCGTTGGAAGTTAGCTCAATTTCGCGCTCTGATTTTTCAGTGGAGTGCGGTTCCGCCTGCTCGTTGCCAGCAACGGTGTTGTCGTCCGAATCCTTGGCATCGAGGCTGAGCGGCTGGATGACGTTTTCATCATCAAGCAGAGTTAAATCCGGCAATGTCGATGGCGATTCTTGCTGTTTTTCTGATTTCGTTGAACTGTCATTCCGCGCATTGTCCGCCGGCCAAATATCTCTGCCCTGTTTCATCAAAGAAATTACATCAAATGGATCTGGAGTTGGCGTTGATTTTGGCTGTAACTTTTCGATGTTCTCCGACATTCTCTTCCCTCCGCTGGAAGCGCCTGCTCAGGCACACTGGGATTGTCGCTAGAGAGTTTGGCGAAACTATAAAGTTTGCCGGGGTTATGATTAACTTGAGGATATTGCCGAGACTTTGCTCGATTTTGCTATTAAGCGCACATAGATTTAAGTCGATCCAACGTAAATATGAGATTCGCAACAAACTGCGCCTTCGGTGATCGGCAGTGCGAATCGTACAGTCTAAAGAACTTGTCGAGGTGCTCTGGTCTATACGAACCGCACTACGAATCACCGCGGTCGACGTAGATCGGCAGTAATTCTTGATGCGATTCGTATAGACCAGAGCACTTGTTTATCAGGCAGTGATTCTTGATGCGATTCGTAAAGATAAGAGAATAGTTGATCGGCGGCGCTTCATTGTTCGATTAGTAGAGATCGGAGAACTTGTTGATCGGCAGCGCTTCATAGTTCGATTAGTAAAGACCAGAGAACTTGTTGATCGGCAGCGCCTCATAGTGCGATTAGTAAGGACCGGAGAACTTTTTGATCGGCGGTGATTCATAGTGCGATTAGTAAAGACCGGAGACCTTGTTGATCGACAGCGCCTCATAGCGCGATTAGTAAGGACCCGGAGAACTTAGTGATCGGCGGTGCTTCATAGCGCGACTCGTTAAGCCGGTGAACTCGTTAGTCGGCTGGGATTCTTATCGAGTCGAATTCACTTCGCTTGATGAGAAGGCTTTCAGATCGCCAGTGCGATTTATGACACCGAGATTGGTGGCAATTTGTCGACAGAATTTAGGAATTTGACATTAAACGTTCATTTTGGAGCTCGTGAAGGTTGCTGTATGCGGGAGCTTGCTGTTAGCGTGAGGTAAACCAATTCACGGAACCCGTTGGAGGCAAAACGACCAATCGAGCCAGTCTGCTAATGCAACCACTAGTTATCGTCCCGAACGTTCAATCAATCGATTGGACGGCTTTCTCTTCACTGAACTCGAACTGGAGTAAAACGATGAAGCAGTTCATCAAGACTCGAATCAATGCCTGGATCTCCGGCTGCGTGCGTCTGCATCGCTCGATTCTCTTCCTGATTTGGCTCGGCGTCTTCGTAGGACTACACAAAGGACTGCGGGCGACCTGTGGGGACTTCGAATCTGTGCTTCTCTGCGGGACAGTGGGCGCTCTGGCGGGGCTGCTGCTCTACTGGATTGTCCTCTTCCCGGGCGAACTGCAGACCGAGATGGCGATGTATAGCTTCGCTAACCGACTGACACGAGCGCTCTTGCTGACGCGAGCGCTAGATCGCTCCGTCGATCAGGATTGGAGCCGGACAATAGAAAGGACGAAGGAGGAAGTGAGGTGGTTGACCAACTTCACTTCTGAATCTCGTGAGAGCTGGCGAAAATCTGGGCAGGCGAAGCGCTATGGCTTTGATGGCGTGGCATTCATGGTTCGAGAGATGAAGAGGCGCAAGGAGCCAACCTGGGTGCCGTCTTCTGCCTACTGGGCAATGGATGATGAACTGAAGTTCGAGACCATCTACTGGTCTATGGTCACGGACAACAAGTTCGACGAGTAACAGCACCTCGAGCGGCAACCGCAAAGCTGCAGGGCTCTGCCATTTATCCCCTGCAGTTTTGCGGTCTGGTCGCAACCTCTTTGAGGAGAACAATTCGATTCAAGCGTCAAATGGCGCTGCATGAAGATGCCACAAGGCAAACAAGCTCCAAGCCAGTCTTCTGAAGGCAACAATTCGCTGACGTCTGATCGCCCTATCAATTGATTGAACTCAACTCGCAGAACCTCTAATGGGAGTAAACATGTCGCACGTCATCACCGTTCGATTCAAGTCCTGGATCTCCGGATGTGCGCGCCTGCACGAGTGGATTCTCTTCCTGCTCTTGCTAGGCGTCTTCGTCGGTGTAACCAAAGGACCGCTGGAGACAACTGAGGACGTCGAATCTGTGATTGTATTTGGGACCGTGGGCGCGCTGTCCGGGCTGCTGCTCTACTGGATTGTCCTCTTCCCGGGCGAACTGCAGACCGAGATGGCGATGTACAGCTTCGCTAACCGACTGAAGACCGCTCTCAAGCTCACAAGAGCGCTAGATCGCTCTGTCGACGGCCGTTGGGGTCAAACTATAAGGAAGACAAAAGATGAAGTGAAGTCGTTGAGTCAGTTCACTCAATCGGAGCGAGACACCTGGCGAAAAAATGGTCCCTCAAATCGATATGGGTTTGATGGTCTGGCCTGCATCGTCCGGGAACTGAAGAGGGAACTGGATCCGACCTGGGTGCCGTCCATGGCCTACTGGGCGATGGACGAAGAGTCGAAATTCAGCGCCATCTACTGGACGCTGGTCATCGACAGCAAGTCCGAGGTGGACAGGTAATTGTCATCTCGTCAGCAAAGCTGTAGGGCGATGCATGAAGCTCCCCTACAGCTTCGCGTGCTGCTGTAAATCGTTCTTGTAGCAGGATAAATCGATACCTGCTGCAAAATGGCGCTGCGTCAAGAAACCCTCTGAGGATACACGCGCCACCGCTAACCAAATCCCTGTCATTTTGTCATTCAAACTTCAACCATAGGCTGTAGTAAGGCTTCGTTTTGGGGGCTGCACTAAATATGGTGCGCGCAATTTTCTGTTGTGCTAACTATCAGAGGTTTCATGATATCAAAAACGTTATTAAGGCGGTCATTGTTGGATTTGAGTATTAGGCTATTGCTACATAAATGGAGCAATAGCCTAACCTGATTTTGCGGACTTCTGGATTTACTGGGCTTTTGGGATTCCAGAGCCACAGCCAATCCCGAAAGAATAATATGCAAACTTCAGCATGCAAAGTCTGTGCAATCCCACATATTAATCGGTCTCATACTTGGCTACTATTATTGACACAAGGGAACCCCAATCCCCCCGCATCACAAAGGAAAACGCAGAGCAGCGAGGCTTTCTCCCAGCAACCTTCCTCCTCGTTGAACTGGTAGCGTCCATGAGATCCGCCGCAGATCATGGACGCATTTTCCTTTTGTGGTCTTTTTGCTTTTTTCGGGTAGTAAACGTTTGAGTCGTCACCACCTGTGGTTCGAAAGAGAATGTGACTATCAGATGATAGTCCCTTCCGCAGACCGATTGCTGAAGCCTGTTGCGCAGATGTTTGCACCTTCGGGAGTGGAGCAACGTCCTGTGGCACAGAAACGTTATTTAGCGCAGCACGTCGTCGGCAGAAACGTCGTGTATAGCAGAGCGACCATCTGTTGCAGAGAAGCGTCGCGTTGGAGAGCGACGTCCAATTGCGGGAAGTTGTGCAGAAACGTCCGGAGTCTTCGAGCTATTTAGCAGCCGTTTGTTGTGGAGCCGCTTTCGTTGGGGCCGCTGACTTGGTTTCGTCGGTTTTCGCCGGCGGCTTGTCGAGATTGGCTAATGCCTGTTTCAAGATGGCTGCTTGTTGGTCGAGATTTGTGGAGCCATGCGTGCTCTGGATCGCCGAGTACTGTCGAATTGCCTCGACAAGAACCTCTCTGGCTTTTTCTTTCTGACCTTGATTGAAATATAGTTCTGACAAATTCTTGATTGCACTTATATTTAGCGGCTGATTCTTCAAGACTTTGGTGAATGCGGCTTCGGCACCTGCATAGTCTTTGTCTCTTTCCTTCAATACGCCAAGAGCGTGGACGGTACCGAGATTCTCGGGCTCTAATTTGTTGGCTTCGGTGAGCAGCTTGAGAGCCTCTTCTTTGTCGCCTTCGGCATTACGATTGATCAGGCACTGTGCCAAGTTGTTATACGTAGAAGCAAATTTCGGATCATCTTTGAGCGCATCTCGATATTCGGTGATGGCGTGTTCCCCCATGTTCATGCTCTGAAATATGATTCCCTGCTGGAAATGTGAGGAGATGGGTGATTGTTGAGCGATTTTTTTCTTGAGGTCGGATGGAGCTTCCGCGACTTTTCTGTTGCTCACTTTTTTAGGCGATTTTTTCGCTGTCTTGCTTACTGCTGCTGCTGGCTTCGGCGGCGTGATCTCCTCCAGGAAAAAGCTGGCAGGGCGATTCTTTGTTTTAGGAACTGCCTTGGTCGAATCGCTGGCTTTCGCCGCGGTGGCGGCTTCGCTGTTCGGTGTCTGAGCGTCGGCGGCGTTGGAGACAAGTAAAAGAGCGGCGACTATTGGTAGAAGGTGACGCATGGCTTGTTGACAACCTCTGTTAATACATGACTTCAGGTCATCAAGCATTATATCTGTTCATTCTTCAGCGCTCCTGTGCTCTGTTTCACCTGGCAAGGTCTGATTTAGATCCTACTTACCGCCCGCTCTTGCCTACTTCTGCATGATTTAATAGATATGTTGTTGGGAATATCCGAGCTCAGGGTGGAACTCCATGCTTTGCGTGGGTTTCGGGTGGTTAATGGCGAGCGATAAAAAGCCGAAAAGAAAGCAACCTGCGCTGAAGGAAGGCGCAGGTCAACTGGCTTCAGAAGGGCTCACGACAGTTGCCGATGAGACTGAAGGTCTACGGTCATTTGGACGGGTATTTTCCAGGGAAGAGGTTGATGAGTACCTGCGATTACACACGGACAACTATCGTTGGGAGGATCAGCTTCCACCGCCTAAGAATCTTGCAACTTTGCGGAGCGAACTTGAGAAGGATCTAACGGACGTTCCTGTCATAGCCCACAATGGGGACGTAACGAATGTTTTTGACAAGCTCGATTCCGACGACTTTTTGTCACGAAGCGACAAGGAGTTGGTTTGGAGCTGTATGGCAATCGTGCGTGACATGTTCTGGCAACTCGAGTTCAATTCCAGCGATAACGACGGGTCTTCCGGCTACCAATGGAACATGAATTGGAAGCACACGCGCGCCGAAGTCGACCAGGTGTATGACGCGGCCAGATTGTTGAATTTAAACAGCAAGGAGACCAGGGACGCGCTTATAGCGTCGATTTTTTCGGACGCGATCAAGAGCCGCAAAAACTTTATCGTTCATAACGTGCACGGAGCTCATGCAGCCGTGCAGGCCCTGTCCTACTTCCTTGATGCGTCGAAGGCATCCGATCGAAAGAGCATGGAGCGCGTATCGAGAGCCAGCATGGAGCATCAGATTGCGCCGCCGGAATTCATGGCTACGATCGTCGCCATAATGTTGCACCACAAACATAAGCTCGGTAAGTTCAGCAAGAATGGACCGACTCGAGATAGCGCCAATATTAAGTCCGCATATGCTATTTTCGAAAAAATCCGGGATCCATTCAATGAGCTCAATGTTAGCGATGATCTAAGAACGCTCAATTTCACCGAGTTCGAAAGAGAGATGTTGAGCACCATTGGTATTGAAGACTGGCATGTTCCACATCCAGATGATCCTGGCTCCAAGATTGGGCATGCGGTGATCGCAGGAGATCACTCCATCAATTACAACCATCCCGAAGGTTTCGCCAAGATCGCGATGCTTCGAGGACCGGATACGGAGTCGATCTTCGAGGACGATACCATTCATCATTCGCTGGAGTCCGCGGTTCAGAGTTTTGCGGATTCTTTTAGAGTGATTCGCCCTGAAGTTCAAAGTCTGGCATTGAGAGGGCTGCGACGTACGAAAACAGCGGTCGAGCGTGTATCGGCAATCATGACCGAGATGTTCAACGGCGTCGTCATTGGTCCTCGCTCGTCAGCGTCATTGTCCGGTCATGATGCCATCGAGCAGGCCGTCACTCGCGCTAGAGACAAGCACCCTCATCTTTACACGGCCGATATGTGCGCCCTATCAGAGGCCGGCAATCGATACCTCGAGCAAACATTCAGTCATGTCGGCAAGATTATGGATGATTGGTACAAGGCGCATGGCGCCATTCCATTCAATCCGAAAGACAAATCGATTGACGAACCCGGTCCGGGTAAATTGCCTTTCTGGAATCACCCGCTCAAGTATCCGGAGCGCCATGAAGACGGTGGTCCGATCATGGCTTCCTTAAATGATCTCGAGCGCGAGCAATTCTTGTTTGCCGACAAGATTCGCGAAATCGCAGTAGAGCTGCTGCGCGCAGAACAATGGATTTTTACTCTCCGAGAACATTAAAAAGCACTTGACATATGGTCGGTATACAAGTACGATTTCGGATTGGGAGCCATCCCATTTTTAAAATCATTTACTAGAAAATCTATGAATTGGTCTATCTAAGCGGCATTTGCCGTGGCGATTTCCGATTTGTTGCTACCTTGAAGATTAATAATCTCGCGTTGGTGTGATGAAAACACCCTGTTTTTTGTCGCGTCAAACGAGGTTCCCCTGTCCTCCGAGAGGAGCATCTAATGCAGCTTGCTAAAAAGGTCAGACCCCAATATTTTCGATTGGGCGAAATACTTCTAGAAGCGGGAATCATTTCTCCCGACGTACTCACCCAGGGACTGGTAATCGCAAAGCGAGCTACCATGCCGATTGGTCGCGTGTTAATCATGTCCGGTCACGTCAGCGAACTGGATGTGGAATGCGCACTCAACACACAGCTTTCCATCAGAGATGGCGCCATCGATGTACGGATGGCGAAAGAGATGTTGCGATTCTCGCACGTTCATCAGGTCAACATCGACGAAGCGTATCGGCTAAACGGTATCGGCCGTGGTATCGGTCCTCTACCCCGAATGGGTAAGCTCGTAATGGCTGCTGGTATCGTCGATGATGTCGGACTTAAGTGTGCGCTTAAGCATGCTCAGACGACTGGATATCCGCTCGGTCGAGCATTAGTCGCGCTTCGCCTTATCGACGAATCGACTTTGAGTACATGTGTTAATCTACAGATACTGATCAGAGACAGACATATTTCATTCCTGCAAGCCGTGCGAGCACTGCAATCGATTTACAGCTTTAAAGTGCCGATGGAAGCTGCACTCAAGGCTATTGGGTTTGCCTATCATCCCCATACTGCGCAGCCGCGACTTGGTGAGATCCTGGTTCGAGCAGGTTTGCTCGCCAAAGAAGACAGTCTAATCGTTGCTGAGCTCGGTACTGAGAGTGATGCAGCCTTTGGTCAGCTCCTTTTGAAATACAATCTGGTAAAACCGATGGTCCTGGAAGCCGCTGTTCAGATGCAACAGATGCTTGGGACACCGATGCTCTCTAAGGTGCGGGCGAGACGTCTCCTCAATCTAGTGAATTCGATGAACGTTCCACTGGAAAAATTGTTTGCCGAGTTCGATCTGCTCGATCAGGTCGTTGCGATTCTGCGAGCGGCTGGAATGATCGATGAGCGCACTATGCGTGATACTGCTGCATCGATCAACGACTTCGAATACACCGTGGCAGAGGTCCTCATTCAGCGTGGGCTGATAACGAAAGAAATGTCACGTACTGCCCTGGTTTTAATCAATGAGATTCAGCGTAATGTCGTATCGTACGAAAAGGCGCTCGACATCCTGAGAGCATTGAGACCAAACAATGTTGAGTCTGCCGCAATGCAGCAGGCACTTGCAGTCGGCCTCGTGGCCGCATAGGAGGAGTAAACCGCTTCCCTCAGGGATGTCTCCTGAATTAAAAGACAAGTTTTTGCCCCCGACTAGAGCAAATTGGGCGCCCTTAGTGTACGCACTGGGGCGTTCGATTTTGTATTGACGGCTCTGGATCTGGGTATCAATTGAATATGTCGGAAAATCCTGCTGTTTCCTCGACGTTCGCCGGCCGATATCAGATTAGAAAGCTGATCGGTCGGGGCGGAATGGGCACCGTTTATCTGGCGCATGATCCACTCCTGGATATCGAGGTCGCCGTAAAGACAGTAGACGTAAGTTTCGATCGACCTGATGCCCTGGTTCGTTTTCAACACGAAGCGATAACGACGGGAAAACTTGCTCACCCTAACGTGGCGCGAACACTCGACTTCGGATTGATAGAAAGCTCACCGTAGATGGTGATGGAGTATGTCGATGGCGACAGCCTGGCAGCGATTATTCGACGAGAAGGAAGGCTCGATGTTCGACGGTCTAAGAAAAGTCGCTCACTTCAAGATATTGAAATCGGAAGCCCGTAGAGCAAATCGAGAAGGTCTGGAGAAGTTGAAAGCAGGAATTCGCGAGTTGAATGGTCGCTACCTTAAAATCGAATTTTATGGAAAACCGTTCGAGTAATTCTGGCGACTCGTGAAGAGTTCCATATCGACGGTGATTTAGCGCGCAACGTTGCCAGATTTGTCGAGCATCATAATCGGCACTTTAACCTGATCGTCTTTGGGAACATTGCTGACGATCGCGGCAATCGCTTTGCGCTGCAGCTTGGCGACTGGATTGTCGACCGTAAGGACGAGCTTCCAGCCCCCCGAATTATCTGCTTCCAATTCTAATTTTCGCACTTTGACGTCGCTTCTAACGCCGGCGAGATTTCGAATGGCTGATGGCACTCGCAACTTGATCGTTATTCCGTCAATGTCTTTGAGGGACGGATTTTTTCCCTCACCAATTTTGCAGGAGATCGAACTTACTTCTACAGCTTCAACGGAGATACCGGCGCCGATGTTAATCATCTGCGGAGGTGGGATTTTGCGCGTGCCTTCTCGAGCTACGAATAGCGTGTTGCCCTCCTTCTTCTCGATGGACTTGACTCCGTCGAAGGCGTTGGTCAGAAGGCGCATCTCCTGTGAATCTGGCGCCGTACCAGCCATCACCATCACCATTTTGGCAATGTCATCCGGCTTGTCGAATGAAATCTTGATGTTGGGCAGATGTTTCAGGACTTCGGTGATTTTTATGATTGGCGAGTCATCCTTCACCTTTTGCCAGACTGATTCGAATCGATCTTGTTCGCGAGGCTTATAGAAGCTCTCTATTCGACCAGCAAGTGCATTACGCTCGCTGGAAAAAGGGTCGCGTGTCACCGAATACGATACTATTACCGACTCGCTCGGTCGATTGCCTGATGCAGATTTTAGCGCCCTGGAGGCTCCGTGGTGTACAGTCGTCTCTGTCGTATTTAACTGGATCATCCGCGCTTCTTGTGACATGAGCTCTCTGTTGATAGCTCCTAAGTGTGGAAACGCGACATTGATCTGGAGCCGTAGTTTGTGTCGGTCGATTTCGCGACTGGCATTTTGATAATCGCGGCGCATGCGACGCAACTCATTGATGCTTTCGTCTGTAAGCATGGCTTCGAAGAGTTGGCGCTTTTCTATTAGTTGATTGAATTTGCCAAGCTCGATACTCATCTCTTCCAGGTTGTTCGAATTGGACGTCGGAGCGCCGTCGTCCAGGCGACAGCCAGAGCCCATATTGCTTCGTTCGTTGAGCAAGAACGACTTGATCCACTCTTCCTTTTGTTTTTCGATCGTGGGCATGTTGTTTTGTTCTTCCAGAGATGCGCTCTGCGCGTCGAAATCAATAAGCGGTCCAAAATCGTCTACCGTAGTGCTAGCAGACGTTGCAAGCCTGATGCCATCGCCCATGGTGATTACCTCTGCAATATCGCAAACGCTCAGACATTTCGCGTCTATAGTTTACATCGTTACGAAATTGAAACAAGCCTATTTCCCTTCTCCCAGATAAAACCTGACCGGCTGTAGCTTGAGTAGGAATTTTCTTGTTGATATTGGCACTATATATAAAACCACCATTCTACAGCCGCGCGTGAAAAAGCGGAAGGACGGTCGTTAGACCGTCCTTCTCGACATCGTTGGTAGTTGTCTGTTATGTCGTCAGCGCTTTTACTGTTCGGACGATGTGGCTGGCGGAGATGCCGGCTGCGTCCATGAGTTCGTCAGGAGTAGCAGAGCCGGGCATTGAGCCGACAGCAATCTTGACGACCTTCGGCAGGCTCGTGGGAAGCTCCGGCTTGTTGCCTCTCTCGGTGTTGCCTTTGGTAGAAAATGCAGCCAAGACTGCATCGCCGAGACCACCTTCGGGCCAGTGATCTTCCACGGTGATGATCAATCCGGTCTCTTTGGCTGCCTTCTCGAGTGTCGCCTTGTCAATTGGCTTGATTGAATACAGGTCGATAACTCTGACCGTAATGCCAGCGGATTTTAGCTCTTCATAGGCTTTCAGGCACTCGTGCAGCGTGATGCCGGCACCGACCAGAGTGGCTTGATCTTCGGAGGAACTTTTCAGCACCTTGCTTCCACCAAGCGGAAACTCTTCGTCTTCCGAATAAAGGATGCGTGTCTTGGCACGTGTAGTTCTCATGTAAGAGACTCCTTTGAGTTCGTGCATGAGATGAACCAATTTTGCAGTCGAGACGCCGTCTGATGGATACAGCACTTTGCTGTCGTGAATTGCGCGCATCATTGCCAGATCTTCGAGTGCCATCTGGGAGGGACCGTCTTCACCGATCGAGCAGCCAGCGTGGGAGCCGGCCAATTTGATAGTGGCGCGCGAGATGGCTGCCATTCGGATGAAGTCGTACGCTCTTGTGAAGAAAGCGGCGAAGGTGGAGGAGAACACGGACTTGCCTCGGGTTGCCATTCCGCAGGCAACGCCTACCATGAGCTGCTCGGCAATGTACATTTCGAAGAATCGCTCTAGATTCGACTTGGCAAACTTCTCTGCATATGTGGAGTTGGATACCTCGGCATCTAGAACAACGACGTTCTTGAATGCTTGACCGAGCGATTTGAGCGCGTCACCATAAGCTTCTCGTGTCGCGACAGGCCCCTGGTAGTTGGGAAGCTCAAACTTGCCGCTACCGGATTTGGTATCACCTAACTTTCCAGCGCTTGGGGCTTCGGCAGGCTTCTGGACGTCAATCTTGATGTCGTTGACGCCGCCTAAGAGCTTGATCGCCTCCTCGGCTTGCTCTTTGCTGAGCGGCTTGCCGTGCCAGTTGTCCTGATTCTGGGTGAGCGGAATGCCGTGACCTTTGTCAGTCTTGGCTATGATCACAGTAGGTTGACCTTTGTGATTGACCGCTTCATTTATAGCTTTTTCAATTTCGCTGTAGTTGTGTCCATTGATTTCGATGGTGTGCCAGCCGAACGACCGAGCGCGCTCAGCGTATACTTCGCTGTGCCAGCCCAGAGCTGTCTCGCCGCGCTGTCCGAGGCGGTTCATGTCGATGATGGCGGTAATGTTGTCGAGCTTGTAGTGCGATGCACATGCCATCGCTTCCCAGACGGAGCCTTCAGCGGTTTCACTGTCGCCCATCAGAACCCAGGTGCGGTATGGAAGCTTGTCGAGATAAACTCCGTTGATGGCGATACCGACACCCATCGCCAGTCCCTGTCCGAGCGAGCCTGTCGCTACTTCGACCCAGGGCAAAACTTGGGGAATCGGGTGTCCTTCCAATCGTGAGCCCATTTTTCGCAGGGTCATGAGCTCTTTGTCGTCGATAGCGCCAGCCGCTTTGTACATGGCATAGAGCAGTGGGGCAGCGTGTCCCTTCGAAAAGATCAAACGGTCGTTAGCGGGATTTTCAGGCTTTGCAAAATCAAAACGCAGATACTTAGCCATGACAACAGCCATT
>JAIERK010000113.1 GCA_019746975.1 Candidatus Obscuribacterales bacterium
GGCGGCTCCAGTCGTGACCGATCTGCTGCCGACGAAAGCAAAGGCGGCTCCGGTCGTGACCGATGTTCCGACGGCAACGGTGGCGGCTCCAGTCGTGACCGATCTGCTGCCGACGAAAGCAAAGGCGGCTCCGGTCGTGACCGATGTTCCGACGGCAAAAGTCATGACCGGTGCGAAGACCGTTGTAAACAATACTCCTGTGATCGAGTCTGCAGCGATTGTCCATACAGACGGTGCCAGCAAATTATTGACGAAGAACGCGCCGGCAACCATTGATCATGTCCCGACCGATTTGGCGCACAATATTTTGAAAGTCAAATCAACTGTTCCAGTTAACGAACTGCCGACCGTGGATGGAACCATTCCTGCCGCTAAGCCCGTACTGACAAAATCGAATTCCCGCGTCGATGTGCAAATACCTGATGCGACGAATACTTCCACGAAGCCTTCACTTGTGCGACCTGATGTCACTTTGGTACACGAAGACGGTGATCCGAAGGTGAAACCGGATGTGGTGACGAGTGTAGATTCCACTATTAAGGTAGCGGCGAAATCGCTGGTGCCGCCGGTAGTGCCACTCGCCGTAGAACCCACAACCACAACCCCGCAATCAGTTTTAAATTCTTCCAAGACGAGAGCGATTGATCCGACACAACCGGCGTCCGACTTTTCTCTGGTGTCACATACGGTAGCAAAACCGGTACTCTCTCGCGCAGAGGCAGATGGTCCGGCGATTGAGATCGGCAAGAACGGTAAAACGGTTGCCGATTTAGCGGCTTCTCCCGGTCAGATCGACACTACAAGAAACTTGTTGAACAAGCTTTCCGCGACTCCAGTGTCAGGCGAAATCGCGTCACCGATCGCCAAGACTCGGAGCGGCGGAGATTCTGACTCTACGACCGTTGTCCATGATGCACCTTTGTTCGCCAAGAACAAAGGCGGTGCGCTTGTGCCTGAGTCCGTGTCCTTGACACATACAGACGGCTCGATACTCAACAAACTGAAGTTGAGCGATCCGGTTCCGGGCGAATCTAAGGTCGTAGCAGCAAAAATTTCGACTTCTGATAGTCCTGGTTTGGATCTTGTGCCTGTTGTGAAACCGAAGGTAGATCTCACTGTATCTGAAGGTCTGTTGAGCCAGGTCAAGTCACCTAAGACGAACGTGGTCGACGCTGTAGACGCCACTCATTTGACCCGCGTGGACGCTCAAGTCGGAAAGCCGCCTGCATCTGTGAAGGTCACGCCGCCGTCTGATATAACGCAAAAAAATCTTCCTGCCGATGTGACACCGCCTGCGGTGTTGTCACCGGCGAGAGCCATCAACCTGGTTAGCTCCGTTACTGATCCGACCCTGGACGTGAAGCGGCACTCAGTAGCTGGAGAGCAGGTCGGCCTCAAACCTGCTGTACCGACCGAACAGACCGTGACAGACGGCTTGAGACGCTTCATGGGCGCGCCCGTCGCAGACAATCGTGACTACTCCAAGCCCACAACCGAATCGGCGGTTTTGAAAAAATCGTCCGAAATTCAATTGTTCGAGGCCGCCAACAACATCGCAGTCAATCTCTATAACAACAAGAAATCGATTCTGGAGCAGGATGGTCGAACCCTTCCTCGCACCTTCACTGGCGATGCGGACAGCAAACCTTTGGTCAAAGTCGACAGTAGCGGAGGCGAATCTCGTCGATTGATCGAACAGGCATTTAGTGACACCAGAACTGGTGCTTCGCCAATCAACCTGACGAAGGTGGGCAAGTCCGATGTTGAGCCATCTTTCGGTTCTCCTGATATAACAAAGACCGTAGGAATTCCACCAGCGAAGACTGACTACAAGAACTTACCTGCCGATATTGTCACCTCTGGAGTATCTGTTGCGTCGAAAAGCATCATAGTTCCTGATGCTGTACCACACCTGAATCCGCAGACTACTACGGCGATGGATGTGTTCCGCCAGTTAGCAAAGCCAGGGCAGGAACATTTGCTTCGCGATCAATCGAGTCCCAATCCACGAAGTGGAGATGTCGCCGCAGTCCCGAATGTACTTCCAGTGGCGAAGCCAGCCTTATCAGACTGGCAGCTGACGAACGAGCTCAAGAACAAACTCACTACTGACGGTGATTACTCGCGATTGAAGATTCCGTCTACGGATGGTTGGGATCTGAAAACCACAGAGCGGATATATAGAGCTGATTCTTCCACGTTCGGTCATGTCGAGACGATTTCTGACCCGGCCGTAAAGAAAGCTTTCATAGCCATGAAGGATCAGCACGAAAGCGAGAGCCGGCTTGGCGTAGGCAAGTCAGTAATTCTCGATCAGCCTTCGACGAAGACGACGATCAATACTCCGCCTGACTTTGACACCACCGGATTGCGACCGTCGATAGTCCACGCTAGATCTGGTAATGATCTCCGGGTTGCAGATCAGTTGAAAGACCCCAAGATCTTCGGTAGCGCCGCCGGCCGTGAGACTGGAGCCATCGGACTCAGCGGTGTCAGCATGAATGGGCGCCCTGTAAATGCTGAGGGGCTGAAGCCGCAGATCGAGGCCCTCGTGTCCAACAATCAAATGTCCAATCAAGAGTGGAAAGAAAAGTTCAAGACTCTCGATGAATCATCACGAACCAGCTTCACCAGTGACTCCGGTTCGCTCAGGCAACAGTTGTCTGACATTGCACGGACGAATCCGACCCAAATTGACAAGCTAGGAAAAATCCTCTCCACATCATCAGATGCAATCGTCGCGGGTAGTCAACCTCCCACAAGAACAGGTCTCGAGCCAGGCAAGCTTGGTGGTGGTCCTGCTGCCGGATCTCCTGAAGCACTAGTTCGCACGACAGTCGGACCGGACGGCAGGCCTGTTCAGGTTGACGCATCCGGCAAACCTGTTCCTGCATCCACTCCATCGGGTGGATTTGGACCTTCCGACTCTAGGCTGTCAACCATCGCTGGTGCGCCTCCACCGGCATGGGCGAATGCTAAACTACCCGGCGATCGCGTTTCACCTCCGACGACACCTGCGGTCAGCGACCAGGGCGCTCCTCGTGGTCCGAATGGCGCTCCGCTTGGTTCGCCAGTCGTCCGTGGTGCCAATAATCCTGGAGTGGCTGGTGATACCGTGGGTGGTACTGCACCATCCGGTGTCGTGAGAGATGGAGGTCCAAGACTTGGTCCTGGTGGTGCTCCCGGTGCTCCTGGTCGAGTAGACGTGCCGCCCGCTGCGTTAGTGGCAGGTAAGGTCGACCTGATCGGTGGCTTAGAACCAGCGTCTCATCGCGTTGTCAACTTTACAGATGGAAGGATCTTCGCAGACTTGACCGGTCAGAGTGTTAGACCGTCCGAGATAAGTTCGACAGGCAAACCATCGGTTTCTCATCAGGTCGGAGTCGACGTCGGCGCAGGTCGGGTGGAGACTGGTCTTGTCGGCAAAGTTGACACTGGCGACGGCAGAGTACCTTCAATTACTCCGGTAACGCGCGGCGATGCCATTGCGAAAGGGCTTGGTATCACTGGTGGTGCACCAGGCGCCTCGGCTATGGGCGATCATACAGTCATTCAAACCGGCAGAGAGGTTCAAGTCACTACTTTTGATCCGCAGGGTCGAGCGATTACAACTACGAAATACGTCGACCAATCCGGACGTGTTGTAGAAGGAGTCAGAGAGCCACAGGTCAAGATCACCGGCCTTACAACCGGCACAGGCATTCCAGGTGAAATCGATGTACAGGGATCGGTCGCCGGTGTCGGTCGAATCCCGTTGTCCGGAAATATTCGTGTATCTGACTGGCAGCCGATACGAGAGCCCGGCGCGGTTGGTCAGTTGACGGGAGATGGAGTGGGACGCGTCACGGGTATGCGAGGCTTCCAGATCAACGGCGATGGTAAATTGATCCCAGGCCGAACAGAGGTTAGAGCTCCCCGCGGGGAGACACATCGTTATATCACCGGTCTGGAGCTGGCACTCATTCTTTCGATAGCCGGCATCGCAAAACTCAGAGGCGATTCGCGAGCTGCTGCCCGACTCGAAGGCCGTGTCTGGTCCATCGGACGTCAAAATGGCAGACCGGTTATCTTTGTCGACGGACGAAACAATCCCTTCCAAGTCCAGCGCGTATTTGGCAGAGGTGATGGCAGCTCGTTCCGCATCATGGTGGCAATCGGTGATTCTCAGTCCAGGCTGTCGACTCGCAGTATGCGCGCCGGCGAACTTTCCAATGGATTGCAATCCGACGTTAAGGTCCGTCCTTTGAACATGAGTCTTCTCGGTCGCTACCACGATCTCAACTATTTTGGTAAGAGTGGTGCGATGAACAATTTCTACGGACAGTTCCGCTCGACCAGCTACACTGGCGGAATGGGACTTGCATTCGTAATGGCAACAACGGGTATGGCGCGCGGTCCTGTTGATGGCATGGCCCCAGCCGATCGAATCAACATCACCCAGGCTCAGAACGCTAGCTCGCTAATGGGTCAAATTAACCGATTCAGCGTTGACGGCAAGGTCGCGGGCAATGGTCGAAAAGGTGACCAAGCTGCTCAAGAATCGGAAGACGAACAAGCCGAATCGGCTCTGGATGGCTATGAAGACTTTATGGCTCGTATTCAAGGCTTCGCAAAACGCAAAGGCGACGATGCCGACGGTGAGTCTGCATCAATGCGCAAGCCAATCATGATCGGTACGAAGAATCTCTACGACCTTGCCGACGACGATGAGATTGAAGAAGAGGAAGAGACTGAAGAAGATGATACCGTCGATAATGCCATCTTGTCTAAAGTTCTTCGCCGTCCGAAATGGGTCCTTGAAGTTGGTCAAACGCTCGACGGCATCGCTGAACGTTTGTTCTCGAATCCTGATGTGGGTTGGCTGATAGCGGATCTCAACCGTGGTTCGGCACGAGAGACTTTTATGGACGGTAGGCGCATTGTCGAATTTAGCAGTAGGCAGGAAATCGAACTGCCCGTTCATCAAGACATTCAGAAATTCAATCAAGCCAAGAAGAAAGGCTGTAATGCTGAAAACCTAGTGACTATAGTCGTCGAGCGTCATGTCGAGCGCGAGGCTGTAGAGTCAATCTTGAGCAAAGTAATCGGTGCCGAATCAGCCTAACTGAAGTGAGTCTTTCTTGAAGTGGAACTGCTTGTCAAGCCAGGAATCCATCACTCCGTCGAGTTCTTGAATATCTTCCGGTGCAATGATTCCGAGTCGGAAAGCTTCCAGCACTATCCTCACTCTAGTGTTATAGACTTCCAATCCGGCTGTCTCTTTAAGATGCGCGTCGACGCCCTTCACCAGTTTTATAGACAATGAATAGATTCTGTTTTGGGCTCCACGAACACTAATGTGGTGCCTCATTGCGATCGCGCGATCCGTCAGACCGAGTGCCAGATCCAGTAGTATGTAATACTCACTGTCTGTGATATCACCCCAGGTTTTTTCGATTGTTTTTTGCACACCCCTGACTATCGGATCGATGTAGGGATTGTCGTGGCAAAGAATAGACTCTAAAGCGTATTTGAGCTTATCGTCGCTTTCGCTCTTCAGTGCATATCCATGAATAGCTTCGTCGGGTACGATCTTTCCTAACTCTCTAACGAAAGACTCGCGATGAAATTGCGACCAGAACAAAATTTTCTGGTTCAACTCTCTCGACCAGATCTCCTTTGCGGCCTTGATTCCGTTTAGATCAGGCATGACGATGTCCATGATAATCATGTCAGGCTTGAGCTGTGGCCAAACTTCCAGGCACTCTTTTCCGGAAGCCGCCTCAGTAATCTTCACTTGCGGATCTATTTCGCGAAGTAGATCGCTTGCATGTTTTCTCAGTGCGGGCAGGTCGTCGACAATCAGAACGTTATACATACCAGATACCGACAGCTTTTACACAGTCGTACTATACCTTATATTTTCGAGCCATAATCAGCGGGTCGATCGAATGACTGATATCACTGAAATGGACAACACAACTGGGGTTAGCCAGTTGTGCTGTGGGCCGGGGAATTTTTAGGAGCCTTATGTCGTTTGATTTGACCTCGAGGGAGCGGTGGAAGGTTGTAGAAGTGTGTTCTGCGTTAGGGATTGGGTCCGGCAATTCCTTTTTTCCTTCCGTGCCGCTCCCCTGGTCGGCACCCTATGTATGCATAATAATCAACAACCAATCGTGGTTCCATGTCGTTTTGCGTAACTTCCTTTGCGGAAAAGCGCAAATCGATCTTTCGCCCTTGAATTGATGCTTTCAGCGCTCCTCAAGAGCTCCGGAGTGCGCTGCAGATACAAGGGATAGCAAAGTCCGCCTGTCGGGAAAGGTACCAATAGAGATTTGATGGAAACACACTAGTACAATAATCGTCATCTGATCAGGGAAAATTACTTTGGGATGAATGTCATAGGAGATCCAGCTAGATGTCCAAGTCAATCCTGTCAAGCCGCGCTCTAGCACTCACGTTACTGTCGTGTACGTTTATCAGCTCCGCTGCTCTGGCAGCGCGGGACGGTGACACTCAGCCTCAGGCTCAAGCTGGGTCGACGCCTGCCACAACTACGCCTGCTACTACCCCGATCATGATGTTTCCCACGAAGTCTCGATCAGAAGAGAAGCAGGAGCGGTTGAAAAAGCTCAATCTCAACATGCTTCACAGACTTGATTTCCGTGTAGAGGGAAGCGGTTGTGCAGCTTGTCTTGGAAGAGTGCGCAAGAAGATCGACAAGTTGAAAGGCATTTTAGAGGTTGCCATCGCTATCAAGAAGCCCTATGGCTGCGCAGTCCTCTACGATTCGAGCAAAATCGACATGGACACTATTATCAAGGAAGGCAAGAAGGACGAGGGCGACGAAGTCAAATTCATTGACTTCGTCGACAAGAAAATCGAGAACCCTCCACTTATATTGGTTCCGATTTACACCGAGCTTCTAAAGTAATTTAGCTGGCGCCGGGGTACCGAACTTCTCAAGTGTCCGATTGCAGAGTAATTTCGCCGATGCAAATCGGAGGAACCAAAAGGGCGGAAACCAAAAAACAGTTTACTTGGAAGGAACAGAGACGATTGGTTCTGTCGCTTCTGCGACGAAAGTCTGTTTGTCCATGCCCAGGAATGGCACTGGGACCGGCAGTGTGAATGTGGAAGTGGTCTGGACTCTGACGATTTCTGCAGTGGTTCCGTCGTAGACGACGTTGAACGTGTTGCTGTCGACTACCAACATAGGGTTGTTGAAGCGGCTGATCACGTTATTGATAGCCAGTCCCATGTTGGCAGGCTCCTCCTCACTAGCAGCCCTGGCACAGTCTTTGGCAAGGTGATCGTGAGCAATCTGAGCGATAACCATGGCTACCGCATCCACGATAAAAAGCACCACAGGAATAGCAATCGCCATACCTGCAACCGTTTCAATTAAAGAGACGCCTCTTTTGCGTCGGTGTCTGGAAGTCATTATTAACGAGCCTCTTGGTGGTTGGTGAGACTAGGATTCGATGTCATATTCTTCAATCGGTCGTTCACAGCGGTAGTGAAATGTGAATGGACCAATTCCCGCATGGTACGGGATGTTGACGAACGGGTCGACTTCGACCAATGTGTGAATAATGGCGAAGTCGTCAAGCTCTCTTGGTGCAGGTGGTGAGTCTACGTCGGTATTTTTCCGGCACGCCGCTGCTGTCCTCGCGTACCCGGGTGGATCTCCACCATTCTTGAGGCAGGTCGCGCCGGCGAATTTAGGAAGTCCCGATGCATTCCATGCCGCTTCCTGAGAGGTGAGCGCCTGGTTGACAGCAGAGTCGCTGCGTTTGGCCACAGCTACTGCACGAGCCGACATGTAGTTGAGGTACCAGCCGCAGCAGAAGCCGAAGCCGATATAAACCATGATGAACAGCGGGACCATCAAGACAACCACCAAGAGGATGACCGCTGGCCCGAATTCAGAAATTTGGTTGCCTCGTGTGTTGCGTCGAACTCGTCTCATTCTGAAACTCCCAACCTCTTCTCACCGCTGACTTAGTAAACACAAATGGAGGGGGGTGTGTTACAAAAGTTTGTATCTTGAAAACCCTTCCAAACAATAACCAGTGAAGCTATTCCGCCATTTCTGATGTTCCCGAATTACATCCGTAAACTCACCTGTAGCCTTCCTGTTTAATATAAAACCTGTTTCATCTTCGGGATAATGTGGAGGTATTCTAGATGGTTGTGCAAAATAACATGTGATCAAAACTGACGAACGAGCTTTCAATGAAACACAAAAATTCTCGCATTTTTTCTCCGGCTTCACTAGTGGTGGTGGCACTCGCTTTATCTACATCTATCCAAAGTGCTTCTGCTTTGGACAGCGCTCAGGTCATGTCTAATGTAAAAATCGAGCTCGACACCGGAAAGGTATCCGAAAAATCCTTGAATGAGATGCAAGCAGTGGTGCAGGCGGAACCAACCAATTCCGAAGCGCACCTGTTGATGGGACTGGTCTTGGACCAGGTCGGGTTACTTGAGCCGGCGTCTGAGCAGTTTCAGCTAGCCATCAAATACGGGACAGGCAGCCCTGAAGAGCTTGTGGCTCTCTGCAAGCGGCAGATCAGTATGGGTCGCGTCGGTCCTGCTATCGCTATTCTCGACCAGGGCATGGTGAAGTATCCCAACAATGCAGAGATGATGTTCATCATTGGCAAGCATCTGGTCACGATGAAGAAGCTCAATGAGGCGCGCGCGCTTCTCGACAAGGCCTACCAGCTCGATCCGAAGATCCCCGGTCTGGCTACTGCTCTAGCGCAGATGAGTTTTGCTTTTAGTCCTGCGCATTCTCGATTTCTTGCTGACGAGGAGTTGCAGCGCGCACCGAAGAGCGAAGAGGCGCATTATGTGCGCGGTATATCCAACATGAAGATTGGCAACTTCCCGCAGGCAAAAGACGACCTTGAGTTCGTCTTTGAAAAATCACCTGCACACCCCGTAGTGAGCGAGTCTTTGGCTGAAGTATATTACTGGCTCGGTGAGTACGAAAAGGCTGTCGCGCCGGCGTTGTATCTGACTGCGATCACATCCCATGCAGACGTCGAGCGTGCGGGCAGCGTATCGCAGTTGGTATCAATATTCAGAAAGGTCAATCGCGACAAGCTTCCTGGCGTGGTTGCCACGACTCAAAAAGATATAGAGGCAAAAAAATTCGCTACTTCCGCGTTTTACTACAACGTTGGCAAAGCGTTCGATCAGGTTGACATGCCGCATTCGGCGATGGCAGAGTATACCAAGGCAATAGCCGCAGACTCCAGCAATGCCAGGGCATTTTATCGGCTTGGTCTCGATCAGGAGTTGCACTTGCGAGACTATACAGGAGCTCTCGAGAGTTACAAGGCCGCTAGCAATCTTCGCCCGGGTGATCACGAATTGACGGTGGCTTATCTGCGTTTGGAAGATCGTTATGCCAATCGCAATGGCGATGTAGCTTGGAGATTCAAGAACTGGTTGCACAGCATCTTCAGCACGTTTAACTGAAGTGTCGTTCGACCTGAGATTCGCGCCGTACGAACAGGCTGAGCTTGTCAGGCACGTGATGGTGGACGGTTCTGGCAATCACAACAGCACTGTCACGCTATCGCATTGGCCGGGCAATGCGACTCCGGCAAAGTACAAGGCTGATCTATCCGCTGAGATTGTGCTCAATTTTGTTGAGGATCCTTCTGCCGGTCAGCTCTTGGATGGAGCCGAAGTGGCTACGAACAATCACTTCGACGAAGACGGTCTGGTTGCACTTTACTCGTTGTTAAACCCAAAAGATGCTCTCGAGTTAAGAGATTTTCTTGTCGAGGTTGCCCGTGCCGGCGACTTTATTTGCACATCGGATCGAGATGCTGCTCGCGTTGCATGGGTGATTTCCGCCTGGACCGATCCCGATCGCTCACCCTTAAATAGAACTATATTCGGTGGCACTCATGCCGAGCTCAATGCTGTTCTCTATGAGGAATTGTTAGAACGACTTCCCGCGATAATTGAGAAGATCGGACACTTCGAGAAGTTTTGGAAGTCTGACGATGTCTTTCTTGACTTGACCGAGGATTTCATTGCACGAGGTGAGATCGAGCTGTTCGAATATCCCGAAGCGGATTTGGTCGTGGTGATTATTCCTGATGGTGGCATTCATGGACAGGGGCGTCCTCCTGAGCACGCTCATAGTTGGATCAGCAGTGTCTGTCACCCTATGGCTATTCATAATGCAAGTCAATGCAAGCGCGTTTTGGTCATGAAGGAGAGACGGTTCGAGTTCTACTACCGATATGAGACATGGGTTGAATTCGTATCGAGCAAAATCAAGCCGAGAGTCGAGCTTGCGGATCTGGCGAGACGCCTCAACGAGGCAGAACGTGGTGGTACTCGCTGGCGATTCAGCGGAGTCGACGATATTATCGGAAGGCTGAGTATGAGCGACAAAACGGAGAGTCGACTATCCCCGAATCAATTTCTGAAGCTCCTTACTGAAGAGCTGCTTGCGGCGGATGGTTGATCCACAAGACGAAGAGGGTGTTGCTGCTTCGCTAGTTCAGAGCATGCGCTCGCTTGATACGTGCGACTATACCTGCCCACTTGCAATGACGTCGCATCGAAAACAAGACATAAGGCATACTAATCAAAACGGGTCGAAAACGGCTTGAAAATATAACAAAGGCCTTATTTATCCAAAGTGGGGCGATAAATGAAGGGATTGCAATTAGGATACGAAAATTGTAAAACCGACAGATCAACAACGGTGAAAGCGATCGATCTTGAAGGACAAGAATTCAAAAATTTGGACCTGGCTGTCCCGTCTGGTCGGACCCGAAAATGATTTCTACAGCATGCTGACAGAGCAGGCCTCGATAACGCTCGAAGGAATGGAAGCTCTGGAGAAGTGGATTGAAGAAGGCGCCGACGGTCGTTGCCAAACGGTGCGCGATCTCGAACACAAGGCCGATAAGCACAAACTGCGGCTCGAGCGCGCGTTAGTTGCCACTTTGATCACGCCGATCGATCGCGAGGATATATACGATCTTTCGCACCGACTCGATGAAGTGATTAACTGTGCAAAACGGACCGTCAGAGAGATGGAGGCTTTGGAAGTGAGACCTGAAGGCACTGTGTTGCACAAGATGGCAGGTACTCTGGTGGAAGGTTCTCGATCTTTGCTAATCTCGTTTACTAATCTGGCATCCGATTTGAGTGAGGCTGCCAATCAGGCGAGTCTGGCTCGTAAAGCGGACAACAAGCTGGAAAAAATTTACAGACGTGCTATGCAAGAGCTTTTCCAGTCCGACGATGTAAAAGACATCATGCGGAAAGGCGAGGTCTATCGGACCATGATCATAGCTGGCCACCGCATCGACGTTGTTGGGGAAAAACTTTCGCATGTCATAGTGAAGATGCGATAAGGAGGGCACTTGTCAGTCTACTTTGCAGTGGTACTGGTGGTGGCTCTTGGACTCGTGTTCACCTACACCAATGGGTTTCAAGACGGTAGTTCCGTAGCGGCGAGTACGATTGCGTCGCGCGCGCTTTCCAGGCACCAAGCGGTTTTTCTTGTCGCGCTGTTCGAATTGCTGGGCGCGATGTTGGGCGGCTCCTCCGTGGCTAATACCATTACTGGTATCACATCCTGGCCTCGAGAGCCCAGTCTTTTGCCTGTTCTGGCCAGTGCACTCACTGCTGCTATTGCTTGGAATTTCGTTACCAAAGCTTTCGGAATTCCTTCCTCCTCCACGCATGCCCTCGTCGGCGGGGTGCTGGGAGCTCTTCTGGCGGCGAGTGGTGGCTGGCACTATGTCAAATGGGGCGAACTCAACCATCTCGTTAATGCGACCGGTATATGCCGAATTGTATTGAGTCTATTGTGCTCACCAGTGGTTGGTTTTCTGGCCGGTTATGTAGGACTTATGGTTTCGGTCGCTGTGTTACGACGAGCCACGGCGGAGCTCAATGTCACTCTGAAAAAAATGCAGTGGTTTGCAGTACCAGTGCTTGCGTTCGGGCACGGCGCCAATGACAGCCAAAAAACGATGGGGATCATCATGCTGGCGCTCGCCTCGGCAGGCTACTGTCAGCCGGGAGAAATGCCATTGTGGGTACGTGGCATAACCGCTGTCGCTCTGGCACTAGGAGTGGTATCGCTTGTGCCGCGCATAATTCGCAGGGTGGGAAGTATCTATCGGTTGAGACCGTTACACGGGCTTGTTTCTGAGGCCGGCTCCGGCGTTATTGTATTGATCGCATCAATTACAGGCGGGCCGCTGTCGGCCTCTCAGGTGATCGCGTCCACTGTAATCGGCGTCGGGACAGCAGAACGGAAAAAAGGGGTGCAATGGATTATCGCCAAGGATATGATCAGAGCCTGGTGCTTGACGATTCCAAGTGCCGGCGCTGTGGCCTGGATTGTTTATTACGTAATCTTTGACTGTCTAGGCTTGTCTGTTCGATGAAATTGTTGGCGAAAAGACGTGTTATGGTTTCACACCATGAAAAAAGGGCAATTAAACAGCGCCGGTATCTCTTGAGATGTAGTGGACTCACCATTTACTATAGCTCATTGAGTATAATCGTCTAAGGACAAAAGCGCATTCGCTATTTAGTCGGTTGGCATTGCAGAATCGGCTCACTTCGCACACCTGGAGACAGAGATGGATGACCAGGAATCAGCTTGGGAAGACACTATCGAGGATGCCGAGAAGGCGCTAGCCGAAGAGCGGTTTTCCAGTGCTCAAGAGGCGTTGTTCCGGGCGATGGAATTGGCGTATGAATTCGGCGAGGCCGACAATCGCTTTGTCTACACTTTGGACAAGCTCGCGGAGTGTCTGTGGTATCAGGGACAACTCGATGAAGCCGAGAATTACTGCAAGCAGCTTATCCGCATTCACGAGAGTGTGCTCGATGAAGATCCAATCAACATCTCGTCATTCTTCAATAATCTAGCGCTGTTAAAACACGCTGCTCGAAGCTTCAATGAAGCGGAAAAGTATTACAGGCGTGCGCTCAAAGGCAAGGAAAGGGGTTTGGGTGCGAATCATCCAGATGTTCTTAGAATCAAGAGCAATTACGCCGATATGCTCCGGGTGATGGGGCGTGATGAAGATGCGCAGGCGATGAGCACGAGCACGCGCGTCGTCACGGTGCGAGACTGGCAGTCGAGTACTGTGTCGCGGCACCTGAGAGCGGAGAAGGAGAATGCAAAAGCGCGAAAGGCAGAGCGTCAGCTCGAGCAAAAGCGTGTGGATGACTGGCGGGATCTCAATGAACGCAAAAATGTTATGTTGTCTGTTGATGAGGTGTTGTTGCTCTGGCAGAGTATCAAGCATAGCGCCGATCAAGCACGTAAAGATGACGATGAGGCTAACTGCGAGAAGCTATGGAATTTAGCGCTCAAGCTACTCGAGACTGTGGCGGACAACAGCGTTGAGTTGACGTATACGCTCGATACTTTGGCTCAGATGGCGCATAGCAAGCAAGACTACGATGCTGCAATCACCTTCAATAAACGCTCATACGAGCTCAAGTTGAGTATATTGGGGACGCGCAACGTACTGGTGGCACAGAGCGCGGATATGCTCGCTCGTTTGTATTACCTGGTAAGTGACTATGACGGCGCGGAGCCGTACGCCAAGGAGTGTCTCGATTTTTACGAGCGGGTCAACGAGACGGGCAGTGTTGAAGCTGGATGCGCCCTGCACAACCTGGCGACGCTGTATCATGTCCAACGGAAGTATGAGCAAGCAGAGCCGTTGTACAAGAGTGCTCTCGACATCAAGTCAAAGGCGCTTGGACCAGATCATCCAGATACTCTGCGGCTGTTGAGAAGCTACGGACATGTGCTCAGCTCTATGCATAAGCAGAGCAAGATTGATTCCATGAATGCCCAAATGATCACAGGTTCGTGGAAAGCAATAACTGTAGGGGATACAGAGTCGTTGCTGGTTAGCGACTAGGGTTCTAATTTTTAGAGGCAAACGGGCGACATCCCATCACCTCCCTCGCGATGGCGAGAACGTCATGCTACCAATCTGATTGGAGCGGCGACGCCTTGCGGCTGTTTTTTCGATCAGTGGATATCGGATAGGAGTTTGAAGTAGTGCACGAAAAGCTTGATTCCGGAGGATGCCTGTCCCCAGTCGAAATTTTCGTTGATAGCGTGATAGCCATGCTCAGGCAACGACAGGCCGAGGAACATTATTGGTGCGCCAAGCAACTCTTGCATCGTCACGACGGCGCCTATGCTGCCTCCTTCTCTGACGAAAACCGCTTCTTTGTTGAACGCGAGTTGGAACGCTTTGCGAGCCGCATCGGGAAACTTACCTTCTCTCGGCCCGAGATATGGCTTGAGACCAGACTTGGCTTCCACGACTGCATCTGGCAGTTTCTCTTTGACAAAGGCTGTGAATAGCTTGATGATCTCTTCCGGCTCTTGATCGGGGACCAGTCGCATACTGATTTTCGCTTCTGCTTTGTGAGGTACGATCGTTTTAACGCCCGGTCCATTGTAACCGCCAGTAATACCATGAACTTCAAATGTCGGTTGGGTCCATACACGATTTACAGCATCACGAACGTCTTTCGTTCTCAAGCTGTGCAGGTCCCGAGCGGTTCGGAAATGCTCGATGTCAAAACCGGATTTGACGTAACCTTCCAGCTCGTCTATATCGACTTCGCGAACCTTATCATAGAAGCCGGGAATTTTTACCTTCCCTGTTTTTCCATCGACGCATTCCGCGATGAAGCTTGCCATTTCCGTTATAGGATTTCTCGCGAGACCGCCTGTCTCGCCGGAGTGCACATCCTTAGCTCCGGTCGTCAATTGTACGAGAAATGGTTGTAGCCCTCGCAGACCAAACGAGACCGCCGGCTGGTCTTTCGAAATCCAGATCGTGTCGGATACAACGACAGAATCGGTTTTGAGTTTGTCTTTATTTGCTTTCAGAAAATCGTAAAAAGATGGACTTCCGATTTCCTCTTCCAACTCCCATACGAATTTTATGTTGACTGGGATCTTTTGATCGAATGCGTACTTGGCTGCGTAAAGAACAGACAATGCCGGACCTTTGTCATCAGTCGTGCCTCGACCGAGATACTTGTCGCCCTCGAGCTTCATTTCGAAGGGCGGCGATTTCCATTCGTTGATGTCCGCCGGCTGTACGTCGAGATGGTTGTAGACTAGGACCGTTGGGTAATCCGGACCGACTTTGAATTCGCCGATTACCACTGGTTGTCCTTTTGTTTCGATAATTTCGCTTGTCGCACCAAGGCTCTTGAGCAGGGCAGCTGCTAACTCGGCGGTGCGCCTAATGTCTTTATTGTGCTCAGGGTCCATGCTCACGCTGGGCAAATCAACAAGCTCTTTGAGCTTCGCTTCATAAGTCGGTCTTATTGAGCTGATGTATTCAGTAAGTCGATCTTGTTGTACTTCTACTGTCATGTTGATTGCTCTTCCCTAATTGAGGTTGATTTGCTGCGTGTTTAGTCCAGGCTCGCCTGAATAGCGGCCTCACCGCCTTTGTCGAAGTGACGGTTCAAGCAACGTGATTATATCCGACCTTATGAGAAGCCTTATTAAATGAAGAGGCTCTGAGTGTTTTCCGATGTCGAATAAAACCTCGGGAAAAAAGACGGATTTTCGTCAAGTAGCTTCTCGTGGTTCAGACTGGAACATCGGCGTCTAGTACCGCGGCGGTCTTGCCGCGTTGTTCGTTGACTCGCAGTATCAGAAGCATGCCTACGACGAAGAATATCACGCATGTGAGCAGGGCGAGCCTGTAGTCGTTGCCACTCACGTATAAGACTGCGCCAAAAGTGAAGGCACCAACAGCGGTGGCGAGTTTATGTGCTACGCCCCACAATCCGAGGAATTCTCCTGAGCGTCCAGGTGGCGAAAATTGTCCTACGAGCGCTCTGCCAGCCGATCCTGTGGCTCCCATCGCTATGCCTATCATATTGGCCGCGATCCACAAGTGCGCCTTCTCCTGCGCGAGGTAAGCGACGACAGTGGCCACGGTCCAGATCGCTAATGTGAACAGCAGCGTTTTGATCGAACCTATCTTGTCCTGCACTACGCCGAACACGAAGGCACCCACCGCCGCTGTGATCGATACGACTAGTATCATGAGTATCGAGTCTTGCGCAGTGAACTTTAGCACGTTCTGTGCGTAGACCGATGCCAGGTGTATGACTGTCGTGGTGCCGCAGCTATAGACAAACAGCGTGAGCAGAAAATTGAAAAGATCACGATAGTGTCGGGCATGACTTATTGTGTGGTTCAATCGCTGGAAGCCCACAGCGATGTAGTTGCCTCTGACCAGGGGATCTGGCTTTGCACGCTCTTTAAGCCACACGAAAGTAGGCACTGAAAACAGAGCAAACATAAAGGCGACTATGAACATCGTGTAAGGCACGTACTGAGTCTCCACCATTCCATTTTGCCGCGCCCAATGGATGAACAGTCCTGAGAGTCCGAGCGCGATGAGGCTGCCGATGTAGCCGGCTGCCCATCCAATCGAAGATATTCGTCCCATATGCTCTTGGGTGGTCAATTCCGGGAGGAATGAGGCAATCAGGTCCTCGCCGGTTCCGAAGAATGAGTTGGCCAGATAGAGGGCGAGCATGGCCCACAGGATTCCGCCGGGCTGGATGAATCCGAGCGAAGCCGTGCAGATAATGCATAATGCTGTCGAAATCAAAAGCAGTCGCTTTTTCGAAGCAGTTGCATCGGCGATCGTGCCGATAACTGGCGCGGTGACCACGATAGTCAAAGCCGATAGGCAAATGACCAGGGTCAGGAGCACAGTTCCCTCGTCGTGATTGGTGCAGATTGTTTTTACGAAGTATGCGTTGTATATCGCCGTGGCTACCACGGTGCCGTATGTTGCATTGGCGATATCATACGAAGCCCAGGCTAGAATTTCCCAACGGGAAGGCGGCGTGTAGCTCTCCTTCGCCTGCAGAACTGTACCGCTGTCGTCGAGTATGGAAGCGCTGATTATCTCGACTTCGTCTGTGTGGTTCTGAGAGGACGTAGAGGTATCTGGAGAACTGGTCAAAATTACTTCCCTTTATTGACACACATGGGTTCTAAGTCCACCATTCTTACTTCTTTGTTCCTGGAAAAGCATGTCTCTAATCTAAATTTTAGAAGTTCTGACTGCGCATGTGCTTCTGCACAGAGCGGCGAGCAGAATACCGGTTGGCTTCTTGTACCTGTAATTCGGGGCTAGCAGCGGTATTTGGAGTTTGAACTAGCTTTGCGAAATCGGAACTCGAAGAACTGAGAGTGGTGCTGGACCCATTCAGACGCGTACCAGATCTTGGCGAAGATCGGGTGAAGTCGGATATGCGCCAGAAAAATGTCTCGCGCAACTTAAGTGTTAACTCCGAGCTGTTTCACTATCTCGATTCTCAGCTGGTAAGAGCAATGATGCTTGCTCTTACCAGCTGTTACGTAATTCGTCAGGCGCCGTCGTGTACCGGACTGCGTTCGACCATTGTCAACGAAATACCTCGGCTGGCCATTTCCGCGAGGAAAAGCTTCACTGGCACCGCGTTCTCCTGGCGAAGGACTCCTGCTTCGGAGATATCACCGCGGGCGATCATCTGGGCGATAATCGAGGCAGGGAAGGCTGTCATCTTAGCCATTGCCGAGAGTCCATTCGCCTGATCGCCATAGTCGATGCAGTCCCAAACATGCTGAATAGGTTTTCTATCCTTGACACCAGTGACGGTGACTCGCACCAACACCATATCTGGTTGATCGTCGGACAGATGTTGCGACAAGAGGTGCCTGAGTACATCTCTCGGTACGACATCTTCACCGCTGTCCAGCTTGATCTTTTCAGAACTCATCATTCCCAGGTCCTTCAATACACTGATCTGGTCGCAGTGTCCCGGGTAACGGATCGTTTTGTAATCGAGGTGCTGAACTTTGTCCTTGTAAGTCTCCGGCATCGTGGACACTCCACCGGAAGTGTTAAAGGCTTCGAGCTTCCCAATTGGCTTTGGAAACTCAATAGTTTCGACATCAGTCAGTGATGGGACGGTGTATTGCTTGCCATCACGGATGATGGCACAGTCCTCAACGTACTCGTTGATCAGCCCGTCGACCGAGAATGTCAGCGCATAGTTCATAAACAGGCCTTCCGGCTCTGTCGGAAGTCCCCCCACGCGCATTCGGATTTCATAGAGTTCGTCGAACGAAGCGGCGGCGCAATGTGCAAGGATCGAGATCATGCCAGGCGCGAGACCGAGGTTGGGAATAATCGTCACTCTTTGATCTTTCGCGACTTCATGAAGGAGAAATTGCTTCTTAACTGTGTCGTCATTGCCGCCCAAATCGCAAAAGTGAGACTTCGCCTGTAGAGCGATTTTGGCTAAATCATAATTCTTGTTGTAGGTCACACAGCTTATCGTTACGTCCGCGCTGTCCATGAGCTCAGCTAAGTAATCCGCATTGTCAACGTCGAGTTCAACTGGGACGATTTTTTCGTCAGCAAGTCGGGTGCTTATCAGTTCGACCCGCTTCAGGTCGCGGTCGGCGACTATGACCTTCTCAACACGTGGACTCCGAATCAAATCGAAAGCCACTGCATAGCCTACGCGTCCAGCGCCGAGTACCAGAAATTTCACGTTTGTCCCCCAGATGATAGCTTTCTATTATGACCAGCTACGAATGTCCCGTCGATACAAGCAGCCGTTCTGTCTAATTTGACCAAAAACACCGGAAAAATGATAGCACCATGAGTGATGTCAATAGGTGGATCTTCGCTTGCCTCCGTCTATTGAGATGGTCGATCCTGTCACATATGAGGCTTTCTGCGAACAAAGGAAGGCTGCCATCGCGGCAAACTCCTCGGGGTTACCCATTCGTGCCATCGGGATCGCGGCGAGGTAGTGTTTCAAATACTCTTCTTTGCTTTGAGCGGTTTTTGATATACGGGCTTCCATGAGCTCTTCCAGGCGCTCCGTCGCAATTGCCCCAGGTGCCAGGCAATTAACCGTGATTTGATGAGGGGCGAGCTCGTCCGATAAAGTCTTCAGCATTGCGGTTACGGCGGATCGCATGGCATTCGAGATTGCCAGATTGGCGATGGGCTCAATCACGCTCAAAGATGTAACACAGATAATTCTGCCCCATTTCTTTTCGACCATTTTAGGAACGAACGCTTGATTGAGGTGAACTATCATTTGAAACAGTTGGTGAAATCCGATTTCCCACTCCTCGAGCCTGGTATCCATCGCGGATGACGGCTTAGGTCCGCCTGTGTTGAGGATCAAGATGTCTACAGCGCCGACCTGCTCATTGACCGACTTGATTAGATTTTCGCGGTCTGTTCCGAGAGTCAGGTCGCAGCTTTTGAAGTGCACACGTGCGCCGGTTTCCTTGCGGATATCGTCGGCTGCTGCCTCTAGTGCCGCATCCTGACGTGCGCATAAAACCGGTTCGACTCCTTCGCGTGCGAGTTCAAGCGCAATTGCCTTGCCAATGCCGCGTGAAGCGCCAAGTACGAGCGCTTTTTTACCGTTTAGTCCAAGATCCATCCTGACAACCCCGTTGTGCTGTGCTGTTATATTACATACAAGGAAACAGAATTTTGCTCTGTAGGAGCGAGCGAAAAAACAATGTTGCAACACAATTGCTTTCGGGGAATTAAAATCGAGCCGAAATTATTCCCTGTGGGGATATTCGTTGCGACGATTCTTTGAGAGGAATAAAATCAGCTTTGATAGTATTGCCTGTGAGGAATATTGAAGCGGGAGAAGTCCATGGCAGCTAAACCTGGATTGCCGAAGCCGCCTGATACGGGAGACGATGACAACGCTCCGATGTCGGAACCTGAGCTGGATAGGCACCGGAAAGGTGCGCCACCTCGGGCTTTGACCCAGTATAAAGGCCGAATGATCGTGTCGAATCAGGGAATGCTCGGCTATCTGATGCTTCCTGCCAAGTTCGAGTTGGTGGATAGCAAGGAAACTTCGACCTATCGTCTTTACGAGTACGGGGTTACTGGAAACGAGAAAATGAAGATCGGTCACTGGATTTTCGATTCGAAAACGGCTCCTATGACCGAGCCTGCGATAGTTGGTTTGAGAACGCTGTTGAACACAGAACCACATAGGGTGTCTGATGAAGAGATGGAGTTTCTCGAGGAAGTTATTCCGCAAGAACTCTATGGACACAGCGGCGCCTTCGATATAGTCAACTTGCGCACTGAGACCTTTGCAAACAAAACAGTACTTACGATGGAGAATCGATGGTGGGATGACGACCTGAGAGCATTCGGAATGTTTTATTTCGGAGACAGTTCGTGCACTTTTCTCGAAACGCTCCATTTCGAATCGAGCGATTTTGACTATAGGAAAACCTTTCTATCAGCGAAGGCGGCATTTCTTCGCATCAAGTGGAATGATTGATTAATCGTTCAGGTCAATCAATCAATCAATCAATCAATCGGGCAGGCAGTCAGTCAGTCAATCATTGAACGTTCAATCATGATCGATCGAATGAATCTTTGATTCTCCCGTCATTATTTCGAATATTTGTACGAGATTGTCTTAGCTTCGGAGAAGAACTCCAGGCTGTATCGGCCGCCTTCGCGACCTATACCTGACGACTTCTGTCCGCCGAATGGAGTGCGAAGATCTCGAGCAAACCAGCAGTTGACCCAGACCATACCGGCTCTGATCTGTTGTGAAACGCGATGACAGCGGTTGACATTTTCGCTCCATAGCGAGGAAGACAGACCGTAAGGTGTGCTGTTGGCGAGTGCAACTGCTTCCTCCTCGCTGTCGAATGGCACCACCGGTAGCACTGGTCCAAATATCTCTTCTTTCAATAATCTTGATTCTGGAGAGAGCCCTTCGAACACAGTCGGCGCGATGAAGTAGCCGTCACCGAGATGATTGAGTCGATCTCCGCCGGTAAGAAGTTTTCCTTCTTTCTTGCCGATCTCGATGTAGCTCAACACCTTTTGCATGTGTTCTTCACTAATCAATGCGCCCATCTCCGTCTTCGGATCAAGAGGATTACCTACTTTAATCGCCTTCACTTTGTCGACAAGCCGATCAACAACTTTGCGGAAGACATCTTTATGGACGAAAAGGCGAGAGCCGGCAAGACAAATCTGTCCTTGATTGCGGTATGCGGCGCGAACAGATGTATCGATTGCCTCGTCGAGGTTTGCGTCGTCGAAAATTATGTTGGCACCTTTTCCGCCCAGCTCGAACGACAATTTCTTGAGCGTACCGGCGGAGTTGGCCATGATCGCCTTGCCTGTCGAAGTCTCACCGGTAAATGAGATCGACCGTACATCAGGATGCTCTGTTAGAGCCTCTCCTGCGCCATCGGCTCCGAAGCCATTTACTACGTTGAAAACTCCTTCAGGTAGACCTGCTTGTTGAGCGATTTCAGCGAAGAGATACGCTGTATATGGTGTCCATTCCGCTGGTTTTAAAACACAAGTATTACCCATTACCAGGCACGGTGCTATTTTCCAGGTTGCTAGATATAGGGGTAGGTTCCATGGTGTTATCAACCCGCAGACTCCGAGCGGCTCTCTCACTGCTACGTGCATTTCGCTCGCGGCCGGTACGAAACACTCTTCAGTGTATGATGTTGCAAATTGCGCGAAGAAGTGGAAGTTGAGCGCGGCTCGGGGGACGTCGCCGTTGCTGCTTTCGGAGATCGGTTTTCCTGTGTCGAGCGTTTCTGCTCGGGCGAGTTCATCTTTGCGTTCCAGAATCAAGTCACCAATGCGTTTGACTACTTGCCCTCTTTCCTGCATCGACATGCGCGGCCATGGACCCTTCTCGAACGCTTCTTTCGCGGCTGCGACTGCTGTGTTGATATCATCGGCGGTGCCCAATGCGACATTGCCTAGCACTTTACCGGTAGCTGGATTTATTGTCTCGAATGTTTTTCCCGATTTGCCTTTGACGTACTCACCCTTGATGTAGTTGTCTATCTGAATGGTTTTGGTGGGAGTGCTGGCGGTCATTTATTTCACCTCGCTCTATTTCGTAGGAATCGGTTAGTCTGGATATACTGCAGTCGCTTTCATCTCGATGAAGTTCTTACCAGGTAGACCCGCTACTTGCACCGTAGTGCGTGCGGGCGGGTCCTGAAAAGAGAAGTGCTTGGTATAAACCTGGTTGTACTTCGCAAAGTCTTTCATGTCACAGAGGAATACGGAGACATCAACCAGATTTTCCATTTTGAGACCGGCCTCTTCGAGTACTACCCTCAAATTCTTGATGACCGCCTCGGTCTGAACCTCGATATCGTAGGATGTGATTTTGCCGCTTTGGTCGGTGGTGACGCCTTCCTCTTCGCCGGTATCAGGATTGCGGGCACCCTGTCCAGCGACGAACAAGAGATTGCCGGCTCTCACGGCGTGAGAGTAGGCACCTAGCGGGCTCGGTGCTTTTCCGGTGATGTTGAATCCAACTTTCGATTTTGCCATTGTCATTGTTGCACCAGTCCGCTCTCTTTCGACTTGTGAAGAGCCCCCATTGCAAGAGTCCTCGACGGTGGCCCGTAAACTTCAAAGTTTATAATGAATTCCATCCGGCGGTGCGAAATTGATCCTGTCATTGTAATGTTTACTGAGTTTTTGTAGTCGAGTCATAGATGCATGGCAATTGGTCAGACCGCTTTTCAATACACAAAGATTATCGATATCTCCCAACCGGTCGCTTCTTCCAGCGCCTGCTTCCCGGGAGATACTCCTTTCTCGCGAACGGTGACGTTGACCTATCGTGATAGCGGCATAGTCAATTTGACTGCTCTGACGATGAGCCCTCACGTCGGGACTCACGCTGACTCCCCTATACATATAAAGGGTGATATGACAGACCCGGAAGGTATGGCCGCGGATTTGCCGCTAGACGCCTTTGTTGGTCCTGTGCGCGTTATCGATCTTGCGCCCTTCACAGGCCCCATTTCGAGTCAGCAACTTCTGGACCAACTAGCTGGACACACCGCGCCGCCACGGGTTCTATTCAAGACTTGCAACCAGATACGGTATCATATCTTCGAAGAAGACTATTCCTATTTGTCTGTGGAACTTGTTGAGATACTCGCAAAAATGGGGGTGCGTCTCACTGGACTCGATACTCCTTCCGTCGACCATGTTCACTCGAAAACTCTTGACACTCACAACAAGCTCGATCAATTCAAAATGGTTTGGTTGGAAAATCTTGACCTTACTGGTGTTACGGGTGGTGACTACTTTTTGATTGCATTGCCGATTAAGTTTACGGAACTTGAGGCTTCTCCGGTTCGCGCAGTGCTTCTTGCATAAGTTAGGAGAGTCGATGTTCGCTGACAGGAGTTGTTCGTTGATCGGGGTGGTGCATTTGCCACCGTTGCCTGGTGCTGCATTCTTTGACGGCGATATGCCTAGAATCATAGATGGTGCCTTGCGCGAAGCGCTTATCTACAAGGAGACCGGCTTTCATGCGGTGATGGTCGAGAACACTCACGACACGCCCTATCTGAAAGGTGGTGTCGCTCCTGAGACAACGGCTGCCGTCACTGTCATCAGTCAGGTCTTGAAGAAAGAGATGGGCATGCCGTTCGGTGTGCAAATCCTGGCAGGCGCCAATCTAGAAGCTTTAGGTGCTGCCGTGGCATCCTCCGCCGACTTCATTCGCGTGGAGGGATTTGTATTCGCGCACATTGGTGACGAGGGTTATCATGAATCATGTGCACCAACACTGATTCGCAGACGACATTACCTCAAGGCTGATGGAGTCAAAATCTTTGCCGACATTAAGAAGAAGCACTCGTCTCATGCGATAACGCAGGACCTGACTATCTCTGAAGTGGCGAAAAATGCCGAATACTTCCGAGCCGACGGTGTGATCGTTACCGGTGCACATACGGGCGAATCAGCCGATCTCGACGAGGTAAAGTCCGTTAAGGCGACCGTCGACATACCGGTGCTTATCGGCTCCGGTATCACTTGCGACAACATCCGCCAGTTTGCCGCGCATTCCGATGCTCTAATTATAGGTTCGGCAGCCAAGTTTGACGGTCTGTGGTCGAATGCCGTGGATCGCGATCGCTGCAAACGATTGGTGGAAGCTCAATAGCAACGTGCTAAGCTGCTCCCTCAGCTGTTCTCTAGAGATGCTGAGGCCTGTATCACTGCGCTGTGGTAGCGCGCGACCGCCGTTACAGCGCCGGTATTGGTACCGGTTATTTGCCGACTTCGACGAGCGTTTCGCAGCAGGGCAGACGTTTGTCTGCCGAAGACAGATCTGTCTTTCCTGACGTCGTGGCTCCTCACGGTCACTTTGACCTACTTCGATTCGTACATGTGACCGGTTCTGTAGGTGCGCCCATTCACGAGCGTTTTCCAGAGTGCATCTGACTCGCCGCGGCTATTGGATTTGGCAACAGGAGACACTTTCTTTGGTCGCGTAGCGGAAACCTTTCTGGTCGTAGATGCAGTCGCCGACTTCGGATGTGGAGCTGTCTGTGTCGACTTAGGCACCGCTGGTGGTGGTGTGACCGCTATTGGTGCCGGCGGCGTTGGTTTTGACTTTGGTCTTGTTGATGCTGTCGTAGTCGCTGGAGTTGTCGTAGTTGTTGGAGTAGTTGGAGTTGTCGAGCTAGTCACTACCGGTGGTGATACATCGGGCGCTGCCGGTGGCGGCGGAGTGGGAGTGGCTGTCGGCGTAATCGGCTGCTCGGTCACGGTCTGCGTTGGGGCCGTCCCGCCGGACACCATGGTGTAGAGACCGACAATGACGAGCGCGCCGATGGTGACTACTGCTACCAGAACACAGGCCCATTGTGCCCATGTCAGTTTGAACAGCATTGTTGAAATTAACTCCGTCGGCGGAACTTTTGCGGATGTCTCAACCTCAATCGGCGCTGTTCTTAGAACCTGACTACGCCCAGGTCTTGGAATCGCTTGTTCGAGTTCGTCCAGCAAATGCTCCATTGACTGATGACGGTGTTCGGGGTTTTTCGCGAGAGCTTTTAGCACGACTTGCTCGACTCTCTCGGGTATATAGAGATCCGGTCTGGCGTCAGAGAACGGCGGAGGCAACTCTTCGATTTGCTTGCGCATGGTTTCGACCATCGTACGGCCAATCAATGGCAGTCGGTTGGTGAGCGTTTCGTACATGACGATGCCCATGGAGTAAATGTCACTTCTCTGATCGAGCTTGTCTCCCTGGCATTGCTCCGGTGACATGTACACGGGACTTCCGCACACTTCGCCCATCTGGGTAAGTCTTTGATGATTCTCCGATGTCGAGACGTCTTCCATGATCTGAGCGACGCCGAAGTCCACCACTTTGACGAAGTCTTTATCGCCGTCGTAACTGATCAAAATGATGTTGCTGGGCTTCAGATCTCTGTGAATAATTCCCTGCTTGTGCGCATGACCAAGTGCTTCTGCCGCTTGCATGAACAGCTTGAGCGCCCTGTCTACCTTGACCTGACCTTCTTGTCGTATGACATCGGCCAGCGCCACGCCCTGGAGGTAGTCCATGACGATGTAAGGTTGACCGGTTTGCTGCGAGATGCCGAAATCATAAACCGTGATGATATGCGGGTGATTGAGCTTACAAGTATGTCGACCTTCTTGTTGGAAACGCTTTACGCTCATCGAGTCGCCGAGATGGTGCGATTGCAACATCTTGATTGCGACAATTCGGTCCATGACGTCCTGGCGACCTTTGTAGACTACGCCCATTCCGCCTGTGCCCAGGTGTTCGAGAATCTCGTACTTGCCTGCCAGCTTTGTCCCAAGCAATGGATCCTGAGCCAGAGGTACGAGCATGCTGTTGTCGTGCGGGCACGCTGCTATGATACCGGTGTATTTGCGGTGGCACTCGAGACAGTACTTCCGCTCTAGATTGTCGTGTAAATGCTCGGTTGAGTTGACCATCAAAATGAATGTTATGGAGTTCTGGTTGAAGAAACAGTAGCAACGCCAATACTAGATTAGCTTATTAAGCATTATTAATGTGCCCGGGAGAACCCCGTATTAACCTTAAACATCCTCTGCCGCCGAATTTCCGTGCTCATTGCAGTGTCGACATAGCTGGCGCCAGGCTTTCCTGTCTGACAGCAGCGCCGTCAACGACCGATATTAAGGTTGCCCCTGCGAGCCATTCTTTCTCAAAACCGTCCAGGTGAGTGGTGGTAATGAGTGTTTGCATGCCCCGATCGACCGACTCCATGAGAAAGCCCTGTCGTCGAAGATCGAGCTCGGCCATTACGTCATCGAGCATCAAGACTGGAGGCTCTTCGAGAAAGTCCGATATGAGCTTAAGCTCGGACAGTTTCAGTGCGATAACAAGACTTCGTTGCTGTCCTTGACTCCCAAAGGCGGTTGCATCTTTGTCGTTGAGAGCAAATCGAACATCGTCTCGATGCGGCCCTGTCAGCGTCTGGCGTCTAGCTATTTCATCGGCGCGGCGCTGTTGATAGAGTTGCAACAATTTGTTGGCGAGTTCGAGTTCGTCGAGCTCTTCAATGGATATAGTGTCAGCTTGTTGATAACCGCTACGATCGTCCAAATCGGAACAACCAAAATCCTGACTTTCATTTGTGCGAACATGAAAGTGATAGTGTGCCGAAAGCTTTTCTCGCGATCCTGAAATTTTCTCCTGGTACTCTTCTGCTATCGGAATCGCTTGCTTCAAAGACTTGATGCGCTGTTTGATGATTGTCGCTCCCATTGTCGCGAGCTGTTGATCCCAAACTTTGAGTTGGTCTATGTCACTGCCTGTAAGTCTGCCTTTCTCGAAGAATAGCTTGAGTAGCCGATTACGCTGAGTGACGGCTTTCTCGTAGCGATTCAATAACGTTCGAAATCCGGTGGATAATGTTGACGATAGCTCGTCTATCCAATCTCGCCTGTCGCTTGGACCGCCTCGAATCAGGCTCATATCCTGGCTTTTGAAGCCGACAGTCACTAGGTGACCCTTTAATCCTCTCGTATTTCCTTTTGGTACGCCATTGAGCTTAATCAGTTTTTCTGTCTTCTGTGGTTGATTGAGAGCTGCATCTCCCTTTCGTCTCAGGCAGATCGTGATCTTTTGATCGTAATTGCGAGCGACAAACTCAACTTCTACCAGCGCCTCTGACGCACCCTGCAAAATCAGTTCCGCCTCTTGATGTGTTCGGTAAGACCGACCTCTGGAGGCGTATTCGATCGCTTCTAGAAGATTGGTTTTGCCTTGCGCATTTTCGCCGATGATCACATTTCGCTCAGGGCAAAACGAGACTACCTCCTCGTTGTAGTTGCGGAAGTTCTTGATGGTAAGCTTCTTAACGAGCATGACTGTTGTTACGCATGGAGTTTGTCCGGCTCATTTTGGCTGGAGGGCTGGTGTCCATGCTCTTTGAGATATTGCCGTGCTTTTGCAATATCTAGATTGATTTGTTCTTTAAGCGAGTCTGCTCCCGCGAACTTCTGTTCGCTTCTCAGGAATGAGAGAAACTCAATCTCTATGTGTTTGCCGTAGATATCCTGTTCGAAGTCGAGTAAATGCGCTTCTACAGTCAATCCATCGTTTGGACCACCTTCGCCGTTGGCGTGGAAGGTCGGTCTCATTCCAACGTTGATCACGCATGGAAAGCTTGTCTGGTCGAGCTTGGCTTTCCCTACATAGACTCCGCGTGCGGGAATCTGTTGGAAGCGGTATATGGAAAGATTAGCGGTTGGAAATCCAAGTGTGCGACCGCGGCGGTCGCCTGTGATTACTTCACCGGCGAGGGCATACGGTCTCGACAAGAGGAGGGCGGCGCGCTCCAGATTGCTCTGGGTGAGAGCCTCGCGGATAGCTGAGCTTGATACTTCATGCCCCTCGACATTCACCATTTCAGCGACATGTACTGCGAAATTGTTTTTCTTTCCCAGCGTACTTAACAAACTTGCGTCACCTTCTCTGTCGCGCCCGAAGTGGTGATTCGGACCGACCGAAATGGAACGGGCGCCCATTGTTCCGACAAGCATAGTCTCTACATATTCGGTTGGACTGAGTCGACAGAGCTCTTCGGTAAACGAAAGCACAAGTGCGACATCTACTCCAATTTGCTCGAACAGGGCCAGTCTCTGATCAATCATTGTCAAAAGGAGCGGTGACTGCCCTCTTGTGAGTGTGCGTGGATGATCCTTAAATGTGACCACTCCGCAAGGCACTCCGAGCCTGGTAGCCTCCTCTCGTGCCTTTCCGATCACGGCTTGATGCCCAGGATGAACGCCGTCGAAAAAGCCCAGGGCTATGGCGGATTCTTTTACAAGGGATGGTTGGGCTTCAAAATAGGTTTCCAAGAATTGTGTTCCTTAAGTGTCAAGGGAGAGTTGATGTCTGAGAGATCACTTGCCATTTGGCTTCATAAAGCGCCTAACAATCAGTGTATTGTAAACCAGACCAGACCAGGGACAAAGTCTAGAGAACTCTCATGTGTTATCTCTCTTAAATCGCCATAAATCCTCATATCAAGCGGCTTAAGCTGGTCGACTATGCTAAAATTGACAGACGTGGAAGGCACGGAACAATTGGCTTTCGTCCGCTTTTGAAGCCATCGTTCCATTGTAGCTCTATTGGAGAGACGATGTGAGCCCTGCCTGATTGTTAGATCGCGTAATTTCAGTGTCAGAGGGTGTAATGACCAAGGAAAATTCCTCAACTACCATGACTGATTCATCAAATGCTGTAAACGGAAACCCTGGTGAAGCTGAGTATTCGGCTTCAAGTATCGATGTGCTCGAAGGGCTTGAGGCTGTGCGCAAGCGGCCTGGTATGTACATCGGCAGCACCGGACCCCGAGGGTTGCATCACCTGATCTGGGAAATTGTAGACAATTCGGTCGATGAGGCGCTGGCTGGCTGGTGCAATACCATCGAAGTTTCAATCAATGGCGATAGCTCTATCACGGTCCGTGACAATGGTCGTGGTATTCCAGTAGGAATCGTAGCGAAGAGCGGCTTGACCGGAGTTGAGACCGTATTTACGAAGTTGCACGCTGGAGGAAAGTTCGGCGGCGAAGGCGGATATAAGGTATCAGGCGGACTGCATGGCGTGGGCGCTTCGGTCGTAAATGCCCTGTCAAAGCGGCTTGAAGTGGAAGTCTATCTTGACAAAAAGATTCACAAGCAAGCTTATGTACGCGGAAATGCAGAAGGTGGATTGGAAGTTATCGGTGCCACCGAACTTAGAGGCACGAAAGTAACTTTCTGGCCTGATCATGAGATATTCCATGACTATAGCGATGATGGCGAGCGTGTTTCGATCGATTTCGACTGGGACACTGTGGATGACCGACTTCGGGTTATGGCATTCCTGAATAAGGGCTTGAAGATGATTGTCCATGACAATCGGATCAAGTTGGGTGAAGAGCCGAAGAAAGTCGAGTATCACTACGAGGGTGGTATTGCGAGCTACGTAGAATATCTCAATGATACTCGCGAATCTATACACAAACCGCCGATCTACGTCGAACAGATGCGAGACAACGTCAATGTGGAAGTAGCATTGCAGTGGACGAGTATGTTTCAGGAGTCCTTATACTCCTTCGTCAATAACATCAATACACCAGACCACGGTACCCACGCCAATGGTTTCAAAATTGCGTTGACTCGTGTGATCAACGAATACGCAAAGAAGAACTCTCTGGTCAAAGAGACTGACGCAAATTTCACCGGTGAGGATGTGCGAGAAGGCCTGACCGCGATCGTTAGCGTAAAAGTTCCAGAACCTCAGTTCGAAGGTCAGACAAAACAAAAACTCGGCAACCGCGAAGTACAAGGCATAGTTCAATCCCTTGTCACAGAGCAGCTCAACGACTGGTTGGAGCTCAATCCGAAGGCGGCTAAAGATATTGTCAACAAAGCAAGTCTCGCCAAGAAAGGCAGAGAGGAAGCTCAGAAAGCTAGAAATCTAGTCAGACGCGTTTCCAACCTGGAGAACTCCTCTCTTCCTGGAAAGCTGGCTGACTGCGCTGATCGAGACCCGGCCAAGTGCGAGGTCTATCTGGTCGAAGGCGATTCCGCAGGTGGTAGCGCGAAGCAAGGCCGCGATAGGACATTTCAGGCGATCCTTCCTCTTCGAGGAAAGATTTTGAACGTAGAGCGGGTCCAGCCGTCCCGAATATACGAGAATACTGAAGTTCAAGCCATGATTACGGCTCTTGGTCTTATCGTCAAAGATGAAGAGGATGAGAGTGGTGGCAAGAGTGGTGGCATTTTACGACCCAATGCTGAGAATCTCGACCTCGATAAATTGAGATACCACAAGGTCATCATCATGACAGACGCCGATGTGGACGGAAGCCATATCAGAACGCTCATTCTGACATTCTTCTTCCGGTACGCGAGACCGTTGGTCGAAAGAGGTTATGTATACATTGCGCAACCGCCCCTGTTCAAAGTCGAAAAAGGCAAACGCACGGAGTATTGCTACAACGAGCACAGGCTCGAAGCTGTACTAGCTGAATTGGGCGACAAGGCCGTTGTACAGCGATTCAAAGGGCTTGGAGAAATGATGCCTCAGCAGCTCTGGGATACAACGATGAATCCCGAGACGCGTACACTCAAGAAAGTCACCGTAGATGATGCCTCTGAGGCTGACCACATCTTTGATCTGCTCATGGGTGAAGCAGTAGCTCCTCGTCGTGAATTCATCGAGAAGCATGCCCACTTCGCCAACCTGGATGTGTAGGCGTAATCAGAAGTGCTGATGGTGAACGCTCACCGCGCCTATGTATAAGGATTGGAGTTCAGTTGGATAACGGCAACTTGCCAGTCACTAACGACCCGACCGCAATCACGGCCGGTTCGGACAAGCCGTCCCGGTCGCCGTCGATCAACATACCCAATGTGGTTACGGTCGGGCGAGTTTTCCTCGCGATCTTCACTCTGCCGCTCCTGTGGATGGTACCGGATGCGATGAAGTGGACTGCGTTTGGACTGACAATCTTTGTGATTTGGGCTGATGGTATCGATGGATACCTGGCTCGCAAGCTCAACCAAACGAGCAAGCTCGGCGGCATTCTAGACATAGCCGGCGATCGAGTCGTTGAGATGGCGTACTGGATCGCGTTCGCGGCACTTGGCTGGATCCCTGTCTGGGTGCCGCTATTGTTCCTGGTTCGGGGGACATTCGTTGATGCTATTAGAGCCCACGCTGTCGAGCAAGGTTACACAGCGTTTGGAAAAAACACCATGATGCAGACTGCGATTGGAAAATTTCTCGTGGCATCCAACTTCAGTCGCTTCACCTACGCCGTGGTGAAAGCGGTGGCATTCTGTCTGATAGTTGGTGCTCATACCGCTCTGGGAGCGCAGATGGGACTAGAGTCGATCGCACTATTCTTCGTATATTTTTCTTGTGTGTTTTGCGTGATTAGAGGACTTCCCGTCATCCTCGAGTCATCAAGCGTGTTTCGCCACGAAGGTTGAGTTAAAGAACGCTACAAAAGGATCCACATAGCACTGTGTGTTCGCCGGCAGTTTTTGTACAAATCGCATCGAATTTAATCGCAACTTCTATTCCCAGATCATGCGTTCGTGGCAAGGGGCGAAACAGTGTTCTCTCATCAGCAAGAAGCGGCGCGATTGGATGATGAGACAATCCGCATGCCTGTTCGGTAGGCGAGAATCTTGAATGCAATACGAGTTGCTCAGGCTTACTTGCTGCCGGAGGAGTATGTGCTCTGTTGGTTGCTAGATCTTTCCGGGTCCTGTCCGACGCCTGCGCTGTCGCCCCAGGAATTCAGATTGCCGGTATCGGTACCATTGAAGTCTTTTGTGTTCTGACCCCAGGGTGTCGTAGGCGTTCTAAGACCACCGCGGACTTTCTCTTCGCCGCTCATGCCCCACTTGGTTATCGGCACGGCTCTCATCTCTGCACCTTGACCCTGGTTGCCCCAGCCGGAATAGACTTCGTTATTCGGATCTTTCGGGTCTTTGGCAGCGGCACCGACTAAGGAATTGCCGCCCCATCCATTATTGTGAGGAAGATCTTGCTTGTTGCGATCGTATTTCTGACCGGCGATATAGACGAAACCTTTTCCTGCAATCGTTGGTTCTGAAGCAGGGTCCAGTTTATTCTCATTTTTCTTAGTTGAGCCGTGAAGATTGCGCCGCTCTCTGGTGAAGAGCTCAGGTCTGAGGTCCGAGTCTGCTTCTCGCCACCACTTCGGTGTCTGACCGTTGACTCGTCCTCTCATGGGGTTGCCCGCTGCCACCGCCTGGGAATCCTCCTGCGTGGGGGCTGGTATGCAATCTTCCATCTGTGCTTCCAAGCGCTGTACTACGTAGTGCCTCTTGCCGAGCGTGCCGCCTGCGAATTTAGTCAATTTTTCGAGGAATCGCCATTGTCTCTCTTTCTCACTCTGGGGTATGCCTCTCGACTCTCGCTTGAGCAGCTCTTTGACGCTCAAATTCTGTGCCTTTTCTCGAGGAACTTCGCGCCAGTCAGCGATATGGAGTGTCTGGTGCTCAATAACATCGCCGAGCAATTTTTTCGTGTAGTTATCTAGGGGCGCTCTACCGCTGCCGCATGCTGCTTGAGCCAGTTTGTACGACTGGTCGAGATAGGCGAGACCCTGAGACTTGTTGCCTTTGTGCCATTCGCGCATGCCGATGTAATCGTAGTAGTACCACTTCGGCCAGGCTGGTCGGTTCGACCTCGCCGCTGACGCTCCTGTCGTAGAATTCGCTGCCGTCGCCGGGAGTGTTGCTGTCACAAGAAGTGTGACTGCACATAGGGCGATCGGAAGAACTGGCTTGAGTTTCATTTATCTACTCCCATTTTCACGAAATGGCTGGGCGACGGTTGTTGATCAGGTGTCTGGCAGCTTCAATCACCTTCAGCGGAGACAGTTGCGTCAGGCACTCTCGATTGCTGCAAGTCTTTTTGTATTGGCATGGACGGCACTCTAAAGAGTCATCGAAGACCGCTGTCTGGGATGGTCCAATGGGCTGCCATCGGACAGGGTCGGTCGGTCCGAAAAGGGTGACGGTAGGGGTGCCGACCGCACACGAGAGGTGGGCGGGACCCGAGTCGACGCATACAGCGATGTCCATCTCTTTGTATAACGCCATACTTTCCCTTATTGAGAGCTCTCCTGCCATATTAACACTTTTTATGCCAGCCAAGACAGCGAGTTCTTCGTAGGTTTCCCTATCTTTGCGATCGCCTGTAAAGAATGGCGTCATTCCGAACTCACTATGCAAGGCTCTAATCACTTCGGCGAAATGCTCTAGAGGGTAGGTTTTATCAGGGTGTGCCGCCGCCGCGTGAATCAACATTCGTGAGCGATGATTGTCCAGGCATGAAACTTTTTCGCGCATCGCCCTGGTTTCATCTTTGCTGATCCAGGCTTCCAGGTGTTTGTCGTGAGCCGTGATTCCGACGGCTTCCAGGACGCTCGCCAACGAGTCCACTTCGTGAATGGAGGTGTCCCATCGAACTTTGTGAGTGAGAAGCAGGCTTCGTCCTTCCGTCGCGTAGCCGGCTCGTATGCGAGCACCTGTGCCTAGTGCGAGAAAGGCCGACGACAGGGAGCGCTTGAGTACGAAAGCGCAATCATAATTGCGTTTTCGAAGCTCGAAAAAATAAGACCAATAGCTTCTTGCGTCGCCTTTTCCCTGATCGTATTTGTGAAATCGCGTTGTGTCGAAAGGGATAAATTCATCCACGTATGGACAGCCTTTCAAGACTTCGCCGCTCGCGGGACCCACGAGCATGTCGATCTTTGCTTGGGGAGCTGCTCTTCTCAAGTTTCGCAGGAATGGCACAGTCAGGATCGTATCGCCCAGAAAGCGGTATCTCATGACGAGGATATTTTTTGCGTTAAACATTCTGCGTCACCGCGACAGTGGTATTCGCCGCGGGAAGATTGAACGATGGCGGCTCGCCTATCCATTCGGTCTCCATCACGAGTGCCATCACTTTGCTCTTGAGGCTGTCGGGAAGCTCGAGACGGACGAAGTCCTTTTCGGTCGTGACGATATAGTTGGCTTTGTAAGTGGTGACTTTGCTTTCCAGTTTTTGCAAATCAGCTTCGGAGAACCAGTGATGATCCGGGAAGGCGCTCATGGAGACAACTTCCGCACCAAGCTGTTTGATGGAGTCGACGAAGGAAGCTGGTTTTGCGATACCACAGAGTGCCACCACTTTTTGCCCGCTCACTTCCGAAGGACTCAATGGAGTTTCCGCCCGCAAGTACGCTGGACGAAAACGACACATCGAGACAGTCGCCTCAGGCGCGTATTTTGCGATCAGACTCTGGAAACGGCGAGTCCTAGCTGGGTCAGGATAGAGCGGCACTTTGCTGATTATTATGTGGGTGGCGCGGCCAAGCGCGCTCATCGGTTCGCGCAGACGTCCTGCCGGAACCATGTTATCGTCGAGGGTCTCGTTATAATCCAGCAGCACGACGTCGATGTCTCGTCTGAGTTTTAAGTGTTGAAACCCATCATCAAGAATGATGATATCGCAGTGATATTTTTTGATTGCGATTTCAGCAGTTTCGCTGCGGGATTTGCCGGAAATGACTACGGCCGCAGGCACCGCCTGCGCCATCATGTATGGTTCGTCTCCTGCTTCCTGGCAGGTGGCGAGTATCTTCTCGCCGTTGCTCACGACCGTGTATGGAGTCGATGCCTTTCTCTTGTACCCTCGAGACAGAATCGCGACTCGATTTCCTTGGTGGATAAAACGCTCTGCAAGCTCTATCGTGATCGGTGTTTTGCCTGTGCCGCCGACCGAGAGATTGCCGACGCTGATGACAGGAACATCAGGCTTTGCCCTTTCTATACACCCATTAGCATATGCCTTCAGGCGTGCATAACCTACTGCTCCATAGACGAAGGACGCCGGTGTCAGCAATGTGCGCGCTACCGGATTTCCAATGATTTTAGAATAGAGATCTTCAGACATTTTGCGAAGCTCCAGTTTTTACCAATCTTTCCGGTGTTTTGCCGTTATCGTCGATTAGTTTGTCAATCACTACAATCGTCTTATCGACAGCACCCTGGTTGTCGTTAATCCACTGTCTGCCTTTGTTGCCCAAGACTTGTGCTGTCTGCGGCCGGAGCAGAAATCCCTTTAGGCGCTCAGCGAGATGGTCTTCATCTTCAATGAGAACGAGAGCTCCAATCTCGGTGAGTGCCCTTGCAATGTCCCTGGTTTTGTGAACATGGGGACCGCACAACGTGGGTACCGAGTATGCGTAGGGCTCAAGCAGGTTGTGACCGCCGACCTTGGCAATGGTTCCGCCGACAAAAGCCACGTTGGCGATTGAGTACAAGCGGGCGAGAATGCCTAAGCCGTCGAGAATATACACGTCATTGTCTGCTTCAAGCCCCTCGTTTGAGCTATATCTCTTCGGCTTGAATCCGTTCTCTTCGACAATTTGTACAACGCGTTCGAATCGTTCTGGGTGGCGAGGAGCTAAGATCAGTCGAGGGCGAAGTCCTTTTTCGCCTCTCCGCTTAAAATCGTCCAGCAGCTGCCTTTGACATTTGAGTAATGCGCTCTCTTCCCCCTCATGGGTGGATCCTGCCACCACGAGGAATTCATTTTCGCTGTCGTTGTTAACCAGCTTCGTCATAGCGTCTCGGTCGCTACCATCGGCGGTGGCAATCCCGTCAAGCTTCAGGTTGCCTGTGATAGTCACAGGTAGCCCCTCTCCACCTACTGAACGATACCTGGCTGCCTCATTCTCTGATTGAACGGCTACATGATCCAGCTTGCGAAGGATCGGTCCGAATAAGAACTTCCAGCGCTCATACCCCCGGGCCGACTTCGGCGACATGCGACCGTTGACGGTGATTATCTTGACTCCTAGACTCTTGCACTCGGTGACAAAGCCTGGCCAAATCTCGGTCTCTGCGATTATTACTAGCTTGGGCTCTAGTATCTTTAGCCAGGAGCGTGTTGCCCACGGCAGGTCGAATGGGAAGTAGAACACGGTTATGTCACTTGCTAGATGCTGTCGGGCAAGCGTCTGACCAGTCAAAGTCGTCGTAGATACGGCGATCGGTTGCTCAGGGTATCTAGATCTCAACGCTCGTATAAGTGGTTTGACCGCGTTGAACTCTCCGACGGATACCGCATGAATCCAGATGCACCCTTCGTTATTACGCGCTTTGACCGATTGCGGAATCAAACCGAATTTCTCTTTCAGCCCGGCTCTCGCCTTTTTCTGGATGAGCAAAAATGGTCCGGCTACAGCCAGGACTAATACGACAAATAAGTAATAAACCCAAATCACTTTTGCTTTAGAACGCTCGTTCTGTCTACTCGATATTGAAAAAAAACTTCGGCAAGAACGAGGAAGGTACCTCGTTACTCCGGTCTGAAACGCCGAATCGAAGCCTCAGAAAGCGCAAGAAGCTAATTCTATAGCAAGTCGAGGGCATCTACATCTACAGCCAGGGAAAGTTGTTTAGGAACTTTCTTATTCCGGAGAAACTGTAACAGGCTGTCCATTACGCGGTCGTCTCCTTTGACTTTTATGAGTAAATGGTAGCGAAATCTGTTCTTTACCTTTTCGATCAAACAAGGGCTCGGTCCCAGGATTTGGACTGTCTCTCCAGGGGTGTTGTCACCGATGGCGAGACTGAGCTCCTCCGCCAGCCTTTCTAAACCAAACTCGACTTCGGCTGCATCTGGTCCTTGTAGCACCGTGCGGATAATTCTGCTGAAAGGCGGATATGCAAAAGCCTCCCTGGCCTTGATCTCGCTGTCGAAGTAGTTGCTGTAGTCATGCTTCTTTGCCCATTCCAGAACTTTGAGGTCAGGATTATAAGTTTGTAAGATCACTTGCCCTGGCTTGTGACCTCTACCGGCACGACCGGCAACCTGGCTGAGCAATTGATAGCCCCTTTCGCTGGAGCGGAAGTCCGGCATGTTGAGCGCGGCATCCGCGACCAGCACGCCGACAAGCGTGACGTTCGCCACATCCAGTCCCTTAGCCACCATTTGGGTGCCGATCAAAACATCAGCCTCTCCGGAGCTGAAGTCCTCGAAAATCTCGCGATAGGCGCCTTTCTTTTGTGTTACATCGCTATCTAGACGCAGTGTCCTCACTCCTGGAAATTTCTGGCGAACGGTCTCTTCAACCTGTTGGGTGCCCAGTCCGTATTCTTTTATAAATGGACTCTTGCAAGTAGGGCAGGTGGTGAACGAGTAGCGCTCGTATCCACAATGGTGGCACGCTAGATACCCGCCTTTCGATTGTGAATTCGATGATGTGTCGGGTTGCTTGGTGACGCTGTGCTTGTGAAAAACCATAGCTACGCTGCAATTCTTGCAATGAGCCACATAACCGCATGCTCTGCAAAAAACATGACTGGCATAACCACGTCGATTGATGAGCAGAATTATTTGCTCTCTTTGCTCCAAGCGTCTCTCAATCGCCTTTGCGAGCAGCAGTGACAATATAGAGCGATTGCCAAGACTGAGTTCTTGTCGCATGTCTATGATTTTCACTTCCGGCATCGCTTGCTTATGCACTCGTTGAGGAAGCTCCAGGACTCGCGAAAGCGCGCGCGCTTTGTAGTTGGTGCTAACGTCGGGGGTGGCACTGCCGAATAACACAAGCGCTCCATGTCGCCTGGCCTTCTCCAGAGCCACCTCTTTAGCGTTATAGCGAGGACTGGGAGTGCTCTGTTTGTAGCTGCTGTCGTGCTCTTCGTCCAAAATGATGACGCCGAGATTGGGGACGTGCGCGAGAATCGCAGAACGAGCGCCAAGCAAGACGGAGACTTGACCGCTGCGGAGCCTGCGCCAGGTGTCGTAGCGCTCTCCGGCGCTTATAGCGCTGTGCCAGATTGAGACCATATCGCCGAATCGGTCTTTCAGTCTGGCTGCTAACTGAGGGGTCAAGCTGATCTCTGGTACCAATAGCAGTGCTGTTCGACCGAGCCTGAGCGCCTCTTCAATGAGCCTGAGATAAACCTCTGTCTTGCCGGAGCCTGTGACTCCATGCAGAAGCCATGGGTCGGGTGCGCGCTGGTTACCTTCGGCAATCACCGAACGAAGCTCCCCCATCAGCACATCGACTACGTGGGACTGGTCCGCTGTCAGCTCTGGACGCGGGCCGGTCGACTTCGATGAAGCAAAGCTATTCATCGGATTTCGCAGGACTTCTTCCTCGACGAGCTGTACAACTCCTTCAGACTCTAACCGATGGATGGTGCCATATGTGGTGCGTGCTGCTTTGAGCAATTCGGGAAGGGGCATCGCGCCATTGTGCCGCTGCAGGATAGTGGTGATCTCTTCTTGTCTACGTGTCTTTGCTTCTCCTGAGCCCAAAAGGATTTGCGTGACAGTCTTGGGCGCGGTCTTCGCGGTTGTCTCGATTTGAACTTCGACCATGCCTTCTTGTTTTAAAAAACTCAGTGCTTTAAAAAATATTGTCGCCGGCTGCCTTTTCAATCGTGAGAATCGCTGACGTGCGGTGTTAACGGCCAATCCGCGGGCACCTGCACTGCCCATCACCTCTAGCAAGGCAAGCGCTTGCGGACTGCGAATCATAAGTGCCGACTTCTTGTTGGCAAAATCCTCTGATTTTGGATCACCTGATAGTCGTATGACGCGCTTGAGCCTGGGCGCGAGGCTGGCAGGCAATGCGGCTTGCACGACATCGCTCAGGCGTGCACAGGATTTGAATGCGATCCAGCCGAGAAAGTCGATGTACTCCTTATCGAATAGCGGGTCCGGCTCCAAGACTTCGGCTATCTCTTTGACTTTGAACTCTGTCGAGCAGCTATTTTTGAGTGCGACCACATATCCGCCGACCGTATCCTGATGACCGAACGGTACTAGCACCTGCGCTCCTACGAATACTTCATCGATGAGATACTCCGGCACTGCATAGGTAAACAGGCGATCTTTCAAATCGCGTGCTTGAAGGTCTACAACTATCTCAGCAAAGACTGGTGCAAGCACCTTCCAACTCCAACTGGAAATCCGACTCTGGCTGCGAGCGCTTCTATCAAAGTATAGATTGCTGGTCATCAGGTTACCCTCGTGAGAACAACAACTGCTAATTCTTTAAACGTTGGCGAGTGCAAAAAAGTTCAATTGCTTGAAGCAATTAATCGAGTCAGTTCTTTCAAGCGGCCGACTCATCGAGACGCGCCAGGTGGGCAGCTTCGCGTCCGCTACCGTTCTAAGAGTTTGTTCACCCTCTTGCCGATATTTTCTTCTTGAGCAATATTTTATGTGGTGCTGCCAGACCCAGATGTCAGATAGCTGCCAGATTATCACCAGCGTGGATGTGGGAAAAGATCCGAAGTTCCTCGAAGAGTTCAAAAATGCTGGTGGAGATATAGAGTATCTCGAGAGTCTTTCGAAAAGATATCGCACGTTCAATTCGAAAAATTGACATCGATCTCGAAGGCATAACGTCTATGTTATGCCTTCGAGGACATATGTGGTGGCAGCTCTGGATGTCAGATAGCTGCCAGATACATCAACTATCATTTCAACAGTGAACATGGTTTTTCCGCATCACAACCACGACCTAATAACCACAGATAGCTTTGTCGGCATTGATCTCCGATCGTGCGGATGACCGACCAGGCTGCGTAACCACACGGAGAGCCGAAAACAGATGGAAGATTTTCAACCAACCACGAATTTCGAACATACGCAGATTAATTCAAGCGGTGCTCCAAGTTTCTTAGAAGCATATTCGCCTGAAAACATGCGACTCTTTCGCAAGACTGAATCCGGCAGTGCAAATAGCGATTCGACTAAATCAATGAATTCTGCGTCCGGTGAGATGGAAGATTTTTTGTCGAGCTTTATTCTGTTCGACCCGTCCGACTGTGGTCACGACAAGAACCAGTCACCGGCGCCATCTTCCGCGCTAGAGGATGAGCTTTCGCACTCAATCGAGCGTCCCAAAGCCAATCGTTCTGATAAGCCTGAGGTTGGAAAAGGAGCAAAGACCGCCGAGACGAAAAACGATTCGAAACAAGAAGGCCTCAACCCGATAGAGATTCAGAAACACATCGAGAATCTCGGAAGTCGAGAATACAAGGTCAGGGCAGATGCCCAGAAATCTCTGGAAAACATGGGTTCGGCCGCATTGCCGGCACTTCAAAAAGCAAACGAGGAAACAGAAATTCCAGAAGTGCAACAACGAGCTGAAACCGCGATCAATACGATTAAACGAAGAATCGAACTGGACAATTGCAAAAAATATTTGGAAAAAGCCACAGACAAAACAATTGATAGTCTTCTCGAAAAAGCCGGAGTTCGTATCCTGTGTGAGAAAACTCTGACCAGACCCGGTTCCACTGGAGAGGAAAAAAGATTCGTCTCTCAATACGGCGCTCCAAAAGGTCAATTGACGGACCTGGAGAAGAAACAAGTCGAAGAGCTCATCAAGATGGGAGATTCCCTTAAAGATGACGACAAGTTTTGGCTAGCCAAAAACATGATCCAAAAAATTGATGGTCCTGATGTGTCCGGCGGCATAAAGATCAACAAGCTTGCCATTATCAGCGTCAGTGGTCGCGATCTGTATGCAAGAGCGCTTTCCAATTCTAACAATCCCGCCGACATCAGGCGAGGTGTTGAATTACTGACAGAGGAGGTGAAGAATCGAAAAAGCGCAGGACAAGAAATCTCTCCTCGAGTCATCGAGACCGCAGCTCGACTGGATGCGGGGAAAGATCCGAATTTCCTATCAGCATTTAAGAATGCTGGTGGCAACCCCGTTATTCTCGATAATTTGTCGAATAAATTTCGTGAGATCAAGAACAAGTAGCGTCTCGATCCGAGGCGCGATCCCAAAGATTGTGCGTTCAACACTCAACAAATTGGTTCGTTTCGAGATGTGCTGGTTTGGTTTGAATAACTCGCTGTCCAAAGTTTGAATCAAACCCTCACTCCCCATTTCTTGGTTAACTCTTGACCGACTTCCAGCATGCGGACTTCAAGTTCGTCAATGTATCCTAGAAGCCAGGAATGGTTGTTGTGTAAGTCGACCAATTGCATCTTAACCCAGGTGGCATCTCGATCTTCAGATAACTTGTTGAGCAAGTTGTCCTGATAGACCAATAAAGTCTTCTCCTCGTGATTCAAATCTCGGTCTCTGGAAAGTGTTTGCAATGTGGTGTGAGAAAACCCGCTCTGTGAGCCGATATTAGTACTTTTCGTTTGCAATCGATACAGTGTTTTTCTTAGTTTGCGAAACTCACTGGCAAATCCTGAGCGCTCACTCTTATTCGAGAGTGTGTTGCCCAGCCGTTCCAGGATGACCACCTGTACACGCGGGCAGCTCTCGATCACTCGCGGAAGGAAATCGAACAACTCTTGTGGTACTGGTCCGTCATGCGTGTCCCTGCGTATCGGCTGCGTTGTGTTGCCGGCGCTAGAATGACTGAAGGAACCACCAGAGATATGAATTTCGGTCACGCGTTCTAGCGGGTAGGATTTTAGCAATTCGAAGAATGGAACCTGGAAGTTGACCGATTGGCAGTATAGATTGTGCAGGTCCAGTACCAGGAATCCATCTACTACAGGCGCGAGCAGTTTATCGAGAAACTCTCCCTGATGAGCAACATCCAGGGGGCAGAACGCTAGTGCGAGATTCTCCAGTCCGATCGGACATCTTGCAATCGCGGCGATCTTCGCTATGTTGTCCCGACCTACAGAAATAGCGGCATCGCAATATGGTACCGGCAGAGGTGCATGAAAAAGATATTGTCCTGCTCTGGCCAGACCAAAATGTTCTGAGATATGCGCGTACTTCCGTTCGCGAACTTCCTGGTCAAGTCGCGCCACCCACCTGTCGTGGAAATCCGTCCAACGCGCCGAGAGTGCTGAGTACTGGACGCCGTGGCCGCTAAGTCGTCCTCTTTCGCCGAAATAGTCGAGCAGCTCGCGGAGCCAGCCCGGCACACCTCGATCGCTCCATCCCATGTCGAAAGTCCATTCCACCCAATCGACCAGCCCGTCCTCGAATAGCGGGTATGTCGAATCGGCGAAATCGTCGTCCGGCATTAGTGAAAGACCGGCAAGAACTTGCTGTTTCATTGTTCTTCGCTGCTGGGACGGCTAAATTCTAACCCATTCCGCAGCCGGGACAAGGCTCTCGGAATATCGCATTTGGTGCAGGCTGTTGTGTGGAGCAGACTCCCGGAGTCGGCGTAGTTTTCTGGAAGTGACCCCAGACCGCTCCGGCAATGGAAGCTATTGCCATCAGTACGAACGACAGGCATAGGATTCCGGCGCCACGTCGGTTGCGACCCTTCATTGATCCCAGTAAGTTATCGCTCAACTTCATGTTATCGCCCTCTTCCTCGACTTATTTATTCCATGTTAAGTGTCCTGGGCAAACCTGTGACCTTGAATTGGACTTGAGTCATTCCAGGGTTTTTACCAGTTGTGAGAGGAAACGATTAGAACGGAGATGCGATGCCATACCCGCTCGCCAGAAAACTACGCTTACTGCCTGCGAACCGAAAACCGGGCGTTGCTGCCTGCTAACTGGGACCGGCTTCCAGCCGGCTCCTATGCCTATCCAACACGGCTTTCTTGCTTCGGCCGGTCGCCTCTCCGGGACTTTCCTCCGCTTAGAGCTGCCGCTGCCTCAAGGCTTTTGCCGCTTGCGAATGAGTTCTTCACCCAGCGACTGACAGTGAGGCAGTAATTGATTGAAAACGTCGCGGAACGCCTGTTCATCTGAGAAATAAGGGTCCGGCACATCGCCGTCCGGGAGCAGCCGTCGAATTTTGTGATGAACTGATTTAGGTGCCATGGCCTCGAGTGACTTTTGATGGGTTTTTTCCATGACGATAATCAGATCGAACCGCTCGAAGTCGTCGCGCGAAATCTGGCGAGCGCGATGATTTCTGATATTGATCCCCTTAGAACTTGCTACCTCGATCGCCCGCCTGTCGGCCGGTTGTCCAACGTTGAAGTTGGCGGTGCCTGCGGACTCAACGGTACCTTTGATGCCAAGAGTCCGGAAAACATCTTGCATGATGCCCGCGGCAATTGGGGATCGGCAGATGTTGCCCAAGCAGACGAATAATATGTTCAATGAAAAGCCTTATCGGCAGTTAACCGCCGCCTTTACTAATAGTCTTGCTTGAGCATGATCCAGAGATCTTTTCTGTCCGTGTCTACGGCCGCGATCTCGAAATCCTTGTCAGGACTGGCTGGCGGACAGAGTAAGACAGGTGCTTTCGGATCGAGCAAGCCATGACCAGTTGCTGTTCGCATTAAGAAATAGCCATTCTTGATATTTTCCAGGTTGCGCAGATCGCAATTATGGAAGCGGTCAATCTCACTCATCGTTATGAAGTATCGATTGTTGAGCGGCATTTTTGCCCACTTAGACTCGACTTCGACGCTCTTCATATAGTTGGCGAATTCTTCGTCTGTGAATTTGAAATGCGCTCTTATTGTCAGGTTCGGTCGACCGAAGATAGATGATCTGGGCGGCTTGCACCAGTAGGATTCAATCTTCGTCGATGATGGAATGCTGAAGTGATTTCGGATGTCGCCTGCATCAAGCATTGACAAGGGAGAGCTGGAGCAACTGGATAACGAGACCATAAGCCCAATCAGAGCCAACAACCTGCCTCGCATCTCCACCCCTTTTTCATGTAGTACATATTGATCGAATTGATTGTGTCAGAGGTTTGAGGACCCCTTTCAGAATCAAAACAATTTTAGCTTAACCGATCACATATTTTTGCCAGCAGTTTTCACCAATCGCAGTATGTTTCGAAATTTCAAAATGAACATGCGAAAGTGGACGTCTAGGCACGATTCGAAGACCCATTCCGGCTTCTTTGGGAGTGCGATCACCTTTCTTGACATTGCACTTCAAGCAAGCCGCAGCAACGTTATCCCACGAATCTATACCGCCTCGGGAGCGAGGAATGATGTGATCGATAGTTAGATCCGGTCGCCTGACACCGCAGTACTGACACGTGTAATTGTCTCTGTGCAGGATATTGCGCCTTGACAAGCTGATCTCTTTGTACGGAATCTTGACGTAATGCCTCAGGCGAATGACTGTGGGCAGTGGAATATCGGCGTAAATCACCTTGCCGTTGTGCTCGATTTGCTCAGCTTTGCCTTTCAGCAAAAGTACAACAGCACGCCGCCATGTACATATGTTAAGCGGCTCGTATGAAGCATTGAGGACCAAAACCTTCGACAAGACTCACCTTAAGACACTGATTAATGAGGATTCACGTAGATTTATTATAACTATCGGGCCGCGTAGTTGTCCATAAATACAGTTCTGACGCGGCTTATGCTAAAATGTCTGGATTGTCCTCAAGGCCGGTACGGGTCGCTCCCGTCCGCGCAGGTGCTTGTCGCCTCATCGCGGAGAGCTACTAGTATCTATTTAGCATGTGCTGGATAGCCCTTGCGGATATAATGCCTCAGATCGGATGCCCTTGTGGCTTCACGTGAGCGCTACAGAAAGCGCTAAATTTGAGGCCGATTTCCCTAAAGTACTTACACAACAATAACTACACACAATAACTAGATTGGATTAAGGTCGGACCCGCATGATTCAACTAAGAGAGGAGATAAACCAAGCCTTGCCAGTAGCATCGATGAGACAACTCTTGGAAGCGGGCGTACATTTTGGTCACCAGACCCGAAGGTGGAACCCGAAAATGCGCCAGTACATCTATGGAGAGCGCAACGGAATTTACATTATCGACCTGGAGCAGACGAGCAAAGCGCTCGACAAAGCTTGCGATTTCATTCGGCAGGCTGCCCAGGCGAGAAAGAACATTGTTTTTGTTGGCACCAAAAAACAAGCCGCCGACATTGTGGAAGAAGAAGCAAGACGCTGCCACTCTCACTACGTCAATCGTCGCTGGCTTGGTGGCATGCTCACCAACTTCGAGACGATCCGGTTGCGCGTCAACCGTTTGAAAGAGCTCGAAGAAATGCGGGAATCCGGAGATTTCTTCAGACGCGGTAAGAAAGAACAAGCTGTTCTCAACCGCGAACTCGAGAAGCTCGAGAAGTCGCTTGGCGGCATCAAGACGATGAGAGGACGTCCCGACGTGCTCTTCATCATCGATCAAAAGCGCGAGCTTATTGCCGTCGCAGAAGCGGTGAAGAGCGGTATATCGACCGTCGCTATCGTAGATACCAACTGCGATCCAGAAGGTATCACATATGTGATCCCTGGTAACGATGATTCGATTCGTTCGATTCGATTAATCACCAGCCGTATTGCCGATTCGATCATCGAAGGGCAACAGGCTAGAGGTGGTGGCGACGATCATCATGTAGAAGAAGTTCGCTCTAGCAAGAGACATTCGTTGGACGCACCGATTGAAGAGGAAGAAGCCGAAGTTGGTGAAGAAGCCGACAAGGAAATGGCTTCCAGCCTCGTTGGCGGAGCTGCCTCCGAAGATGAATCTGAAGACGCAGGAAAATAGTTACGAGAAGCTCACAAGCTTCAATTGTTGAGGGAGATATGGTGAAAATGGCTGAAATTACCGCTTCGATGGTTAAGGAACTTAGAGAAAAGTCCGGAGCGGCAATGATGGATTGCAAAAAGGCGCTGGTAGAAACATCCGGCGACTTCGACAAGGCCTTCGAATGGCTGCGTCAGAAAGGCGCTGCTACTGCAAGCAAAAAGGCTTCCAGAGCGACTTCCGAAGGGATCGTCGTAGGAAGAGTTTCTCCTTGCGGAAAGAAAGCCATCTTGGTAGAGCTCAATTGCGAAACCGACTTCGTCGCTCGCAATGAAGGGTTTGTCGCAATTGCCAACCGCATTGCCGATATCGCTCTTGAAAGCAAAGCCAAGAGTCCGGAAGCGCTCTTGGAGCAAAAAGTCGATGGAAAGACTGTCTCCGAGCTGGTCACCGAAGGTATCGCTAAAACCGGCGAAAATATCGTGATCAAGCGCGTCGAGTACTTCGAAGTCGAAGGAGCTGGTCTGATCGGTCTCTACGTTCACACGCTGGGCGGCAAGATGGGTGCGCTCGTCGAACTGAAAGCGACGGCGGATGTTTGCTCCGAAGCAGGACAAGCATTTGCTCGTGAGCTTGCGATGCACATCGTCTCCTCGAAGCCTGAATTCCTGACCAAGGATCAAATTCCTCAGCACATTGTTGAAGACGAGCAACGTATCGAAGCCGGAAAGGCTGACCTCGCTGGTAAGAAAGAAGAGATCAAAGAGAAGATCATTGCCGGTCGCGTTGAGAAGAATCTGGCAGAACGCTGCTTGACTCTCCAACCGTTCGTCAAAGACCCTTCTCAGACGGTCGAAGCCTGTCTCCAAGCGAAGGCCAAAGAGCTCGGTGCAACCTTGACCCCGATTCGCTACTCACTCTTCATTCTGGGTGCTGGCGAAGAAGCAAAGGGCGAGTAATCAAGAAGCGAAGATATCGATTCTTAAAATGCATGAAGAAACCGGGTGCCGCAGGTGCCCGGTTTTCAATTTGTCCGATCTAAACGACTCTGTAGCCATTAGAATGTCAGTCTGGAAGTAGGGTAGCGAGAAGCGATATGATCTACCACGGTCGTAAAACCTGTGGAGATAGACGCTCCAAGGTCTTTTACAATGTCAGAATCAGAAACACAGTACAAACGAATTTTATTGAAACTTAGTGGTGAAGCCCTTCAAGGTGAGAAAGGCTTCGGTATCGACCTGCGTGTCATCAATGCCATCGCAGAAGAGATCGTTAAGGCTAAGGACTTGGGCGTCCAGATAGCCATCGTTATCGGTGGCGGAAACATATTCCGGGGCGTGCAAGGGGCGGCAGAAGGCATGGATAAAGCGGCTGCCGACTATGTCGGTATGCTCGCGACCATTATGAACTGCTTGATCATGGGTGAAGTTTTAAACTCCAAAGGTATCGACACACGTGTGCAGACCGCCATCGCCATGCCCGCGGTAGCAGAACCATTTATACGATTGCGAGCTATTAGACATCTAATAAAGGGTCGAATAGTTATCTTTGGGGGTGGAACTGGAAATCCGCACGTGACGACAGATACCGCCGCTGCGTTGCGCGCTGCCGAAATTAAGGCAGATGTTATCTTGATGGCAAAAAACAATGTGGACGGCGTTTATAGCGATGATCCCAAGAGAAACCCTGATGCCAAGAAGATTGGAAGAATTGGATTTGATGATTTAATCAAACAGGATTTGCGAGTCATGGATGCGTCAGCTGTAGATCTGTGTAAACAGAACAGCATTCCCATAATCGTATTTGACTTCAACAAGGCGGGCAGCATCGAACAGATAGTGCGTGGAGAGAAAATAGGTACCCTGGTCGGTTCGCGTCTAGGAGGGCGATCATGAGCAGCACAGCAGCAACAACGGATGAAGTTCTATCCTCTGGCGAGGAGAGAATGAAAAAATCGATAGCAACCCTCAAGACCGAGTTCTTGTCCATCAGAACCGGCAGGGCAAATCCTTCTTTGCTCGACCGTATCGAGGTCGACTACTATGGGACGCCTACAGGTTTGAAGAGTCTGGCGAATATTTCTACGCCGGATGGTCGCTCACTAGTTATCCAACCCTACGACAAGAGCGTTCTCAAAGCTATCGAACAAGCAATTCATAAGTCGGATCTCGGATTGACACCCAATAGTGATGGGACAGTCGTGCGCATCAGTATTCCGCTCTTGACGGAAGAGCGTCGTAAAGATTTGACTAAGCACGTGAAAAAAGTTGGTGAAGAAGCAAAGGTCTCCATCAGAAACGTTCGACGTGACTGTGACCAGGAACTCAAGAAATTCAAGGAAAAAGGGGTTTCTGAAGATGATTTGAAGCGCAAAGCGGAGCTACTTCAGAAGATGACGGACAAGTACATAACTGAAGTAGATAAAGCTATAAGAGATAAAGAAAGCGAAATAATGGAGATCTAAGCGGAGGCTCTAATCAATGTGTGGGATCGTTGGCTATCTAGGATCGAATCACGCGGCACCTGTTCTGCTATCCAAGCTCAGGGTGCTTGAGTATCGGGGCTACGATTCCGCAGGAGTCGCTGTGATCGAAGGCGGCCGGCTCAATGTGTTGAAGGCGGTCGGCAAACTCAACAACCTCGAAATGCTTCTGCAGAAAGAGCGTCCATCGGCGACGGTAGGGATTGGTCACACTCGCTGGGCGACTCACGGCAGCCCGACTGATGCGAATGCCCATCCTCACGTCAATCAGAGCGGCACTCTTGCTGTAGTTCATAACGGGATTATAGAAAACTACGGCGAGCTCAAGCGCACGCTAATCGAAAAAGGTTTCGAGTTTGTCTCTGATACGGACACGGAAGTGGTGGCACATCTGGTGTCTTTTGAGTTTGAAAAAGACAACGATCTCCTTCAGGCGATTTTGCGAACCGTTCGGCAGATGGATGGCGCCTATGCGCTGGGTATCGTCAGTCAAACTTTTCCCGATCGGATTTACGCAGTTAATCACCACTATTCGCTTACTGTTGGGCTCGGAGAGAAAGAGAGCTTTCTCGCTTCCGATTCAGCTGCTGTAAGGCAATACACCAATCGCATCCTGCGACTAGAGCAGTCCGAGATTGCCGAGATTCGCGCAGATGGAGTTCGCTTGTTCGCATTCGATGGCGTAGAAGCTCATAGAGAGCCGATCTCGGTTGAGGCTAGCGCTTACAAAATTGACAAGGAAGGCTTCAAGCATTTCCTGCTCAAAGAGATTCATGAACAGCCGCTCGTTCTCCGCCAGACGCTGAGCAAATATCTTTTAGGTGCGGAAAAAGAAGTCAATTTCAATGTGGAGAGCTTCTCGCCGGATGTTTCCGGTATGTATGGAGTTCACCTCACCGATGAAGAGATCCGCTCGATAGATCGCGTTCAGATCGTCGCATGTGGCACCGCATATCATGCCGGTATGGTCGGAAAGTATGTAATCGAAGAGCTCTGCGGCATCCCTGTGGAAGTCGACATCGCCTCAGAGGTTCGCGGAAGAAAACTGCTAGGCAACAATCGAACATTGACTATCGCTGTAAGCCAGTCGGGTGAAACGGCCGATACTCTGGCGGCGATCAAAGATGCAATCGGCAACGGTTCCTTTACCCTTGGTATCACTAATCGACCGGACTCACACCTGGCACATCTGACGAAGAATTTGATCGTCACCGAATGCGGTATTGAAGTTTCTGTCGCTGCTACAAAAACCTATTCGGCGCAGTTAATCTGCTTCTACTTATTGGCTATTTACCTGGCTGAGAAGCGCGGTTCCATATCCAAGGAGCGCGCACGGAAGCTCAAAGTCGAGTTGAGCAAAATCCCGGCTGTTATCGAACAGGTGCTTGGTCGCGAAGAGCAGTACAGACGTGAATCGCTGAAGTTGGCAGATGCCCAGGACGTCGTCTTCATCGGTAGAGGGTTCAATTACCCGACCGCTCTCGAAGGTGCGCTAAAACTGAAAGAGCTGAGCTACATCCATGCGTCAGGCTACGCTGCCGGTGAGCTGAAACACGGACCGATAGCAGTATTGGATTCTTCGGTCCCTGTAATTACAGTGCTCGTTCCTGGACGAGTATACGATAAGACGCTTTCCAATGCGCAGGAATCACGGGCGCGCAATGCGCGTATGGTGGCAGTTGCCGTTGATGGAGACGTGGAAGCGCCGAAGACTTTCGACTATATCTTCAGCATTCCTCCCGTCGAGGAGCTATTAAGCCCGATCGTCACGGTCGTGCCTTTGCAATTGCTCTCGTATTTTGTCGCCGATTTCCTGGGTAAGGATGTCGATCAACCAAGAAATTTAGCGAAGTCAGTGACGGTTGAGTAGTTGCTCGTCAATGAGCGCCGACATTAGAGACGTCCTTCTTGTAGACGATGATGCCAACCTGAGACTGATCGTACAGATGAGTCTGGAAGGGCTTACCGACTGGAACGTTCGAGTTGCAGCCCGCGGCGAGGAGGCCCTTCTACTCGCTGCCGAGAGAACTCCAGACCTTGTCTTGCTGGACATTATGATGCCGGATTTGGATGGCATTACCGTGTTCACTGAACTCAGGCGACTGCATCCCACCCTTCCTGTGATATTCATCACGGCCAAGGTTCAAACCCAAGAAATTCGACATTACAAGAACCTGGGAGCTGCCGGCGTCATAATTAAACCGTTTGATCCAATGAAGGTAGTGGATGAAATTAGAAAGATTCTAACTTGAGTGCGTTTGCGGCCGATTAAGAGTTAAATGCGCGACCGATGGCGGACAAGAGACTAAGCCACTTTCACTGGTATCACCTATATTATGTCCTGGCTGCCTTCGATCTGCTGACAGTCGCGCTCAGCCTTTCGCTCAATCACCAGATCACTGAGAGATATAACGCCTCGATCGAAACGCATCGAGCTTGGACGCGGCGCTTGAAACAGCTTTCCGAACTCGATCGACTGGCGGCTGATGTAAATGCGCCAGGTAACGACGTTTTCCTCAGTAAGAATGTCGGTCGCGAGAAGTCGCGTCTTGAAGATGCACTTGTCCGAATGGAAGGTAAAGTCTCGGAGATCAAGATTGACTTCGATACGGCCGGAGTCACAGTGACCCATCCCTCCTTTAGCAAAGATCTTCTGAGAATGAATCAGCTGCTTGAAAGTATGGTTGCGAAAACAACCGATGTTTTAACGTTGTTCCAAGAAGATCGCGTTGAAGAGGCCGCTCGTGGGATGGCAAGTATGGATAAGTCATACTATGAAGCGAACGTTCTCATGCGTCAGGTCGCACTGCAAATAAGTGAAATTCAGCAAGCTCAATTAGAGGGTGAGTCCCGAGAGCTTGAGTTTTTGCGCTCCTTCGAGCGGCTGTTTGCTATGGCGCTTGGCGTGATGATCGTTGGTGTGACCGCATACGGTCACAACCTGGCTACGAGAATAATTCAAACCACCAGGGAGCGCGAGAGCCATATCAAAGAGATTGAAGATGCGCGCAAGAGCCTTGAAGCGAAGACGACGGAATTGCAATCGACACTTTTCGAACTAGAGAAGGCTCAATCGAGCACCTTTGAAAGCGAGCGCAAACTGAAAGCGATCTTTGATCATACTTTTCAGTTTATCGGACTGTTGGATGCCGACGGCATTCTTCTTGAAGCTAATCGCTCTGCGCTCGACTTCGCTGCGATAGCTAAAGATGAGGTCATCGGCCGACCTTTCTGGGAGACTGCCTGGTGGTCACACTCTTCCGAGTTGCAGAAGCTCCTCAGGCATTCTATTGCCAGCGCGCGTGACGGCCAGTTCGTTCGATTTGAAACCACACATAAAGACAGAAGCGGCAACCTGGTCGCGATCGATTTTTCTCTGAGCCCAATATTTGATGATAATGGAAACGTTGTTTTGATAATCCCTGAGGGACGCGATGTCTCAGAGAAGAAGCAGGCCGAACAAAGGGTCAGTGAGTTTTACTCTACCGTTTCGCACGAACTGCGCACTCCTCTGGCTGCTATCAGAGGCTCCTTAGGGTTGATTGGTGGAGGCCTGGCCGGACCCATAAATGAGAAGGTATCGCAGTTGGTGACAATTGCGATCTCAGAATCAGAACGATTAATCAGATTAATCAATGATATTCTCGATCTTCGCAAAATTGAAGCCGGCATGCTTGAACTAAACAAGACTGGTATTGAATCAGGTGCCATTGTTTTGCGTGCAATCGAGACTCTCAGCCCGATGGCGAGCGACAAAGGCGTGGAGCTAGTCGCGGAGATTGTCGACAGCAATACATTTATGCTGGACCAGGATAGAATAACTCAGGTTTTGACTAATCTGGTGTCTAATGCGATCAAATTTTCTGAAGGCATTGCCGATCGTGTGACTGTGCGGGTCGAACCTGGTGATCTCGATACAGTCAAGTTTTCCGTCACCGATTTTGGTCCTGGCATTCCAGAATCGAAAATGGACAAACTGTTCGGGAAGTTTCAACAGATCGATCAAGCAGACAATCGGAAGAAAGAGGGGACCGGTCTAGGTCTTGCAATTTCCAAAGCAATTGTCGAGCAGCATGGAGGCCGAATTGGCGTCGTTAGCAAAGTGGGCGAAGGATCAACTTTTTGGTTCGAGCTGCCGAGTCAAACAGCTTAGAGGAGTTGCGAGTTTGCTATACCGAGGTGACAAACTGATCTCTGTTGTAGGCGGCGAAGGCATGAGACCTCTTGCCGAGACCTTCAAGCTTCATAATTACAACGTCACATTCGTGTCCTTACTTTCTGACCTGGATTCCTCAGCCGCTCCAGACGTGATTTTGGTCGACGATCAGATTTTGGATGAAAACGCTTCTCGATGGTATCTGGAGAATGATTCAAATGCAGACGTTTTATTGATTATGAATCGTTGGATTGATCTCCATTCCTATCTTTGGTCTACGGAGATCTTGAAGATCAAACTGATCTTGCATTGCCCGGTGGATCCAGGCCTGCTGCTCTACGAGGTCGACAGGCTTCTCAATGCGTATAGATGCGAGACCTCGACTTGCAGCGAGGTTGCTGTTGAGGCGGAAGCTTCTCCGATTGCTCAGGTGAAGGCAAAGCTGAGAGCAGACGTGCAAGCGCAGTGGAAGAATTTGATATTACTTGCTGAGCCACTCTCATCTATTCAATCGGAAGTGACAAAGGAGTTGGTAAGCCAAACGCATAAATTGCGAGGAAGCGCCGGATCGTTAGGTTTGACAGGCATGAGTAGAGCGGCTGCGACAATTGAACAACATTTGCGGATGTTTTCCGACAAAAGGTCCTACAGCGAGCGCCTCCTGATAAAAGAAATACAGCGTTTGTTTAGAGCCGGTGCTGACGAGACGGGAACCGTAGCGCTCGACGATGACACAGCTGGCGACGCCGATGAAGCCGGCGTGCTGAATCTTCTTGTCTTGGCGGATCCTGGAAGATTCGAGGCAGTCAATGATGCGTTGACCTCCAGGAACGGGGTCGCAGCAACGATGGCAAGTGACCCTTTTGAGGCACTTGCAATGGCCTTGGCAGGACAATTTGACGGGTTTTTGATCGAGACTTTTTTCGACAAGCAACTTTTGTTCGAGCTTTGTCGCAATATACGCATTACAGCCGGCAATGAGGCAATTCCCTTCGTTCTGTGTATGCAAGAGCCGATGGAGCTCAGCGCAGCAGAACTAACTTACCTTGGTGCATCCGATATCGTATATGGTGATTTCCTGGAGCAACTGAATAAGAGCGTTTCATCTCTTATCGAGCTATCCTACTTGTTCAAACCAGCGTTACTGGAGGCGACTGATTATACTGGGAGAAACGCCGAACTTGTCGGGACGAAAGTTAGAGGAACAATCCCTCCAATCGAGATGTTGAACTGCACCGTTGATACGGATTCTGATGGACTACTTCTGCACTACCGAAATCGTAGCCTGATTGGCTCTGACATAATCAATGCGTTGCGATCAAGAGCCAATTTTGCTCAGGTGCCGATAGCTCTATTCGTAAATCAAAGGGAGTATGAAATTCTGGACGAGTCGATTGGGTACGTCGAGCACTTGTTCGTACCTGAGACTGATCGAAGAATGATATCGGAGCTCGATCGAATTTTGCATTGCTCGAGACTGGAGAGACAAAATCCTTCGATTGATCCTTCTAGTGGCATGTTGAAACGACCTGCTTTCCTGGAACGAAGTCTCGAGCTGTTTTCGCGATCAAACGGCAAGGGGTGCCAATTTGCATTGGTATTTTTATCGGTTGAAGGTCCAGAACATTTATCTGTTGGTTCAATACTAGCTCGTCTCCTCAATGGTAGATTTAGCGCTCAATGCGTGCGTGGAGTTCTGGAAGACACGTTCGGACTAGCAGTCTTCCTTGATCGCAGTGATGAAATAGATGGAGCAATAAAGCTTCTTCAAGACGAGATCTACTCTTGTGTTTCTAATGATATAGAAGATCTGAAAGTCGACATTCAGGTTAATTTTGCGATTGCAAAATTTCCGCAAGACGGAAACATTTTTTCGGATCTCGTCGAAAAAATTGAGAGAAAATTGGGAGCGTCAACTTCCGATTGATTTTGGACATAGTTATTTACCAGTCCAGGTGTATCATGTGGCAAAAATTCTTATAGTAGATGACGACATTATCTTGTGTGAGCTGGTGAAGTCGTATTTGCTTGCTTGCGATCATCTCGTGGACGTCGGGAATACTGCTGACTATGCAATAGTGCAACTGTCGGTCAATCAATACGATCTGATCATTCTCGATTGGGTCTTGCCTGATCTGTCCGGGGTTGATGTTCTTCGTGCTTATCGCCGTCGTGGTGGACGTTGCCCGGTGTTGATGCTCACCTCTCGTGGAGATAAGCACGACAAGGCATGCGGTTTGGATTCCGGTGCTGACGATTATCTCGTTAAACCATTCGAGCAGGTAGAGTTTGAGGCCAGGGTTCGGGCGCTTCTTAGAAGACCTAATAGTTGGAGCGGTCAGATTCTTCGTGTGCGAGATTTGGAGCTTGATACGGGCTCCCAGTCAGTAAGTCGTGACGGTCAACAAATCCAGTTGCGACCGCGAGAATTCGCGTTGTTGGAATTTCTTATGCGCCACCCCAATCAATGCTTTACTGCGGAGGCTCTCTTTCAGCGGCTCTGGGATACTGATTCCACTACATCTGTTGAGACGGTGAGGATGCATATCATGTCGCTCAGGAAAAAGCTTGGAGACACCGACGCCCATCCGTTAATATCAACAGCTCGGGGCCGAGGGTATAAAATTGATGCTGTCTGAGCTTAAAGTTGCTGTTGCTGAAAAGTTTTTCCGTCGCCGATTGATTTAATGAATAATGGACGATATTTGACGTTGAGTTTATGTACGCTCCGTAAGATATGTAGTGTAGGAAGAAGGAATTCAAACCCTACATTAAGGACACTAGGAGTGCAATGCAATGACAATAAGATATTCCGATCTGACTATTCTCGAGACGGTCAATGAAGAAGAGATGAGTATCGTCGTAGGCGGCCGTCACGGTGCTGATGATCTCCCTGGCCACGATAACGGTGATGATCGAGGTCGTCGTCGAGGCCGAGGTGGTAGAAAAGGTGGCGGTGCTGATGATGGAGCGAATCACACTTAATTCTCCGCATTCCGAATAGTCTATGCAATCTGGCACCAGACGAAAGTGTGGTGCCTTCTGCGTATTTTGGATGTTTCTAGCGCCAGCTTGGACTGACCTTCAGCAGAGTCATCCCTGGGATTCATCCTTCCGCATGATGAACCTATTGTTCGTACTGATTAACATGGTTGATGAATAAACAGGATAGAAAGTAGATGCAGACGCCTTTACGTTCACAGCGCTCAAGTTCTCCCAAGAAGAGTGGAAAGATAATACACCTCTCGCCAGTTCCATCGAGAGAAGAGCCAATGTCGAGTATTGCTCGGCGATACGGCGAGCTGGAGCGACCTGAGCTTATACCTGAAGTTGTTAGTTATGCGCTTTATTCTTTGCTCTTTCTTATTCTGTTGGGTGGAGTTTGGGCGGTCGTTGGCAGTATCGATGTTGTTGCCGTTGCTCCGGCTACAGCTGTTCCGGTTGGTGAAGTAAAGCTGATTCAACCTGAGGTCGATGGGGTTATTGAGAGCGTAATGGCGGTCGAGGGGCAGCACGTGACGGCTGGCGATGTCCTAGCAGTCTTAGAGAAAACTGCCAGTAAGACGGAACTGGAGCAAGGTGAATCACGACTCGCAATTGTCGAAGAAAAACTGCGTGCCCTTGTTCAAGCTAAAGAGACGCTCCAGCAGGCAATTTCGAATCCTAGTTTGCCTCCGGCCAACGCCATTGATGTTGAAGGTGTGGCGTTGGCAATTGCCGATTTGAACGCAGCTTATATCACTCTGAGAGAAGCCCAAATTGACAGATCAATGTTTTCCGATGGCTCTATGACGGATATGTCAGCGCTCTCGAGTCAGACGAACAGCTTGCAAGAACAGCGTATCCTGCAGTGCAGTGCGCTAAAAGAGAGGGTGAATGAACATAAGGCGCAAGCTGCGCAAAAGCGAATCGAGGTCGAGCAGTTACTGACGGCCATAGCGTCTGCGAAAGTGGAGTTAGGACAGGCACAGCTAATATTAGAAGCCAGCCAGCAGCAGGAGGAGTCCTTGAAGAAGGTCTTTCAAGAGGGGGCAGTGTCTAGAGTTGACTATCTCAACACCGTTAAAGAGCTGGAGCGAGCCCGCAGAGATGTGACTCGACAAACCGCTGTGATTGATGAGCTGATCAAGAAAGAAAGTATTGCTGAAAGTCAGCTTCGCGAATTCGAGTCTAAGAATATTGCCGCCATCGCCGAGAAAAAGGCTCAGTTAAAGTGCATTGATCTCGAGTCTGGAAGGATTGGCTTGTTGACTCGGGGGGTGTCGAGGAAGTATGCAACTGCTCTTGCCTCTTTCGATTCAGCCAAAGCCAAAGTTTGTGCTGCTCTTAAACGTGTTGAATCAAATCTGAAAGAAGAGTCGGAGATTTTTAATCAGGCTAAATCGCATTTGACTGCCGCCCACTATAAGCTCTCGACAGCCGAGATTAAGTCACCAGTCGCTGGCCGAGTTACTGGAATAAAGCTCAGAGGCAGAGGTCACGTCGTCAAACGAGGAGAGCGTCTGATGGCGGTGGTGCCAGATAATGCGACGTTCGTCTTCGAGGCCAGGATCGCCAACAAAGATGCTGGTTTTGTTGAGAAAGGGCAGCTTGCCAAACTCAAGCTCGCCTCATATCCATTTGAAGATTTTGGTGTACTGGATGGTCAGGTGGCTCACCTCGAAGCTTCCGGGGAAATGACTCCGGGCACACAACCAGTTTTTGTTGCGAGAGTGGCTCCCAAGCGACAATTCATAATGGCGCGAGGACGAGCTCGCCCACTCGTCAGCGGCATGAGTGCAACTTGCGAGATTATTACAAGACGGAGATCGATTTTGAGCATTCTTGTAGAGCCGATAGCAAAGCTTAATGAGACTCGCTGGCATTAGATCGATTCAGGTCGCTTGACTCCATAGATGATTGTAGAGCCCGTTGAGCTCAAGAAGCTCGTCATGAGTACCTTGTTCGACAATCTGTCCGCGGTCCATAACGAGAATCAGGTCTGCATCTCTGACTGTAGACAGTCGGTGCGCGACCATAACAATGGTGCGATGCTTGCGCAGCGACCGCAAGCTTGCTTGAATTGCCCGTTCTGAATCATTATCCAAGAAACTGGTGGCCTCGTCGAATAATAACAACTTGGGATTGTGCAAAATCGCTCTGGCTATAAAAAGGCGTTGTCTCTGGCCGCCGGAAAGGTTGTTTCCAGCCTCAGATACTTCATATTGATACGATTTGGGCAACGTGTTAATGAAGTCATGGATACCAGCGAGTTTTGCTGCGTCCACTACCATCTTCGTCGTAGCCTGGGGATTGTAAAGGGCTATGGTATCAAATATGGTGCCGCGAAAAAGGTAGTCCTGTTGAGAGACGACGCCTATCTGCCTGCGTAACTCCCGCAATGAAAGATTCCTGGTGTCATGTCCGTCAACTAAAATTCGTCCTTCGACAGGCATGTATAGCCCTTGCAAAAGTTTGAGCGTTGTTGATTTTCCGCAACCGCTTCTGCCCACGATTCCAACATACTGACCTGGAGTAATCCTAAAACTGAGATTTTGAACGGCGTTATCGTCCTGGTTCCCAGGGTATCGGTAAGTCACATCAACAAACTCAATGTCGCCGGTAATCGTAATTTGCAGCTTCTTTTCCGGCTCGCTCTCCTCCTTTGGAGTCTCGAGCACATCATCAATTCTCTCCAGCGATACGCCTATGTCCTGTAATTCATCCCACATGTCGACTAAGAAGAGTATCGGTTGAGTGATTCGATTTACTATCAGCGTCATGGCCATCAACTGCCCAATTGAAATTTGTCCTTGCACGGCTATATGTGCGCCGTAGCAGAGCAGCAGCACACTGCCCAGATTGTGGACCAGATCCGCTGCTACTTGCGTGAACCGTGATATCAGCGTTGCCTTATAGCGAGTATTCAGAGCGTCCACGAAAAGCTCTTCCCAAGCCCATCGTGTGCGATTCTCCGCTGCTCCGGCTTTAATACGTTCTATACCTCTGACCGCTTCGATTGAAAATGCATTGCTCGCTACCTGCTTGTGAAACGCCTGTTGCATGAGTGTTCTGAGCCAGGGGGTGACAATGGCCACGATAATAGTGAAGGCAATGATATAAGCGATAACGAAAAGCGCGAATGTCCAGTTGTAGATGAAAACGATGACGAGATAGACTCCCGCCATAATCAGATCGGTTATTACGGTTATGGCTGATCCGGATATGAAGCTCTGAATTTTTCGATTTTCTTGAAGCCGAGAGATCACATCGCCGGTGGTATGCTCTTCGAAAAATGTCAGAGGGAGGCTCAAGAGATGTCGAAAAAACTGCGTGAAGAGCGACTGGTCGAGTTTTACCGCGGCAAATGCTACCAGGTAAGAGCGAATCGTTGAGATGATGGTTTGAAAGAAAATTAGAATTACCATGCCCATCAGAATAATGTTGAGCATAGAAATGCTTTTATGCACGATTACTTGATCTACCACCGCCTGCGTGAACAGTGGAATTGATAAGGTGAGAAGCTGTACCGCAAATGAAGCTAATGCAATGTCGACCAATGTCTTTGCATTTGGCTTCAACAGATCCAGGTAGCGCGACCATGGCGTTGATAACTGTGTATCTTTTTTTGTGGACGCGGAAGGAGTTAACTCGAGGGCATACAAGGAGAAATGTTCTTCAAAGTCTTCTCTGCGTATTTCAACCAATCCGTTGGCAGGATCTGCAATTAAGGCCGAGTTTTTCTCAATCTCGTAAAGCACAACGAAATGGTTGTTGTCCCAATAACAAACCAACGGGAGTTTCGCTCGAAGCAATCCCAAATACGTAGCTTTGATACCGCGACTCAGAAAGCCAAGCTTCTCGGCCGCTTCTGAAAGTGATACCAGATCGCTGCCCTGTGCTGAAACGCCAATTAGCTCTCTTAAATTTCTTTGATTAACGCGAGCGCCATGGTATGACAGTACCATGGCAAGACACGATACACCACAGTCCATGGCACTTTTCTGTAGTACGAGCGGATAGAGCTTGAACTTTCTTCGCACCAGAGTGAGAAAGTTTTCTTCCTCAGGCGAGTCTGTCGATTGAACTAGTTTGGCTACAGTTACTGGATCGTTTGGTGAGTCTGACAGCATGATCTCTGCAACGGGCTCTAAACTAGCATCCTGTGCAGCGCGACGGAGGCGCTGAGCCTCTGCGTCTAAAACACGTCGGAAGTCAGGTTTGTTCGACAGCTCTTCTTCGAATACAGACAAGGCCACCTTCGAGACGATCGATTGCTCCATGGCACGAGCAGAAAACCATGTATCTTGAGAGAGTATGGTTTTAAAACCAAAAGGGCAGTACCTTTGATCGAGGATGACAATGGTCCGATCCGACTGGTCGTGAGGCTCATATAGTCGAACTTTGCCGTCGATAAGAAAGTAGACGCAGTCAAGGATTTCTCCCTGTGAAAAAATATTCTCGCCTAATGCGATGTGGACCTTCTCTCCCGATTCGGCGACGGTGGCGAAGAACTCGCTGAAAGAGCGCTCTAGATTTTGTTCGACTTTATCCATCGAGGGAGTTAAATCTAGGGCTATTGAAAGATTCGTCCAAAACGGTTGCTTTCTCGAAGCCCAGCTGGTCCAAAGAATTAGATAGCCAGTCTTGCACAAGAAGATCAGCTATTTCCTGTTGAATTGTGTCATCATCAAGCGCGGCTCTGTAAACTTTCTCTATAAAGTATAGATGATAGGTGCCGAAAAGTTTTGTAGGACCAATCAGCCGTGATGCGTCTGGGGAAAAAACTTGCGATTCAACGAGAGCAGGCAGCGTATCCCGGCGAACGCGGCCCACGTATCCGCAGTGGGGACGCGTACGCATGTCGATGCTGTACTTTCTGGTCAACTCGAAAAATGAGGCACCTTCTAAGATTTGCGTTCTCAATTCGGTGGCGGCCGATAGGGATTTAACAACAAGCTTATAAAGCTCAACCTCATCAAACCGCAGTTTGTTTAACTTGAAGTAATGCTCAACGTCACTTGCGCTCGCTATCGATTTCTTCAATATGTCGATCTCAGCGAGGACTCGGGCATGATTGCGAAGATCTTGGTCACTCAGGCAATTCGCCGCCAGGAATTTTTCGGTATCATCGGCAGTGAACAACTTATTTTGTCGTCGAATCTGATTTACAACCTGATCGATTGATGATTCTTCTATCGATACACCGTTGGTCTGACAATAGTCTATCGCAAGGCAGGACAGTGTCAGAAACTCCAATATTTTCTCGTCTCCTTCAAAGATTATCGTGTTGATAATTTCAATCGGGCTAAATCTATTTGCTATTAACTTGCGAGGAATAGTCATTATTGGCATGCGGCTCTCGAAAACGATCGATGACATCATTAATGGAGACTACCATGTAATTAGACAATGAGCATCCCTCGTAAGGACTAGAGAAAAGCGGACGAGATGAATATTCATCCCGTCCGCTACCCCAAAGCATTTGTTGTCTATTTATTTGCCTGCCAGTGTGGCTATTCCAATTACAAGAAAGAGACCACCAAAGAGGATGCTGACAGTTTCGCCGATTGCGTAGAGGTTAAAATCAGGCGAGCATATTGATAAAACCCAGTAGCCAGCGACGATGGCGAGACAGATAACCACGACTACTGTCACAACCTTTTTCATTTCGTACTCCTTGTTTTTGGGCGACTAGAGCCGGGGAGCGAGAATGAGCGCTTCCGGAACAGGGCGTGCTTGGTGCTATTCGATGTTTGAAAGCCGTTCTACTCGAACACTTTCAGAGTAACGGTGCATTGTGACCAAAGTCGGACTAGCAGCCCTTCAAATCGCTTCGTTTTCGCCGACGTACGTGCTTGCATTGCGGATTTGTAATAAACCCGATTGTGCCACCATTTTGCAACAGAAAAGTAGCAGAATCGTGAAGCCGAGCGTAATTTGAATCCAGTAATAGGAAGTCGGTATCTGAACTTTCAACTTTCAACTTTCAACTTCGATTTTGGGAGTACTGGTGTTTTGACAAGCTGGATCAATGACTCCTATGTTTGCATCAAGAAGGTTCGATTCTATGAGTCTCAAAATTGGGCGTCCGACAAGTAAGGTCGGAATTTGGTCAAATGGTTCGGCTCACAGGAAAAGTTGGGATATTTTAGGGCCGGATTGGTCGGCTCAGACATTTTTGGGGGAGGAAAGATCCTTTTAGACTGCATCTTCACTTGACAACGCAATGCAAGGAGAATATAGTTTAACCACCTTTAATTTAGGTCCTTTACTAGAGATATTGTTATTTGTCCGTTTCTTATAGTGTTAACTCAATTGGCGTAGTCTTTGGACAGATAACTGGCGCGTGTGTTGGCGGAGATGAATAATGCCACTGTTTGATAAAAACGATGTTCAAATCGAGTCCTTTCCGTACGAAATTCACCATAACGAACGTGAGGCGCCGGAGCTAGCGTGCCCTCGGTGTGGTCACGTTCAACCGAGGCGCAAGCGGGTTGTTTGTCAGAGTTGCAACCACTTGATCCCAACAGAAAATTGCCGGCAAAGCTGGACAGATCTGCAATCTACGCCGAAAGACAGTTATCGGAAGATGGCGCAGGTCTTCTTTGACGACAGCAAAACCAGAGACTTCAAGAGTGCTCGCGGCAACTTTGGCTGGAAGGTATTCATCCGAAATGTGGTTGTGACCATACTGCTAGCCGCAGTGCTGGTCGTTCCGACGGTGCTCGGATTGAAGGCATACCTTGGCGAAAAAGACTGGAAAAAGGTGGAAGCGAAATTTGATGCCACAGTATCACCACTGATGCAACGCTTCGAATCGCGTCCGCAGGTAGCACTGAAGCCGGAAAAGTCACCTGTCGCAGGCAAAAAGCCGTCGACAGAGAAGAAATCGAAACACGGTAAGCACCACTAGACGCTGACCGTTTTAGACTAGGCTTTTAATGAGTCTGACTGACTGTCTGTCTTTTCAGGCTGCGCCAGTTTCGATTCGATCGAAAAATTGTCGCGTCGTTCTTCCATGCAGCTAAAAATTGGTAACTAACTGCGAGGTCTTCCGAACACGGAAGGAGAGGCAAGTGCGATGCCATCATTGACAGTGCCGGTTCGACTGCGGATCGGGCGAAGTCTACGCTGCGACATTTCTGTCGCGACTTTCGTAGAAACAGAAGCACAGTATCGAATACTTTCTACAACGTCGGCGAGTTGCTGCCTTCCGTCAACTGAGGAGGCTCTTCTTCGACAATCTTAGGTGTGATTAGAAGCATCAACTCTGTCCGATTTCGGCCTTTGAATGTCGTTCTAAAGAATGCGCCTAAGACCGGCATTTCTGCGAAATAGGGCACCTTCGATAGTATCGCTGCCTCTTGTTCTGTGAACAGTCCGCCTATTGTAATTGTCTGTCCATCTTTGATTCGGATTTCCTGCGTGATGATATCCCGGACGTTGAGCAGAGTAACTGTCGTTTGGTTGGCGCCAGCGCCGAAGGTCTGCGGTGCTCCAAGGGGCGTTGAGACTTGAGGGCGGATCCTGACGCGTACGAATCCATCTTCAGTGACCTTAGGCAAGACGTTGAGGAAGATGCCCGCTTTGGCCAATTCGACGTTGGTTGTTACAACTCCAAGGCTGACCGTCGACGTTACTTTGTGGACTACTTCGTTGGCGATCGTTATGAGCGCCTCCGTGTTGTCGACGACAACAAGGCTGGGATTGGCTATGACTTTAGCTTTGTTGGTCTGCAGCAAGAGTTGCAGGTTCAAATTAACTGCCGTCGGCATGGTGGCGATGTTGGCCGCGCCACCGCCGCTGCCACCAAGCGTGAGGAAGTCAAATCCGCTGGCGGAGCTTGGTACGGGCTGAACGCCGGCAATGCTTGGAAAGACTGTCGGCAGCAATGAGCCGATCAGACCACCGAATGCCGTCCCTGGGCCGGCTGGCGAAACGCTGTTACCCGTGAATGGTATCGAAGGTAGTACCGGGTTAGGAATGCCGTTTGCAGGGCTTCCTAGACCCGGGAGAAAGGAAAGCAGCGGAGCAGTCGAGTTGCCCATGATGGAAGCAGATACTCCCTGCCCTTGAACATTGAATGTGCTTCCCAAAAGTCTGACACCCTGGTTGGTGAGTTCGACCAGGGAGGCCTGGATATGGACCTGCTTGGGCCTGCGATCGAGCATATGGATCGCTTCCTCGGCAATCAGGACATCATGTTCTGTTCCTACTACTATTACCTGACGCCCTTTAGAGTCGGGAATAATGATTGCGCCTCCATCGTTAGGCGGAACGATATAGTCGGCGGCGATCTCTTGTAACTGCCGGACTTGTTGGGTTCCCGGATCGACCGCTGCGTTGTTAAAGCCGACACCTTCTTGCACCTGCTCTCGTGATGCGCCTCGCACCGTCCTTGGTTGCTCGTCAGTCTTCGTCCCCTGATCATCTTTTTTCGGAATTAGACGATCATCTCGATCCAGTCCGCCGTCAGGAGTGTCTACGGGGCCTCCGGACATCTCTTTTTGTGCGTCGAATGTTGCTCTTGCTCCACGATTAAATACCGACGCTTGCAGAATTGTGGCCACGTCGAATGGATGCGCGTAGCTCAACTTGAATGCTCTCGCAACAGGTCGATTAAGACCGAGGAACACCATCGCTTGCAGTGTCCCGACTATGACCGTGTTGTTGTCCAGCGGACGCGTCTCCAACCCAGCGGATGCGAGCACGCTGTCCATAGCTTCGTTGAGCGTTACATCAGTGAGCTCCCCGGTGATCGTCCCGATTACCGATTTGTCAATGATGATGTTGAGATTGCCTCGACGAGCCAACTCAGAAATCACCTCTCTCACGGGTGTATCTCTGAAGCTCAGATGGTGAATCAGTCCTTGCTGCGCGAAGAGCTTGAACTGTTTCCTGATTTGCACCGTACCCGTGATGGTAGGCAGACTTTTACCAGGTGTGCTCAGCCTCACTGGCGGTGTCGCCTGTGATACCTGTTTCCCGTCTGCTGATTGTGCCTGCGCTGGGTCACCGTATCCAGTAACCAACATAGCCGGCACCATAAATAGTGCCAGCAACTTTTTTAGAGTTTTCGCTCGAGGTCCGGAACTCAGGCGAATCATGATAATCCTGGTAACTATACAAAGCCAATTGTAGCGCGATCACGCCATTTTGCAATTACATTAGACGCATTGCGCAAATCTGAGCGGAACTATATATGGTGCGTATGTCCAGGCGCTATCCTGTTGGGTACCTACGGGTTGGACGCATTGATCGCTATTTGTTTTTGCCGGACAGTCCAAAAATGGCAATCTGGAGGTTATTGCGTGCTTCGCTCAAGTGAGGATTGAGCCGGAGTGCCAATTGTAATTGCGTGACTGCGGAGGCTACGTCGCCTTTTCCATACAGGGCATAGCCTAGATCGTTGCGTGCTTGCGCATTGAGCGGATCAAGATTGACTGCTTGTTGAAACTCTTGTACAGCGTCCGCGACGGCAGTGTTGGCATAGAGTGCTCTGCCAAGCGCAATGTGACTGTCGGCCGAGGTCGGGTCCAGCAAGGTGGCTTGACGAGCGGTTCTCAACGCACTTTGCTTTTCATCAGTTGCAAGCAGTGCTCGAGTAAGGGCGACATGCGCCTTGGAAGAATTTGGCATCACTGAGACCGCCTGTCTGGCGGCCTTCACTGCTCCGTCATGATCCTGCACCACCAACAATGCTTCGGAGAGTCCGGACAGACCGTCAGGCGTCGGTCGCGTTTCGTTTGCTCGCCTGAATTCATCAATGGCTTCTGAGATTGCGCCGTGCCTCATCAAGCTGTCTGCGAAAAACACCCTGGCGTCTGCAAAAGTCGGATCGATTTCGATTGCTCGTTGAAACTCGGCATGCGCAGCGGATTGATCCCCTGCGTCGTCGAGCAACTTGGCAAGCAGCGTGTGACCGATAACTCCATCTGGCTGAAGTGCTATCGCTCGTTTCATCTCCGTAGCCGCGCCTTCATAGTCGCCAGCGAGATAAAGGTGACAACCGAGTCTGATTCGCAGCGAAGGATCTTGAGGATGGTCTGTCACCTCGCGACGGAGCCTCACCAGTAGGTCGCCGACGGTGCGGAGATCTGTGTGGGTGAGATCCATTCGGAAGAGATCGATCAGACTTGCTTCTTTGGGCTTCTTTCTGGCGCTTGCTTTGGCAGTCGGTTTGGGCTTCTGATTTGTGCCGGTCGCGGCATTAGCAGAAGGTTGCTGAGCGGTAGTGGCGGCAGTGTCCGGGTTGCGAGCCGGCTGCTGAGTCTTTCTCGTGGAACTAACTGAATCGACTGCACTCTGTGTTGGCCGTTGGTCGGCAGCATCCGGAATATCGGCAGGCGCGGCTGTCGTCGCTGTCGGAGTTACTGTTCCAGTCGTACCGGCGGGCTTCTTTGAGGCGCTTGCGTCGCCGATGTCCTGAGTCGAGTTCTGCGAACTGTCTCCAGCAACTGGCTGCGGTGTACCTTCCTTGTCTAATTGTGAAGAATCGACCTGGGATTGAGCCTCTTTGGAGGAGGTCAAATCCTGTTCCTCTAGTGGCTTTTCGCTGCCGGCATTGGATTTGTTTAGTTTGCGACCCCGGAGAAACAGTGAGTTGACGCTATCTTCGACGCGGCTTATACCCACGCCCGCCTGGCACGGCGCAGAGAGAATTGTGATGGAGCAGGCGGTTACGACGATTAAACTCGTACCTAGCATTGTCAACCTATTGCCCATGTCTTTGTTAAACCTCACCGATAGCGGCAGACAGAAGTAATAAAGGGACTGGCATGTTATTCTTGCATTTGCTGAGAATAACTTCCTGAAGCGCGTTTGAGAAACGAAGATGGCCAATATCGCTGTCGGACACGAGAGTATACGTTCGGCATATATTCACATACCATTTTGCTCTCACAAATGTGAGTTCTGCGATTTCGCGGCTGTCGCCGGAATGTCTCATCTCGAGGACGAGTACACGGACGTTATCTGCAACGAGATTCGAGACCGCGTAGCCACAACAGCCTCAGAGATCAGGATTAATACAGTATTTTTCGGTGGAGGAACACCGGGTTTGGTGGCTCCTTCAACGCTGGAGCGGATCTTCCAAACCCTCTGCGATTCCTGTTCCGTCGAGAGAGATCTAGAATTCTCCATGGAGACAACACCACATTCGATTACGGAAGAGAAAGCACGAGCGTGGAGAAGCCTTGGAATCAACAGGATCTCAATTGGAATCGAATCGCTGAGAGACGATGAACTTTCCGCGATCGGTCGAGACCATACTCGTGCACAAGCCTTGTCCGGGCTGGAGATCGCTTGTCGGCATTTTGACAATGTCAATGTAGATTTCATGTATGGACTGCCAACGCAGACAATTGAAAGCTGGGGAGAGACGCTTGACGACTTGACGTCTCTAACTTCTGAGTTCCCTTCGATCAAACACGTTTCATCGTACTGTCTGGAGCTGGCAACGAATTCGCCGCTTTTGTCTCGTTTTCCTCGTAGTTCTATCGAGTATCCGCACGATGACTCGATAGCGGACTTCTTTCTCCTTCTTGTGCAGAAGCTTAGTGACAGCGGCTTCTCGCACTACGAAGTCTCTAACTTCGCTCGACCTGGATTTGCCTGCCGTCACAACTTGGTTTACTGGCAGAACCTTGAATATCTGGCATTTGGAGTGGGTTCTCACCGATATGTCGATGGCATACGCAGCTCGAATTTTCGTAGCCTCGCCAAGTACATGCGCGAGTATACGGCTGATGAGATGAGCGAAAGCATCGACGAAAGCACAAGGATTAAAGAAGGCTTGATGCTTGGATTGCGAATGCGGCAGGGGATCATTCTTTCGGAATTTGTTGACCGCTACGGTATCGATTTAGCTACACGATTTGCTCGTGAAATTGAAAAATTGAAGTCCGGAGGATTAATCGAGTTCGATGGCAGGCATCTGAGAGTCAGCGATTCCGGAGTGCTCGTCAGCAATGCCATATTGGCTGAATTTATGTGACGCTCTTTTGGGTGCTCATATCTATCGCCCAGTGTCTGTTTGTACTTTCAATCGCAATGTAAACAAGTTTTTTCAAAAGACTTGTATCCATAATGCAAACACAGCTAACACCGACGAAATGATCTTGAAAGTTGCAAAGCCTCTAAAATGGCTGGGAGTCGAATAATGTGTCGTTTAGTGCCAGCTGGGCGTGGGTATGGAAAGATCGACATAAGAAAGTAAAGCTCTTTCTTTTTCTCTAAAGCTACTTCCTGAGGCTGATGCTTTGAAAGTCTGTCCTGAGTGCAGTGCCGAGTACGATGACGACGTAGTTGAGTGCCCGAAAGACAAAATTACGCTCAAGTCCGAAAGAGATGCTCTGGTTGGCACCAAACTTGGCAATAACAATCGATACGATGTGAAATCCGTGCTCGGCCGCGGCGGCATGGGCGTGGTCTACAAAGCGTTCGATGAGCAGACTGACCGGTTTGTAGCCATCAAAATGCTGCATTCTCACAAAGTTTCCGACTCGGAAGCGTTGAAGCGGTTCACTCGTGAAGCGAAAACGGTAGCGCAAGTCCGGCATCATCATATCGTAACGCTCTTCGACTTCGGAATGCACAATCGCCAGCCATTTATCGTGATGGACTTTCTGCAAGGTCGAAGTCTCAAAGATGAGCTTCAGCGTGTTGGCCCGTTTCCATTCGATCGCGCGTCAAAGATCTTCACTCAGGTGTTCGAAGCGCTCGAATGCGCACACGAGCAGAAGGTCGTTCATCGGGATTTGAAGCCCGAAAATATTTTGCTCAGTAAGCATGGCGACGAAGCCGACTGGGTAAAGATCGTCGATTTCGGCTTATCCAAATTACGCGATGATACCGGTCAAGAAGATTCGCATGTAATCACGAAGGCGGGAGACGTTTGTGGAAGCCCGCCATACATGAGCCCTGAGCAATGTTATGCCACGTCGGTGATCGACCCGCGAAGCGACATCTACTCGATGGGTATCGTTGTGTACGAAGTGCTCTCGGCCAAGTTGCCGTACAAAGCAAAGTCAGCGATCGAGATGATGGACTGTCATCTATACGCGCAGCCTATCCCATTCTCCGAGGTTGCGTCGGAATTGAAGGGCTGCAACGAAACAACTTATGTGCTGAAAAAAGCGCTAAATAAGGAGCCTGAAAATCGATATCAGACTTGCGCCGAGTTTGCCAAAGAGCTTAGAGACGCCCTCCGGCGCGATTGGCCAAAAGTGCGTTCGTACCGTTATCGCCTGGAGGATGTCACTTTCCAGAGCCTGGAAAGTGAAGCAACCGCACTAGAGACTGGTGAGCATCCGGCTCTCGATATGAATTTCGCGATGCAATCAAATCCTGTTCAAGAAGTTATCAAAGAGTTGAGGACTGAAACTGCAGTGCATAAAAACCAGGAATCCCACCACCGGATGCAATCGGTTAATAACACCAACAACGATGAAGACTTCGAGGAAGAAGAAGAAAGTCCGGGCTTTTTGGCTCGCATTCTGGGCTTCTTCAAACGCGAACGAGACGACGACGAAGATGAGGAAGAGGAAGAGGATTTCCAGCAACAGTTCGGCTACAGTCATTGCCCTTTCTGCACTGCTCCTGTGAAAGCGCGGCTCCGCTTTTGCGTCAACTGTCAGCGTCAGCTTCCATCCGTTCAAGAGTTTTCCAAGCTCCGCTTGCAGAACGGTCGATTCGCGATCGCCAACAGAGGTATGCGGCATGAAGAGCCGAAAGGATTCAGCCGACGCGCCAAGATGGCTAGCAGCAGTCCTGGACTCTCGACCTTCCGAAAATTCGTTGCTCTCGTGCTTATAGCTGCAATCGGCTATAGCGGCTATATCTGTGTCACCGACAAAAATGTCAGAAAAGACATTCAAAAAATGATGAAAAGTCTTAAGTAGACGTGATACCTTACTTGGTGCTGCAGTGAAGTCTACTTGGCCGGAGCTTCATCTGCTTCGAGGCGATGTTTATCGAATTTGATAATCTCCTCGCGGAACTCTTCTGCGCCCTTTTTGTCATGCAACTCTTCATGCACGGTTCGCAATTTCCGCAGTGTTTTAACTCGGCGATCGCCACCGTCCTCGATATCACGTGCGACCTCGAGCGCGTTACTATAATTCTTCTGTGCTTGCTCGAGATTGCGGCTATTTAGAGCATTGTCACCGTTAGACATGTCTACAGTCCAGGTCAGTTTTTTCCAAGCCGGTGCATGATCCTCGGGCGGTCCTTCGTACATCAAAAGGACGCCGAGACCAATTAAAACACCTACCGCGATAGTGGTGACAAGGTAGACGTGACTCCTCAGATCCTTGACCTTGCCCTCCAGTTCGGCTCTGCTTTCAGGCGGCAGATCGGGCTCTTGCGCAGGAGCTGCTGGTTGAGTCTGTGCCTGCTCGACAGGTGGGGCCGTCGGTGCCCCCCTCGCCACAGTGTCAAATCCGCCGGTCTCAGCCTGATACGGTTTGACCTCGTAGGAAGCTTCCATGTATGTCGGCAGGTAGATTCTTGATTTATCTGCGGCGCTGATCAGATCTTGCTTCAGAACGCGAGCTCCAGCCTGGCGCTTTTGTTTTATCTTGCTGAGCCCATTGAGAGTTATCTTGTCGAACAACGCTGGAATGGCGAGATCAGGCGCCGCTCCGCGGAGTGAAAGAGGCTGCTCTTCCAGGTGCTTCTGACGGATTTCTTCGAAAGACTTGCCGACGAATGGAGGTAATCCCGTGAGCGTGACATACATGACACAGGCGAGACTGTAGATGTCGGTTGTCTCATCCGGTTCTCCTTTTGGATCGAAGTACTCGAGTCCAAGGTAAAGCGGACTAATCTCAGTGGCGCGAAGTTCGGGCTTCAGGAAACGTTGAATGGCGCTCATACACGACAGTTTGATCTGATCGGGTATGCTACCTTCCTGGGCAATTAGAATATGTGCCGGCATACAATTGCCGTGAATCAATCCTGCGGCGCCGATCTTCTCCAGCGCCTCGCATAGTTGAAGGAAAAGATGAATTGCTAACTCAGTCGCTAGGTTGCCCTTCTCATCTAATAGCGACGTGAGCGGCTGCCCGTGAGGGTATGGTGATACGACATAAAGGTAATCCCCTTTCGGCGAGGCACCATATGTAGTGATAGGCAAGACGTTGGTATGATTGATGTCCGACCACTTCTGCGCGAAATTCATCAGTGCGCTCGTGTCCGTGTCGCTGGCGGGCAATAATGCAATCATCGACATTTTTCCAGTCGCCTGTTCTACGGCCTTGAAAATCTGATATCGCTCACCCGGCAAGAGGCATGAGTCTGTCACAAAACGGCCGGAGAAAATTTCCGGTATCGGGTCTGGTAGTTCGCGAACCGTCAGCTCGAAAAAGTCTCGAGGACAAGTGTTTCGCTCAGCTGTGAGCACACTTCTATTGTGCTCCTCTGTTCTGTGACACGCAGGACAATATCTGGTCATCAGTTAACTGCTATTAACTTGGCTTCCATACGCCTTTCATATTCTGACCGATGCGAAAACCTGTGATGAGATTGTGGCGAGTGAGCTGATAAAGCTCGTGAAGAGCCTCTTGATCTGTAATGCCGTGCTTCGCAGCTATCGCATTAACCTGGTCCATCGCGACTGCCGAGAAGTAAACCAGCACGTCATCATGAACTTCACCTCGTCCTTGATTCGGAAGTCTGAGAATAGCTCTTCCAAAATCATTGGTGAAAGCGTCTGCCAACTCTGCTGTCAGCAAATCGGAGTAAAAATTATCTGCCTTTGTTGCCATCTCTTTGTCACCAAAACACGTTCGGGCTTACGTAGTTGATCCGTTGAGAACGTCCAATTGTCTTTTGACTTCTTTGATGTCTTGCCACATCAGCCACTTCGGGCTGCCGACTTCGCGAGAATCATTCCGGAGCAAATATGACGGATGGAATATAGCCATAACTTTAGCACCGTTTTGCTGATCAAACCATTTGCCTCGCACCTTGCTTATTGGGTTTTTAACTTGAAGGATCGCTTGCATCGCGGTCGAGCCGGCCAAAAGAATCAGTTTTGGGTCGATGAATTGAATTTGCGCTTCTAGAAAGCCCTTACACTGTGCCATTTCCTGAGGTGTGGGTACTCGGTTACCAGGCGGACGGCATTTTACGACGTTGCAAATGTAGACGTCTTTTTCTTTATCAATTTCTGCTGAGGCGAGGATTTTATCGAGCAACTGACCTGCGCGACCGACGAATGGAAGCCCCGTCTCATCCTCGTTTTGACCAGGTCCCTCTCCGATGATCATTAATTTAGCTTCCGGGTTACCGCGAAACAAGACAACATTGTTTCGTGCTTTGCACAAATCGCAATTCGTACACTGCCGTGCTGCAGCATACATTTGCTCCAGATTATCGTATGGCGAGACACTCGCAAGATTCAGCTGTTCGGCTAGTTTCGTCATGGTGTTGGCTCTTCTCTTGATTGGATGTACTACTTGTGACGCTCCGATAATCACTCTGAGCGTCAATCAATCGATGCCTGATCTACGTGGGCAAAATCGATTCAATCTCGGTTTCCTCCACACAGATCAATTAGACCATTGGAAACTGTACTGCCTTAGCATCATCTTCAAATGCGCACACCGTCAGATATTCACGGTGACCAGATCGGATATGTGAGTCTTTCTGAGTCCGCTCTCATGGTATCGGTGATCACATCAATAGGATGTCGAAAGGGTTGTTTTGCACATAGGACATGTGCAGTTCTGCATGTATATGTGCAGGATAGATTGATTACTATTGTGAGCGTGCTCTAACGGTATCGTCTTCGGAGGTGAGCACTGAATCTGATGCCATATTTAGAAAGGCTCCAGTTGGGGGACTTCGCTCACAACAGCGTTACTTCGAAACTTCGATTAGGTAATTACGAAACTGCTTCTGGGGCGAACTGAATCGGTGTCGGCACGACAGGCTTCTGGAGTCGGCGCAGTACGAAAGCAGCTGTTAGCTCATTCATCGTGACTGTCGTAACGGAACCGATGTTCTGCTTCAAGCAGCGCCCCGCGTTGTGCGCGAAGGTCTCTGCGTCACCGGTGGTAGCGAAGCGGCAGGAGAAGAACGCATCCGGCTGAGGTCCGCCTACGTTGGCTGGCTTACCGGAAATAGCGTTGGCCAAGCACTCGGCGGGATCAATTATGAGAGGTGGATAAGCCGTCATGCTGGATAGAACAGATTTCAGCGCGGAATCCAAAAACGGGTAGTGAGTGCATCCATATACTATGGCCTCGACGTCCGCTTCCAACAACTCTTTCACATACGGTTTGAGTGCGTCCTGGGCGTCCTGGCTATCTGCCAATCCTGCTTCAACAACAGGGACCAGGAGTGGACAACCGATTTCGTTGACCAAAATCTTCGGGTCTAGCGAGTTGATTTGCTGCGAGAATGCTTTTTTCCGAGCGGTTGCTGCGGTCGCCATCACACCGACTCGCCGAACACCGCGATCTTTGATGAATTTAGCGGTCGGCCCCATGAGGTCGAGGACGGGCACTGGTGAGTAAGAGACGAGTTCGTCCTTACCGACAGCGGCGCTCGTATTGCATGCCATCACGATGGCGTCCAGGTTGAATTGCAACAACCAGCTCGTGAGCTGCTTCACGTAGGTGGTCACCTGACGCGGAGGGCGATTGCCGTAGGGGCAACGCAACGTGTCACCTATATATACAAACTCTTTTTCAGTGTTGTACTCGAGCCGACCGACGAGACTGCGGAGCACTGATAAGCCACCCACACCCGAGTCAAAGAGACCAATTCTCGATATCTTTTTCCAACTTGGCTCGGTTGACTGAATCATCTATGGGTCCTGCTCCTTTCGCCGAAACTTAACTACGACGGAATCGAGTCATCATGAATACATCTTATGTGTAACTTGCCTCAGGGCCTGTTAATTGTCATTGCGGGTCGGTAAATGTTTGGTAAAGTTGTCTTACCAATCCCTCTAACGCTTAGTGGCTCTTGATTCCGAGCCCTCGTTGCGCGAGCCGGGAGGCTCCGGGAATACTGTCTTCGGACTTGATTGTGGTCGTGTCCTTTCCATTGGAAGCCGGACCTTCTTTAGAGGTCAAACTTTCTTCGGTCTCGGAACCACCGGATACCTTCTCGATTTTTGAGGTATCTTCCGCAGCTTTGGCGCTACTCAATTTCCGGGCCACAGACGAGTTCTGCTTCAGATAGAGGATAGCACCTTTCGCCAGCGCGCCTGCAATTTTTTCTTGGTAATCAGCAGACACGAGCTTGTCCCTCTCCGACTTGTTGGAAATGAAGCCCACCTCGGCAAGCACGGCTGGAACTTGTGCTCGGTTGATGACGTAGAACTTTGCTTTTCTTATAGCGCGATCAGGCGCTCCCAATTCGCTCACGATCGACTCATGAATGTTCTGGGCAAGCGGCCTGCTTATATCGCTCTGGTAGTACGTTTCAATACCATGGATATCCGATGTACTTTCGAGCGAATTGATATGGACGCTCAGAAAAAGATCCGGTTTGAGATTGTTGGTGACAGCGACGCGATCGGAAAGCGAGATGAAACTGTCTTCATCACGAGTCATGATTACCTTGATTCCGCTCTCGACCAACTTGTCGCGCGTTTTTTGCGCAATAGCGAGGGTGAGGTCTTTTTCTTTGACGAAACCTCGTTGCGCTCCTGGGTCATTCCCGCCGTGACCGGCATCAAGAACGAGAACACTACCTGGCGGAGGTACGATGCCAGCGACGGGATTGTCTGATTTGCCGATCACGAATGAGAGTATGTTCACACTCTCTGAATCACTCGGTATGACGCTGACACTTTCTCCGGAGAGGTCCAGCACGAGCCGTCCTGTGTTCTTAACTGGATCCGGCGCTCCTGTTCTTACCGCGGTCAGAAATTCTGGATTTTCGGGCTGTGGAACAACTGCGGCTTGTATTCCACGCATATTGTCGAGGTCTATGACGAAGCGCTCTGGATTGTGCAATCGGAAGCTGCTGTAGTTCAGGTCGTTGTCTTTTGGTGAAACTACTTTCAACGTGTAGCCGCTATTGTTGCCGTTTTGCGTTAGCGAAATCTCTGGGATGAGCGTTGGAGCTGGTTCCGCAACAGGTGCAGTAGTCAGCGTTGCGTTGCTGTCCGATTTGATTATCACTTCGTTGTTGTCGCGTTTGATTTCGTCAGAGGCTGCCTGTGCAGTTGTGGTGTCTTCCGGGAGAAGAAGTGTTTGTGCTTTCTCCTTCATTTTTGAGTAAAAACTCATCAGCCCTTTCTTGGACGGCTGTAAGTCTTCTTTCTCAATCTCAATAGGTTTCGCCCCTAAGTCGCCGCTCTTAATATCCGGTCTTTGCTCAGGAGTCTCTACTCTCGCTAAACGAGTTGGTTGTGCGGGGGCGACGAGCTCTTGCTTATGCTCCACATTCTGCTTCCCGTCTGACTCGTGTTTTTCGTTTTGAGACCGAGCCATTCGCGTTGGTCTTACTGAAGAAATCGAGGCGTCGTAGGCCAAGCGGGTTGTCCCGGCTGATGCTTGTTGCTCGCCCTTTTTCCACTTCGACAGAGGCGGTGCGGTGGCGATTGCTAGCTCCGAACCCGTCGCGATGCGATACGGATCTGACTTGGGCTTTACTGTCTTCGCGGCTTTCTTACCGGCTTCTCCGGGCTTCGAGTGAAGCTTCTCCGCTTTGGCGGCGAGCCCAACAGGTGTTCGGCCCAAGGTTTCGGCTCCGCGTTTGATTGATGGTTGCTGTATAGGAGGTCTGAGCGGCAGGTATGCAGAGGCTATTTCTGGGTCGATTGTAGTTGGATATGCCTGACCGACTTGCGGGACATCGACCATGGATGGTTCCATCGTGCCCATGGGTGGTGCCACCGGCGGAGGAGTGAAGGTGGTCTGATAGGCGCGGCGCCGTGCCGGAGGTCTCTGGGCGATAGGCGCGATCGGCGGCATTGCCTGCTGACTCACAGCCGATGATTTCGACCAGTGGACAGAGAGTGCACCAGGCTTGGCGTTGAATCGGACAGAACGAAGTTTTTCGGCGTCGGTAGACACAATCGCTACACGAAAAATCGGTGGGCTCTCCTGAAATCGCCCGATCCGAACTAGTTTGATCCCTCGAGAGGGGGCACTAACCGCGGTGGCGCTCGTAGCTATCGACTCCGCGTTGACCGCGATTACTTTGGTGGGATAAGGAAAGACGACATCCGGAAAATCAGCAACCATAATCGTGGTGCCGTTTTCTCCAGGAAGAAATTGTATTATCGGACGCGGTAAAGGCTGCCTTCCAACTGTCGAAATGGTCGCGGCGGTCCTCCCGCGATCTTCCCTCACGCTCGAAATCGTATTGATCCCTAAATTGGATTGGGCGTGTGCCGCTGTGCTGGCAGTTATTAAGGCGATTAAAAGTGAGACAGGAAAAATCCGCACGATATCTTTTTTAACAGGTAAACATTGCCACATGAATGTACCTTAACTTTCTAGTGCGGAGCAATTCTAACATCGACGGCAGCCCACTCCCAAGGTTCCTAAAGGGTTCTTGAAAACTTTTATCAGCTACTGATTGCCACCACCTGCGAAGCGTATATTAAACACAACTTGAGATGACCTGTAGTAGATCCTGATAAATTTAGGCAGCATTCCGGCTGTCTGCTTTGCAAGCTGCGGATAGCAATAGTGTGTGAAACGTGTGCCGACGTGTCCGAGGCTGCTGCACCTGTGACAGGCTGCGGCAAAAGCCCGGACTGGCTTCTTTAGAGGGAGTTTTCCATGGACCAGAACAGCATTTTGATGATGTGCAGCGGCGGAGGTGTAATCGCGCTTCTGTACGGAGCTTATGCCGGGCAGAGCGTGCTCAAGCTCTCCGACGGCAACGAAGCGATGAGGAAGATTGCAGGCGCAATCCAAGAGGGTGCCAATGCCTACATGCGCCGTCAGTACATTACCGTGTTTGGTGTTGGTGTTGTGCTTGCCGCCATCATCGCCTTTGCGCTCAATGTCACTACAGCGATTGGATTTGTAGTCGGTGCATTGCTCAGCGCCTCCGCGGGTTTCATCGGTATGTACGTATCCGTCCGAGCCAATGTCAGAACAGCTGAGGCTGCAAGAGGTGGACTGGATCAGGCTCTCGCTGTCGCATTCAAAGGCGGAAGCGTGACCGGCCTACTAGTAGTTGGTCTAGGCCTTCTTGGAGTGACCGGCTTCTATGCCTTTACTAAAGATGTAAACGCACTGGTCGGACTTGGATTCGGTGCAAGTTTGATAAGCGTGTTCGCCAGATTGGGTGGCGGAATCTACACCAAGGCTGCCGACGTCGGTGCTGACCTTGTAGGAAAGGTCGAGGCCGGAATTCCTGAAGATGATCCGCGCAATCCGGCAGTTATTGCTGATAACGTCGGTGACAACGTCGGTGACTGCGCCGGCATGGCTGCTGACCTGTTCGAAACATACGCGGTTACCGCTATTGCCACCATGCTTCTTGCGCACCAGGTTTTCCATGCTCAAATCGAAGCAGCGGTAGCGGCCAATCAAACTCCAATGGTTCTTCTCTATCCGCTCGTCTTGGGTGCCATCTCAATTGCTACATCGGTTATCGGCTCGTTCTGCGTGAAGCTGGATGCCAGCAAGAACATTATGAATGCGCTATATCGCGGTCTCATAGTCTCTGGCGTCCTCGCTGCTATAGGCTTCTTCTTCGCAACAAATGCCATGATGACCGGCCTGTCCATTAACAACAATCCGGTAGACACTTGGAAATTCTTTTCTGCATCGCTAGTAGGTCTTGTTGTAACCGGTTTGATCGTATTCATCACTGAATACTACACTTCAACCAGTTACCGTCCTGTCAAGCACATTGCCAAAGCCTCCGAAACCGGTCATGCCACCAACATCATCGCCGGACTGGCAATTTCGATGGAAGCCACAGCGTGGCCAACGATCGTAATCATCCTCGGAATTCTCATATCATTCTCACTGTGTGGCGTCTTCGGTGTCGCTCTTGCAGCCATGTCTATGTTGAGCATGGCTGGTATCATCGTCGCAATCGACTCTTATGGACCGATTACGGACAATGCCGGCGGTATCGCTGAAATGGCTGAGCTGCCCAAGGAAGTCAGAGCCGTCACAGATCCGCTTGATGCCGTAGGTAATACCACCAAAGCGGTCACAAAAGGATACGCTATCGGCTCTGCCGGACTAGCAGCTATCGTGTTGTTCAGCTCATACACACAAGAGCTTGATCTTCAGCTTCAGAAGAATGGCATAGTCAATGGTCACATTTCGTTCGATCTCTCCAGCCCATTCGTACTGGCCGGATTGTTCCTTGGTGGTTTGATTCCTTATCTCTTCTCTTCAATGGCTATGGAAGCGGTCGGCAAGGCCGGCGGTCTGGTTGTTGAAGAGGTTCGCCGTCAGTTCAAGACCATTCCTGGCATCATGGAAGGTACGGCGAAACCGGACTATGCAAAATGCGTAGACATCGTCACAACCTCTGCTTTGAAGCAGATGATTGTCCCAGCGCTCATCCCTGTTTTGACTCCTGTAGTCATTGCAATGCTCGGTACATTCTGGTTGTCCAGCGCCATGCCCGGCGAATACGCTGCCGCCAAGATGCTTGGTGGAGTGCTCGTAGGCTCTATCGTTACCGGAATCTTCGTCGCACTGTCGATGACTTCTGGTGGCGGCGCCTGGGATAACGCTAAGAAGTACATCGAAGACGGCCATCATGGTGGCAAAGGATCAGAAGCTCACAAGGCTGCCGTCACCGGCGATACCGTAGGCGATCCTTATAAGGATACTGCTGGTCCGGCAATCAACCCGATGATCAAAATCCTCAATATCGTTGCTTTGCTTCTGGTCGGCTTCCTGGCCAAGTAAGCTCCGAATCCCATAGAATAGATTCGAATGCGGTCGCCAAAAGCGGCCGCATTAGCTAATCAGCCTTTTCAGTTGATGATTCGGCTAGTACATTGTAGGAATTACAAGCAATCGGAGCGAGCCGTGCAAGTACGAGTCGCCAATAGGCAAGACGAGCCTGCCATCAGAACCTTCGTCAGCGAAATTTATGAGAAGGACGGGGAGTCGCTCAATCTCGAGTCTCAGGATTCCGATTTGCGCAATATCGAAGCCAATTACTTCGGCAAGGAAGGTCTGTTCCTGGTCGGAGAAGAAGATAGTGCAATCGTTGCGATTGCCGCTGCGAGAAAGAAAAGCGATTCTGTTCTCGAGCTTCGCCGTCTGTTTGCAGCGGACAAGTTCTCGCCGGAAGTCGTGCCGGAGATGCTTCGCATTGTTTCCGGATTCGCTCCGCGCCTGCTCTATTCGCAGATCGATATCGATATCTTTCCTGGCAAGCATCGCCCTGATAAGTTGTTGAAAGACAGTGGATTTGAGTACAGCGAGCAAGAGAATAAGTTTTCCCTGAGCGTCACGCCTGATTTCTAACGGCTGAGAAGTCAAGTTCTCCCTCATGTTCCGCTCGATTTCTTACGATTGAGAAAAGAGGCTTTCCTTGAGCGTGACCCCGAGTTCTCTAGATTGAGAGAAGAGGTCACGACGTGTTCAGACGATTAAGAGAGAAGGAGTTCTCTCTGAGGCGAACGTCTGATCGAAAGAAGTTCTCTTGAGAGTGACGAAGCATCAGCAGTGCTGATGCTTGCAGAGACGGTCTTACGTCGCTAAATCAAGAATTACCTAAGGCACACCGTTAGCTGCCCCACAAGTAATTGTTAAAGAGTAAGGTTTTAGGTGAGGCAACAATGTTGTCAGGGTTTGCTTTCTAGGTGAGGCAATACGTGCCTTTAATTTATAAGGTATATTTTTAGACTCAAATTTATACGCTTAAAAGCATAATTCGGCTGTTTATGCCTTTAAAAGCATATTTTTTTGAACGGTTTTTCATACCGTTAAAAGCATAACGTTCTGGTTTCGGCTCGGTGATGGTTTCGGGTCGGTTTCGGCTTCGGCTTCGGCTGGTCCTAATTCCCGACGGTCCGCATTAGGATCGTCGGAAATTTCTGTTGGCAGATCGGCTCGAATGTCTGTAAGATGTAAAGATGCCTCGCGTAATCCTGGATCCAATCAAGAATTTACTACTTATGTTTCAACCAAAATCCTTGTTGCCATTGCTCTTAGTTGTCTCAATCGCATTCGCGCCGACTGCGATTGCGCAAGGTAAGAGTTCGCTCAGTGACGAGAACATAGAGACTCCATCGCCTGCGGTGCCTACCGATTATTTCGGTTCGGGCGATGCCAAATTGCCGAGTTGGGCCGCGGGCAATCGCGGCGCCGCACAGTCGGAGATGCGCACAAACACAGGCCCGCAGCAGCACAAGTCTCTGAAGTGGCACTCCAGCGATACGTCTGGAGATTCAATCAAGAATTGGGGCAAGACCAATGCCAATTGCCAACAGCCGCAAGGTACATTCAACATTGATAAGCAAGCCAGAGGTGGACAACAGAATAATCCATTCAATGTCGGACCCAGGTTTACACCTAGAGATAGGGACCTTGGCATTTCCCAAGGCACTCAGCCCATGATGACTCGCCGAGACATGAGCAAGATTCAAAAGAACAATAGCTTGCTCAGCAAAGTGGAAGAGTACAAAGCGCTAAAGAGAAAGAGTGCCGAAGAGTGGTGTCGCAAGAACAACGTCAAGATGCCGAACAGTCGATAGCAAGCATCTAAATTCGTAAAGTGATCGCATCGCGGGATCTAGTGGGTTAAAGAAGACTCTTGATCATCGTGAAGTATGCTTCGATGTCAATTCGAGAGATGCTGTTCGGAATGGTGCTATCTTTTACCGTTTCGGAGATTGCGTCCTGGTTGGCTAGCAAGAACATGATGAACGATTTCTCTCGCTCGGAGAGTTGCGGCGAATCTAGCGCGGCAAGCAGTTCTTCAGTCTCAATCACACCGTTGCTGTTAGTGTCCAGTTGATCGAACACCAGATACGCAAATGTTTTGATCTCACTAAGTCGTTCCGAGATATTGTTTGTGTAATCCACGAACCAGGCATTCTGGAAATTTTCGTCTCTGTTCATATTCAAGTTTCACTAACTGGTAATTTGCAATTGTTGCATGCCGCTTCGAAATAGTCTAAGGGGCTGTTTGACATTCGGCTACCGCGTTTTGTCCGCGCCTGAGTTCTCGCAATCCTATGACCTGTGCCGAACTGACGCAATCAACTACTAACATGACAATAGTTATTCTGCAGAAACTTTTTCTGTTCGAAACAATGAGAAAGTCATGATCTCAAGACATTGAATCGAAGTCAGTGTAATATGGCAGAACGCCTTTGATTTTCTCGGTCTCTCTTTTGCTTAAACCCAAATCATTTCACTTACTAGTTCAATTGTCGATTCTTCTCTTCGGCATGTCCTGCCTGTCCTCCTGTAAACCGACGGACTCGCGATTTCTCTGGATCTACGAGCCAACAAGGAAATCTGTCTGGTCTGCAAATGGATTTGCAACGACACCAGAAGTTGTTGGCGACTTGATCGTTTATGCTAGTGGCTATCCCTGGCACAATGAGCTTTTCGCGCATGTCGTCGAGAGAAAGACCGGCAAGCCGATCTGGTCGTCGGATTTTCCGGTGCAGCAGACAATGGTGGATGGTGACAAAGTCTTTCTGGTATCACTCTCCAATTTCGCTGATCGGGCGCCGGGGAAGGAGCGCAAGGGAAAAATTTACGCGATGTCTTTGTCTACCGGTAAGAAGATCTGGGAGCTTGAAACATCTACCAATCACAAAGAGGTGCAAATTCTCTCCATCGGAAAATGGCTCTACTGTCTGACAAATCAACAAACAGTCAGTGCTGTCAACAAAGAGACAGGAAAGATTGAATGGCAAGACAATGGACCTGAATTCCCTTCCAAAGGCGCATCTTCGTCATGCATTGCTGATGGTGACTCGATTTATCTGGAGCAACCTGATCGCTCGATTTTAAAAGTTGATGGAAAAACCAAATCGATTGCATCCTTCGCGAGTTTGCCTCGCCAGAAGTATGAAGGCAAGCGCGTTCTCTATCTTGATGATGATGATGTGCTGATCGCGGATGATGGCGGGTATGCTATCTGCGCTGATTTCAATGCTCGGTCCGTTGGTAAAGTGGTCAGGACAGGTTCGCTCTCGAGCAAGGTTGCGATTCAAAATAACAGGGTCTATTTCGGGAGTTTTCTTTCCGAAAATGGAATCGCTCAGCAAGACTTGAAAGGTAAGCAGGCAGAATCAAACGCCGAGAAATTGGCGGGTAAGATAACTGGGAAAGACAAGAAAGCGACTGCCACACCGGAAGCAACGAAGAGCTCGTACTTTAGCGCTCTTGATCTAGAAAGTGGCAGTTACTTGTGGAACGTTAAATTGAATTCGAATGCTGTCGGCACTCCAGTTGTGATCGGCGACAAGGTTTTTGTCAGCACCGAGGCCGCCAATGGAACCAGCAGTTTTGTTGCATTGGACAAGGAAAGCGGTAAGACGATTTGGCAATCTAAATTTACCGTTCCTATCGTCGGATTCATTGTGCATGACCTGGCTCTTTATGCCAATCTCGGCAACCACATGAAAGCGCTTGATAGCGCCACCGGTAAAGAGCTTCTTGATGTGAAAATCGAGCGATACTCCATGAGCGGACAGCCTGTAGTGGTTGGCAATGTTGTCTATGTTGCTGCTGAAGACGCCAATCTTTATGCGATCTCCGCAGACGTCTCGCGCTGAGCGTCGGGCTATCTGTTTATCCAATCATCAACAACATCTGCAATTTATGATGCTCTGCGAACGTCTTGCGCTTAGAGGCAAGCACCCGTTTATCGACAATTGATCTGTTTTGTGAGTGCTTGCAGACGTCTCGCCTCTAGACTCGGGCATTCGTATATCGACAACTGATGTGCTTTGATGCGAACCTTGGAAACATCTCGCGCTGAGGGCGGGCTATTTGCCTACCCCAGTCAACAATACATCTGCAGGCAGTTGGTACAGCGCTCGCAACGTGTCCTTTTCAGTATCGCTGATAGCGTTGGTGGTCAGCCGCTGATTTACCGCACCGCTCATGAGCATATTTGCCGTCGTACAATGCTCCAGTCCAAGGGCGTGGCCGAACTCGTGGGCCGCTGTTGCGGTGAGTGCTTTATCGAACGTCTCTTTCGCCTCGGTGTGGCTTGAATTCAAAGATAGCAAGATGATCGTCGGGTCTGATTTGGTGTTTTTTTCCTGTGGAAAGTAGGTCCAGCCTTCAAATCCGTGCAAGCTATCGGTCCAAAATATAAGCACATCAGCTTGATTGGCGTCATCAACGAATTTGAATGACAAAAGCGATTCAGCGCTTGCCCACTTCCAGATCGATATTCCGTCCTTCACGCATTTAACGTAGCTTTCGTCAAAGCGAGTTGATACCGGGAGATTCGATGCATTGGCTGTGACGGTGCGTGTGAAATCATGCACTTCGATAGGTTCGAGGATTCTGTCGGAATAGTTGCGCGGTACCAAATTTCCTTTTGCCACATAGATTCTGATCGGTAATGCTGACTTATCCCAGCGGGTTAGTCCCGCGCGTCTCAAGCATGACATGGGATAAGTCTTGAAATGATCTAGCACGTGCTGGGCGGCGCTCAAATGCAAGAAGTCCATGCTTCCGGTCATAACGAGTACCTTGGTGAGAGCGCTTCGGGCTTCGTCTAACCTATTTGTTGCCAAACAGACCATTCCAAAATTGTACAGAGCTGACTTGCTGCCAGGAGAAAGCGCGATTGCTTGAGACAAGGTCTGGTAAGCTTCCTGGTTGTTTCCCTGTTTCGCCAATTCCAATCCGCGTTTCTGAAGATCTGCGGATTCTTGCTTGTGGTTGCCTTGTTGGCCCGTGCAGCTCGTTAACGCTCC
>JAIERK010000010.1 GCA_019746975.1 Candidatus Obscuribacterales bacterium
TGCAGCAGCCATTGCTAATTGGGCATTGGCTTGAGCAAGCGGGCCACCCGCTCCGTCTCTACCGGCTTTGTTGCCGTGGAAGATCGCATCAAGAAGCAATTTCACTTCGCCGATATTCTTCGCACCTGGCAATACCATTCTCAGAAGATCCTGATATTCAGGAGCGGACCTGGACGGATCTAGTTTCTGCAGAATGTTTCTGAGGGAGGTGTGATCAGATGCGCCCAGTTCTAGCAAGCGCTGACGAATGACTGGATCCTGAACGTTCAAGACTTCTTCGAGTTTACCCAATCTGAATGTGACATCGTTGACTGGGGGCTTGTATTCTCGGTCGGGCTTCCTCGGTGGCGGCTGGGTTTGCCTTGCCGCTTCTATCGCTGCGGCGAGATCCGCAGGCAATGCATCCGAATAGGTCGGCGCCTGGCCGGCTACTTTCACATCCGTGACATATTGCCCTTTGAGAAGCTCGACAAACCAGCGAGGCAACGCATTGTCAAGCGTTTCGTGTGGTTTTGCTCCGTCAGGGGCCGCGTCACGAGCCTGTGCCAGCCGCGCTTGAGCGTAGAAGTCAAGCCAGTCCGGCAGAGGCGCCGGCTTTCCATCAGCTGCCGGTGGTGGTGGATCAGCAAGAAACCTTCGAATTGCTTCCAACGGAACCGTTGCTTTGCCCGGTTCTCCAAATCCTCGATGTTGCTTGTATGCTTCCGCAACCTCTGGATGCAACAAGATGTCTCTATTTGGAATCCACATGCTCTGCAGATTCGAGGCACCATCTGAAGTTGCATTAGCCGGTTTTTCATACAGATAATCCAACCACTTAGCGAACTGCTCGGTAGTCATTTCGCCGACGCATTTCGCCAGCTGCATAGCTTCAATTCGCTTCTTGGTCGGTCCGGAAACATCGAACGCAGACATCCTCTCGTCGATTGGTCTGCGAGTGTTGTTGGTCGGCGACAATGGATCTATCGAAACTGGTCTATCGCCTGTGAGCTGCTTGCCGGTAGCGGCATCCTTGCCACCCAGAAGGCCGGCCATATCTATCGTGCCTGGGCCTAATTTCCCATCTCCGGTTGTTACTGGTCGCCCGGCTTCCGCTTCCTCTGGGGTCAAGTCGGTTCTGATAGGCGCCACAGCAGCTGCAGAACTTCCGGTTTTGACCTCAGCTTTGACCTCTTGGGCTGGACGTGTCCCGTCCTGTACTTCGGTAAATCGCTTCAAGCCGTTAGTGGCAAAGTAATACTCAATCGGTCCGACTGGCTTGCTCGAGTTGCTCTGTTGAGCATACTGCTTCGCCCATTCATGCAAGTCTGGGTTGTTTCTCAACCATCTGAACATGTCATGGCGGAAGCGGATGTAACCTTCGACATCCTGCGGAATCTCGCGCACAAGCTGCATGAAGTGGGTCCAGCGCTCAACCTGGGTACCGGGATTGGTCTCACTCACTGGTCCTTTGATTTTTATCGGTACTGGTCTGCCATCAGCGTCGACGTATTGATGCTTGACCCCTTCGGGCGGTAGATAAGCTTCGCGCACGATCGCTTCCAACCGCGGATCGTTGTATGCCGCGGCGACTTCCAGCAGTGCGTCTCTGAGTCCTTTCCCTTCACCTCGAGCAAAGGCGAAGAAATCCGATACATGCTTGGGAGTGGTGTTGGCTTCGGATGCATTGTATGCGAGGTCCGCCCCCCTTTGTAGAATGGCCTGGAGGTCCCTGTGCACAGGAATTGCGGTCTCTTTTGTCACCTCCACATCGCCGCTACCCAGCGTTTTGCCTTCGGTCGGCTTCTTTCCTTTGACGACGCGATCGGATCCTGACCCTGGCAACTTAACTGCCCCGTCACCGGTCAACGTGCCTGTGGCTTCCGGCGACGTCATTAAAGCAGCAACTTCACGAGCTCTGAGCATTCCTGTCAAATTCGACGTAGCGGTCTTGCGGGTCCGGTACTCGCGAGCGATATCCGCCAGAGGTACTTCAGAGCCCGGGATTCTGTGGAACATGCTGAGCGTTCCACCGACGGTTGTCATCGTCAAAACGGCCTCGGTTCGCTCAGCAGCCGTCGGTGCCCGATTCTTCGTAAGCCTGGTGCCGACTTCAGCATTAACAAGTCCAGCAGGAGCGCCAGGAAGTGCACCCATAGCGAAGTCATAACTGAGCTTCGACGCCCTGTCACCGGTCCACGCTTTCCATCCGATTGGTGTGGGAGCCTCAGCCAGACTAGCAGCCAGACTGCGAGTCGAATGGCGAAGAAGGACACTACCGGCGGTGAGCGTACCGAATGTGGCGGCTCCAGTCGTGCCGTGCCTGAGACGAGCATCCCAAGGATTTTGCAATTCCTTTTCACTCAGTGGATGCAAAAAGAAATCATAGGTTGCGCCGGTCAAGGCGCCATCAGCAACAAGTCCTAAATTCGAAGGCGATATCAGTCGTGACCCAGCCAGGATTTTCGCTTCTGTCCGACCTGCAAATGTCAGCCCAGACTTTCCTAGGGCACCTTTGGTAGCCATGAATGGCAAAGCCATCCCGGCACCGGAACCGAGTTGCTGCACACCCCATAATGTAGTCCAGGGCTTGGCCGGCTCGGGAGGCGGCAAGATGGTTATGTCGTTAGCAAATTTAGGATCGTAAAACTGTGCAAGAGAGCGCACAGGAGCCTGGGCTCCACTGTACAAGCCGGCGTGGAAGAACTCCACAGTAAGATCGACGATATCCGCATTCTCCCTAGCCTTCTGCTTGAACTGCTGATCGAGTAGCGCGTCTCGAAGAAGGAGGTCGCGGGCGGCCGGAGGAAGGTCTTTCTTCTGACCATCTCCTGCGGGTTTTGCATTTTCAGCTGGCTTATCCGACATGTAATTCCAGAGAAACGAGAGAGCACACTAGGCGTCAGGGACTTGTGATATAGCTTTTAAACATCCTGGCGCATACACAGCGTACGATCAAACACATGGTCGAACAATGGTGGTTCTCCCATCGGGATCCAATTCTGCTGTTTTTGCCCCACGGGGTATGATCGAGTTGTGCTAGACTCCTTTTCTTGAGGAATAAGCCATACTTTTGTAAATGGTTTAACCGTGGCGGCATGGCAAAAATACTACTAGTCGAAGACGAGCCCGACATAGCAGATCTGATAATCGCGTGGCTGAAGAACGAGCATCACACGATTGAATATGCTCCCAACGGAGAAGACGCCACGTCGCTTTTGACGATTTATCAGTTCGACGTCATTATTATGGACTGGATGTTGCCAGGTGTGAGCGGCGTGGAGGTGTGCAGCGCCTTCCGCAATCGCGGCGGAACAACACCAATCCTTATGCTCACCGCCAAGAAGCATGTCGATGAGAAATCGGCCGGGCTCGATGCCGGTGCTGATGATTATTTGACAAAACCGTTTGAATTGAAGGAGCTTTCAGCTCGTATTCGCGCACTTCTTCGCAGACCGACGACTTTCAGCGGAACCGTGCTGAAGGTAGGACCATTGGTGATGGACACCGCGACTTACAAAGTCAGTCGGGCCAATGACGAAGAAGTCTCGCTTCTGCCGAAAGAGTTCGCTCTACTCGAGTTTTTCATGCGCCATCCCAATCAGGTCTTCAGCGCCGAGGCTCTGCTTGATCGCGTCTGGACATCAGACTCGGAGGCCTCACCGGAAACCATTCGCACCTATATAAAGAGATTGCGCAAGAAGATCGATGAAGAAGGTAAACCATCCCTCCTCAGTACAGTGCATGGGGTCGGATATAAAATGGTCGAACCCGCTCCCGGTCATTGAGAAATGATGTAACACCACAGATGGTACTACATCGCAACCAAGTTTTTATTTGTGACCTTTTTGTGGAATGGGTACAATTCAGCCACATTTACGATCATTTCGCGAGTACTGCGAATAGTTCACCGCACATTTAGCGTTTGTGGAATTTTCGTGAAACACTCTTGGCAAGCTCGATTTGAAAAGATCTTGAAAAAGGTTTGACCAAATTTCGACTAATTTGTGACTATTTTGGGAGCAACTTTCGACAAACTATCAAACCTCGGAAGCCATTATTGGCAACCGTTTTCGGTTTTCTTCGTAAAACCCGAACAATCACTTTGCGATATTGAATTCGATTCCACAAAATTGTCACATCTATCACATACACTCTAAACATCGAACCACGCATAAGTGATTCGGCGCGACGGGGAAAACAATCAGAATGTCCTACACTAAGATCACCTCTTCAAATTCGGGAAGATATTACACTCTCAAATCGCTTCAGCCGCTCAATCTGGACGAATTGCAATATCTCCATCACGGTGGTCTCACTCCGCAGAAGAAGAAATGCAATGGTTTTTTCAACAAGTGTATTGAATCCTTCCGAGTCAATTTCCCCAAAGTAAAGCAGTTCCTTGATGAGCTCTTGTATGAGCCTATTCAATCAGACGTTTACTCGCACGCCGAATAACAGACCCGTCGAAATTTCTTTCTGACAAAGGGGCGGACTGAGTTTACTCAGTCCGTCGGGGTATTTGGGGAATTTTCGTCTGCTTCAGAAGACGGTTTGACTGCACGTCGAATCGAGGAATATGAATTATGCATGCTGCTTTTCACGCTGGTGCGAATGGGCTGAATGGCGTTCAATACTTCAGAAGAAAACCCTTCTTCGAATTCAAGTGATGTTTTGAATCAATCTGCGTCGTTGAGAGATGCGCAGAAAGATAGTGCCGAAGAGCTATTAGTCGCCGGTGCCAGAGACACAAATTTATTGAAATTCGATCGCTATGAAATCGAATCAGAACTCGGCCGCGGCGGAATGGGTATTGTATATCGAGCCAGGGATCCGCTTCTCCAGGAGACGGTCGCACTCAAGGTTTTGGTATCAACACAATTCTACGAATCACATCTGGTTCGCTTTCATCAAGAAGCCAAAGCAATATCCGCCTTGTCGCATCCGGGTTTCGTCAAAGTGTTCAACTTCGGGATCGACAAAAGCAATCCATTCATGGTGCTCGAATTCATCAATGGTGTCAGTCTCAGTTCTCACATAAAACAGCATGGAGTCATTGAACCGACCAAGGCACTGCGAATTGGATCTCAAATTGCCAATGCGATGGCACATGCGCACAAACAAAATGTGTTGCATAGAGATCTCAAACCGAGCAACATAATGCTCGTCGACACTGATGATCAGCAGCTCGTCAAGATTATTGATTTTGGAATTGCAGTTCTGATGAATCAAGAATTGACAGGACGATATGTAACTCCATCTGATGCACTGATTGGAACACCAGCCTACATGAGCCCAGAGCAGATCGAAAATCGAGGTTTCGATCACCGATCTGATATCTACTCTTTGGGATGTATTCTATTCGAAATGCTCGCTGGCTCGCCTCCATTTGTCGGTGACTCCGCTTTGGAAGTCATGCAGATGCATTCGACAAAACCAATCCCTCAACTGTCTTCAGGAGTCAGCCAAGTCGATGAACTGTTGAACAGCTTGATTAGCAGAGTTCTAGAAAAAGATCAGGAATTGAGAACACAGTCGATGAAGGGATTTTCGGACTCGATCGACTCAACGATGGAAGCACTAGAATTGCTCAAACAACCACTCATTCCTGATCAAGTAGCCGAAGTTCCTGCGGTCCCAAGTTTGTCAAAGAAGGACATAGCCAGGGTGTTAATGGTCGTGGCTTTGATCTCCTCCTTCACTACGCTGAGTCTCGCTGTAATTTACCTGTGCATACCGAAACCTGACTCTATCCCTCTCAAAGAAAGTCTTTCCGATCTCAAAGATTTAGCGATCGGTGTTCATGATCGACTGGAGGGTCACAACGACGCGTGGTTGTTTGAAAAGATACAAGCCAAAAGAAAACTGCAAGCAATCAGAATCTCCGGTGGAGTTGTGACAGACAAAGGAATCAGCTATCTCAAGCACGTTCCTATCAGACATCTTCAGGCAGCAGATCTGGAGCATGTCTCAGGCCAGGGAGTAATTGAGATCTGCTCGCTCAAACATCTTCGGACCCTGGACTTGAGCGGTAACAATCAAGTCACAGTCGATGCATTGAAACATCTCAAAGAACTAAAGCATCTGCACAGTCTATGGCTCAACGCATGTGATCTGTCTATTGATGAGTTGCGAGAAATTAGCTACTGCAGAGGTCTCGGGAGATTGTCTCTGGGAGCCAACAGCGTAGTAGGGGAAGATCATCTGAATTTCGCAAAGGAGATGCCAAACCTTCAAATTTTGAACATCGCCAACACAAACATCGAGGGTAAGGATCTGGCCAAACTTACGAAGCTGCCTCACCTCTGGTATCTCAACCCAGCCGCCAATGCAAAGATCACGGAGACTGACTTGATTTATCTCATAGAGAATGCCCCCGCTCTCCAGACACTCAACATCGATGGCGATGCAGCAACGGACAAAGTCGTCGCGGCTGCAGCGAGATCGAAAACGCTCAAGTATCTTGTTGGCTTCAACTGTCCAAACGTTAGCGAGGGTGCCCGAAAAGGTTTCTCGGCTCTTCCCGATCGTAAATTTATCGACTCACCCACCGCGGATGCCAGCAAGGAAGATCTAGACGACATCGTCAACAAGCCCAAGCTCATCATGGAATGGCTGCCAGGGGAAAACTCCAATCCAAATAGCCTAGGCAGAGAAGCAATCAATCGCCAGATGCGCAAATGGAAGCGTACGCGACAACAAAGTCTCGATTTCATTGAGCCGTAGCAATTTTCGACTAACGATCGGTTTACGATATATAGACTGGCTCACTTAAAGCATTACACTCGACACCAGTTTTTCAACTCCGCAGAACTCAAAACATCCTTTAGCCGATCGCCAAATCAATTTCTATCCGCGTTTAGATTATGCTCCGACCCGCTGAGCAGAAGCTCCTCGACGACCGGGATGTATTCGCGATAATCGTCGGTGAGCGCCTGCATCTCATCACGGTCCAAAAGAATCAGTACTTCGCGAAGCCGCAGTTTGCCTGCCTCGGAAAGCGCGAGACTACCGTTATCGATCAAGGAGACGACGCGCGCCTTGTAGCGCTCGATTGATTCTCCCTGCGTACAGGCGTGGATCGAGACACGAGCCAACCGCAGCATACTTCTCAGGTCGGCGCGGTGCAGTTCTGATGGTCCGTCGAGGCCAAACTCCTGGACCGTTCGCTGGTACGTCCGGTCGCTGGTGTCAGGATCGTCTACATGCTCGATCGCTTCATAAATAGCCAGCGCCCTGCGAAATAGTCGACCTGGAGTCAGCTCTCCGTCCGTCGGCGAAGAGAGTTGGCTCCGGCTTATCATCGGAAGGATCTCACTTCGACCAACAGCACCGAGTCTTTCTCTTACTTCGCTTTGCTGCCGGTAATCCTCTTCCAATCCCTTTACAGCCTCAAGCTTATCAGCAACTTCCTTGTGCAAATCGTCATCGAACGCAAACTGCAGTCGGCCAACAACTATCGCGAGGAACAAACCTACGCAACTTAGAAGCAAAAGGACTGTGTAGAGATCGGTATTCATGCAATTATCGTTGGACAAAGCAGACGGTACTAATCATATAACCGAGCCACCAGATGAAATATCGATTCCGGGAAAAAATTTTTCGATTCCATATCCAAAACCTATAAGGCAATATCCATCTGCGTTTTAGTGTGGTACTACTTGTGGTTGTACTGACAATTACCCTGTTGTCTAACTTGACATAACTCGAAATTCTTTGCATGCTCTATGTATAGGCATTTGGAGGCCACGATCATCGAAGCGTTTGACCTACTAGAGTTTCAAAAACGGGCCCGCGAGACCTGTGACCCGAAGCGGCTTTTCGAGCTCTGGGAAGACGTTTGCCGTCGTTACGACAGGCGCGAAATTGGAGTTTACGAGCTCGAAGAGATGAAGGAGGTTATCCTACCCAATCTCCAGGCTTTGGCTGGACTCAGACGATCGATCAACGATATTGACAAGCCCGCAGTTCGCCGATTGCGCAAGCGTGCTTGATCGCTCACCAGCTTAGTAAGAAGATTTGCTTTTTGAACCGCCCCAGCGCTTGGAAACTATTGCGTACAATATCCGTCTCAGGATAGATTGAACGCTGTGAGACCAAGAGTTTTTTGATGGCAACCAGACGTTTGCACTTGAACCTAATTTCAGGGATTTTTGTCACCCTGAATTTTCTGGTTTCGTATCCGTCCGGAGCTGCCGACAACGATTGGGTAGATGAAGGCGTCACCGAGTTTAACCTGCCGAGAGAAAGAGCTGAGAGCCGACAACAGACTTCTCGAGAAGCAGAGTCTCCACCAGCGAAGTCGAGAGCGACCGGATCGCAATCAGATTCTTCCAGAGAAGGCGAATCGAGCCAAGAATTTGTCCCACCTGAAGGCGGTCCCATCAAGGACGTCACCGATGAAGGCGGGATCGAACTTGGATCCGATGGTCGACCACGCGGTGCAAAGGCCCCGCTGGAAGCTGGCATCAGTACCTGGCAAAGGAACTCCGGACCAGAGACTGCAGGTCTCGACCAAAAGGCGTTTCGGCTGCTTTCTCAAGCTCCAATGCTAGCAAAACCCAAAGTGATCTCGGCAAATCCAAAAGCATTCCGAGCCTGGCTTAACGAAACCCATCCAGGCCTCAGCGTCACGAAAGAACAAATTGTCGAAGTGAAAGGCGAATGGGATGACGCCGCACACGCGTTGAGAACGTTCGGTCTACCCTACACCCAGATATCGGCCAAACGATTTGCCGAACTAAATCTAGACAAAGTAAAAGTGATCGTCATCAACTGCGAAGGACACCTGCCTGCCGAGGCGATGATGTCGTTAAGACGATTTGTCGCAATGGGTGGATTTCTTCTCACCACCGACTGGGCGCTTCAAAATGTTGTCGAGCGCACCTTCCCTGGTTTCGTCGCCTGGAACGAAGGCTGGTACACCTCTGATGCCGAAGCGAGAATTGTGGACGCGGTCGTGGTGGCAGAAGATCCTGATCTTTTTGCAGGCATACCGCCTATCGGACACTGGCAACTCGTGAAGAAAAGCCAGCTCGTGAAAGTGCTAAAGCCGGATAAGGTGAAAGTACTGGTGCGCAGCCGTTTGCTTTCGGAGGATCCATCGCGTCTCGGAATCCTGGCACTGACGTTCGAGTATGGGACTGGTCGTGTGATGCATCTTGTCGGACACTTTGACAATAACTCAGAGCTGGCGTTCAACACCGCGCTACCCGATCGCGCACCAGGCATCGAAGTCAGTCTCAGACAGGCAATTGCAGCCAACTTCCTGGCACAAGCAATAAAACAAGGCGACGGCGGTAAAAACTAGCCGCTCACACGCTTCACTAAACCTTCTCTTACCGTGAACGCATTCTTCGGTCCGACGCGCGCATAGGCAACCTTTTCGAATTCAGCTACCCTTTTTCCGCGCACGGTAAACGAAATCTCGCGGACGACCTCATCCCTTTTAATCGCAGAAGCGATCATACACCTATACTTGATCTTGAACGAACCATCTTTGTTGATCGTGAGCGCACTGTTCGGAAAATCCGTGAAGTCCTTGGTTTGATCGTTGGGATTCATCGTCCAGATGACCGAGGACTGCTGTCCGCATTCGCTGATTTCAACCCTCTTTGTCAAAGTAGTGCCATCAGTCAGCTTGATCGAATCAGGCTCCTTCGATTGCTTATTCCTATATACGAACTGATAGACTTGCCTGCCGCCCCGCTCGCTGAGTGCAGTGGTTCGCCCCTCCGCATCCATCGTCACGACGCTGCCGTCCGGATTGGTTTTGTAGAAGCTGATCTCTGCATCCCCGGGTGAAAGCTCCTGCTCCTTCTTGAAGCGCTCCATGTCCTGCGCGGCAGCTAGGAACCGCTTGGTCAACTGCTCAGCCAACTTGTCAGCCCCGGGACTCTGCAGAATGTGTTCGTTATTGCCGCTTTGATTCATAGTGCCCCCTTGATTGAACGAGAGTTGGATGGGCTGCATCGTTCTAAAACGCTGTCAGAAAATGACATTCGTGAATATACATAGCGCACCGTGAATTTAAGGTGAATCAAAATGACAACTCTTCGAACTTTCCCCATCCCCAACGAGGCCCCTCAGCGAGCTCCGCGATTTATAGAATCTTCAGTCACCTGAAATAGGCTCCACCTGCATGGCCAGCTGCGGCTGCATTGCGCGACTGGCTTCACCGAGAATAACATTGTCAAGCACGTCTTGTCTGTGTTCTAGCCAACGAAGTGGAATATACACTGCCAATCCTGCCACCCAGCCCTGAAAAGAGCAGATGCCGACATGTAAGGATTCGAGCCCGGGAATAACACCGGCAGTAAATATGCCGACGGAACATCCGACCGCAAGGGCCACAACAGCCGGGATGCGGAAGCCAGGTAAGTCCGAGTCCTTTGCCACATGACTGAAATCGGTTTTGATGCCAAACAATTTGCGAACGAGGAAGTATTCCGCCACGAGAATGACAGTAGGCATCGCCATAATCACGCAGTTGAGCGAAGCAACCTTTTCCAGCGATTGAGCACAACCACAACCCGACAAAATCGCCGCGACGATTGCACCGCATATGGTGAGAATCGTGACAGCAGATTTGTGAGGCATCGTGACCAATTGCGCAAGCGCACTGCTGGACCCGAAAAGATTGCAATCGTTGGCGGCAAAGTAGGAGGCGGCCAAAACAATGGCACCAAGAATTGCTATTCCTCCGAAGGAGTAATTATTCATAAATGCCGTCGCCGCCGCCGTCTCAGTGATTCCAGTCATTCTAGCGACCAGCCAGCCAGTCACAGGAAATATGAACATACCAAGCATCAATGCGGTTGAAATTGGAACGGCCGAGTTGCTGAGCTTCGCCTTGCCATAACGCCAGTAATCAGCTTCGTTGCCCCAGACACAGAATCCGATAACAAAGTTGGTGACCAGCGTGAGCGCAGCCGGGAAGCTAGCCGATCCAGTCTCCGTCAGAACCGTGGGCTGAATCGTCGAGATTGTTTTACTGAAGGTGTACAAAACCCAGACGATAAGAAGCGGTGCTGCGAAAAATCGCGCGAAATTGGCGACTCCTTTGAAGCCCCAAAAATTATTGAACGCCATCACCACAGCAAAGATCGGCGCAAGCACAAGTATCGGAACAGGCAAACGAAACAACCCTTCCAACCCTTCTGCCATGAACAACGAACAGAGCCCGTACCAGGCGATGAACATCCATATAAGATTGAACGTGACGATTTTGTTGCCGCCGGTACCGAACACACCTTTGACAAGCGAGCAATAGCTCTGTCCGCTCACGGAGCCGATATGCGCAGCCGGAAGCGCATACAACAGCATCAAGAGGCAACCTATGATTGTGCAAACAATCACCTGTGTCAGAGACAACCCCTGTTTGAACCACGTGAAGCCCACGAGAACACCGGGGAAGCTCGTAACCATGGTTATCCACAAAAGCCCCATAGTGATAGGAGAACATCTGGCTGATTGCGGAACGATGTCAGCCAAACAGGTATCATCTAAAGTGCTCACAGACGTGACCTCTCAGGTAAGGATTATGTGTTGAAAAACGGTTGCACCGCGTTCGATTAACTCACTATAAGGTTTGGGGACGTGCCTGTCTCGACTCAGGTGGGGTAACTACGATGCGGTTACTCCCAACTGATCTTTCGCAAGTATGATAAGTCCAACTACCATGAGGCTTGTAATGACTGGATCAATCAACAAAGTCTCCGCTCTGTTTCTCATCTCCACACTGGTATTGTGGAGTGCACAACCAGCCCGCGCAGGGCAGCTCCTAAAAGGTCGCATCGAACAAATCTTCGGATCGCAGGGTGAAACGTCGGCTCCAAAAGAACTTGAAGCAACTGCTGAAATGCTCGATCCGAGATTGATCGAGCGGAAGCTAGCGCCAAACAAAGTTGCTGCCAAACTCAAGAGCTTTCCTGTTACCTTGCGAGGAGAATGGAGAGGACAGGTAAAGGTTGTACAAACCGACTGCACGGAATCATATTGGAGCACTCTTCCCACGGAAGCCCAGGCCGATAAGCGATTTTTCCAGGTTGGTAAAGTCGGAGATGCCATGTTTCGATTCTTCGCTTTGCGCGATCAAGTGACTATGGCACCGCCAGTAGTGCGTTTTCAGGTCGAACCTAGCGAAGCCGACATCTTCAAAGGAGAAGCCAACGCCGTATTCCTGGAGATGAACGAGCTCAGAGGTCCACAGTGGAAGAGCAACAGCGGCGAGTGTATGTTCAGCAGTCGACTCTTGAAGAATACGGTGACAAATCTGACAGCGACGATGGTAGAACAGGACATCCTAGTCGAAGCCACGATCGAAAATATCAAGACTAAGCAGCGAACCAGGTTTTATTCCGAACATGTGCTGCAATTCGAGAAGACTGGACCATTTCAACTTCATGTTCAGGTAGCAGAAGCCTCTTACGCACTCGGCGGCGCACTCTGGAAAAGGATGTTACTCGACGGTGTTTTACGGTAGACGGCTGAGGCAACTGGCAAAACCGCAATTATTGTTTTTAAACATCCAACAATCGCTCATTCATGACACCGAAAGGGTACAACTAGGGGAACACCAGTCACTCATTCTTCGAGGTGAGATCACCTGATTGAGAACAGCCGGCACCTGCACGAAAGAGGGCATCGAGCTCTACAAAAACTGCCAATTCATCGAGGCGGAGCAGACTTTCGTCGAAAGCGTGCGGCGCGCGCGCAACGAAGACCTTAGCTCCGTTGAGCTCGCCAGATGCCTATCCAACCTGGCTCTCGTCTATATCTTCAGGGCGAAGTTCCACGACGCAGACACGATACTGCGTGAAGTGTTATCGCTAACAGCATCGGATACCAGTGTTTCGCTGGAGTATCTGTTTGCTCTTTACCTGCGCGCCAACCTATATGTCGAACAGGAGTATTACGACCAGGCAAAGCGAGATCTAAAGCACGCCCTGCAACTACTCGGACACGAACACGAGTTTTGCGCTGCCGAATTTTGGTTCAAGCTCGCCGCATCCTATCTCGGAACGGGAGAGATTGAAAAAGCTAACAGCGCCATCGACAGCTTCAGCATAGCTTCAAAGAAATGCATCCAGGAAAGCAATCGCATAAATTTAGACGAAGCGACCGGAATCGCAATATTCGCTCATGACTGGCAGCAAGACGGATCAATCTGCGAAAAAACGGCTTCGACGGTTGCCGCTGTCAGAGAGCTTTTGATACGGGCAAAAACAATGATGCTCAATCCGCTTCAAGCAAAGACGTTGGCGCTGGAAGCGATGGAATTGGGACAAACTCTCGGCGATCACTGTTACCTCGCAGCTGCCTACAGCGTCGCAACCAAGATTGCCCTCACGATGACCGACCTCGGTCACGCGACAAGATGCTGTAAGAAGGGGTTGGAACTCTATTCCCGAGTTCTAGGAGATACGCACCCAGCATTGATTACACATCTTGCCATGTCGGCACGATTGACGTTGTTCACAAAGAGTCTTCCTCCGTGCGAAGTGCTCATGCAACAACTGGAGCAGATTGTCGAAAAGAATTTCGGTTCAGCACATCCGACCTATGCCCAGTACCAACTGCTTCGCGCCAACATACTCCCATTCTTCCAACCGGCTGGTCTTGATTTGAGAGAACAGAAGCAAAAGCTCATACAAGAAGCGTTTCAAACTTTGCAAAATAGTTTGGACAACCATCATAGCCAAGTGATCAACTGCAAGGTGACGCTGGCGGATCTTCTCATGCAAAATGGCGAGACAGAGCAAGCAGCACTGCTGCTTAGAGAAGCGCTGACAGACACCGTGGATAGTGACAAGATTACGGCCTCTTACAACATATTCATGATAGTCAACTCAATGCTTGTTCTGGCTAACATTCGCAGAGAAAACGAACAGCAGGAGATTGTTGCGCTTACAGAGCAGACTGTTTCGAACATCGATGAATCCATTGCCTCTGTAGAACAGCTCATCCACCTTAAGAGACAGAAAGCAGATTTCTTCAAGAAAATTGGAAAATTTACCGAAGCGGAAGAACAGTCGTTGGAAGCTCTGAGAATTTCTAAGTCAACGGATGCACACGTTCATTACAGATGCATAGAAGATCTGACCCAGCTCGAATTCGAATCCGGGCAGGCAGAAAAGGCATACAATAACCTCTCGCAGGCATCGATCACTTGCCACACCGACAAGCTGCGCGCAAATTCACAGATGGCTTACATTCTTAATGCACTAGACAAGAAGGAAGAATCGGAAAGTCTTGCCATGGAAACGCTGACCGAGGCGAAACAGATTCTCCCTGACGGAGCAGAGCCATTCGTCAGGTGCTTTTCTCTGTTAATGGATATCTATCTTTCGCAAGATCGGCTGGATGAGGCGGTTCGCATCGTAGGACTTTATTCGGACTACTCTGAGTATATTGGTCCAGCGAGCAGAGATGTAATTCCTATCTCGCTAAGATTTCTCGCTGACGCGCATGCACAGAAGAAAGATATGCGCGCAGAAGAACTCTACTTACAAGCAACAGCTCGCGCAGAAGAGGCACGCGGGGCCTCGCCTCATGTCCTCGACGACTGCCTGGTATCGTATTCGGATTATTGCAGGATGAGCGGCCAGTTTGATCGAGCAAGAAAACTTTTGGAGCGCTGGTTAGAACTTAGAATTAGAGTGAACGGCGCGGAAAGTTTTGCAACTGGAGTAGCGATGATCAACCTGGCAGAACTAAGCGCGGAAGTAGAACCAAATAAGGCGCTAGATCTAAGTAAACGAGCAATCGAAATCATCGAGACCGAAGCTCTCGATGACAAACACTTTTACTGCGAGTCTTTGCGTATCCGCGCCTACATTTTGGAGAAGTCAAACTTTATAGACGAAGCACGCGAGCTGATTGAGAAAGCAAACAAAACCGCCGCAACCGAAGAAGTCGATACCTAGCACCATCGTTGAATCTGAGCTGGAAAGACAACGGCTACATCCTCAACTCCGCGCGGACTAACCGTTGTGCTGGTATCAGCAATCCGCTCGGCGATTAGCATCTGTTTCGCACCCTCTTCTGCGAGTGCTGGACTGTATCTTCGCTGATCGCATAATTCGACTTCTACAGGATCTCTTCAAATTTGGTCCAACAAATTACAAGAATGTTAAAACCAAGACCGTTGCCAAGAAGTTATTGCAGAATGGAAAGATTGAAATTCCCGAACGACATCTACCCAGGCAGGTGATTTAACTGATGTCATACAACAGAACCGAGTGGAGCACCACGAAGTCTTATCAAACAAGAGAGAAGAAAGCCTCTCCTTTTATCGTGGTAGCCAGCTTGGCCACCATCGCTGGTGCCGGAATACTCACATATAACTGGCTGCAACCACAGAAGGCGACCGAAGAGAAAAAGGAAGGGCGCACCACTGCTAGTACCGCTACGCCGACGACCTACCACTCTTCCGGCGGCTTTCACTTCTGGAACTTCGGATCTGGCTCGTCGGCAACCCCGGCCCCGTCCAGATTCGCCAGTAGTGCAACTAAGGTTTCATCCTACTCGGCACCGGCACATACATCCACCATATCGAGAGGATTCTTCGGCGGCTTTGGCGGCGGTCACTTTAGCAGCTTCGGCGGCTAGGTCTTTAGCGCTCGGCGGCTTGACCTTTAGCTCTCGGCAGCTTGGACTTTAGCTCGGCAGCTTGGCCTTTATGCTCGGCGGCCCCTATGAATATAAAGCTCGGAAGGCAGCAACTCTACAGGCTGAGCATTAGTAAGCAAATTAGGTTTGAGTAGCCTGGACGCAGATCCCTGATCTGCGTTCCAGGTGAACTGCGGAAGATTGGGTGAAACATGAAATTTCAGAACTTTAGCCCGAGGCCAAATTGGCGCGCTCAGGCTAACGAACTAGGCTATCTGTCCTCTTTGCTGGATGATCCGCCGTACTGGATCGAAGCGTCGGAAAAACCATTTTGCGCATCAGTCACTATGCTGGAAGTAGAAGGGTTTATCGAAGCTGCAACGGAAGATCTGGTCGAGCTTGCTCTCAAGTGCGTAAATCACGTTTGCACCAGCAACCGATCGGATGAGCTGTTCGACCAGCTTCGAATTCCGAAGCCATATCGAGAAGCGATAAAAACATCCTGGGCACGTCACGACCGTTCCCTCTATGGACGATTCGACTTTGCTTACAGCGATGGCGAGGTAAAACTGCTGGAGCTAAACTTCGACACACCTACATCTTTATATGAGGCAGCCGTTCTTCAATGGTGTTGGTACGACGACAACGTAAAGTCTGGTGCTCTTCCTGAAGGATCGGATCAGTTCAACTCGATTCATGAAAGGTTGATAGATGCATTCAAAAATATGAAGGATGTAAAACTACTGCACCTCAGCGCATTGGCCGACTGCCCGGAAGACGAAGAAACCGTTAGATACCTCGAATCGTGCGCAGCCATGGCAGGTATTTCAACGGATTTCCTTTATGTATCCCAGCTTGGTTTCGACCTAAAAGGCAATCTGGTCGACATGAAGGATCGGGTGATCCGTCACCTGTTCAAGCTCTATCCATGGGAATTCCTGATGCAGGAAGACGAGTCCGTTTATCAAAAAACAGGAGCTCGCATCTTTCCTCCACTGATTGAGAACAAGCAATTGAACGTACTCGAACCGGTGTGGAAAGCGATTTTGTCTAACAAAGCTATTCTTCCAATCATGTGGGAAATCGCGCCGAACCATGCCAATCTTCTCGCCACTTCCTACGATAATCGAGACAAGCTGGCGAAAACACTGAGGACCGGAGCTCACGTGAGAAAGCCCATCTTCGGAAGAGAAGGCGCCAACGTTTCTATTGTGATACCTGGTTGTGATGACCTCTCTGTCAATCGCGATGGACCGTACGGATCAGAAGGCTTCATTCTACAGGAGTACCAGCCGTTGCCGTCATTCGGTGACTACCACTGCGTCATCGGCAGTTGGGTCATCGACGGGCAACCAGCAGGCATGGGAATTCGGGCAGACAAAAATGCCATTACTGGCAATACCGCCTGTTTCATCCCTCACTTCATCGAACCTGAAGCGATTATGCCGCCTGGTGCAATGATTAGCCTGGCTACTACTTTTTCCCGAGAATTGAGTTAAATTGAGAAGCCTCGCTACTCATTGACATCAATTAGAAGTGAGGCTCATCAAATTCGATCATTTTTTGCTTCTTTTGAGAAGCCTCGCTAATGTCCCTTTTGCCTACGCGCACTTGACTACCAAAACAGGCCATTCCATGCATCACTTGCTCCGGCAGGTTGACGCGCAATCAGTTATCGAAATCGGTTTTGTTTAAAACTACCGCAATGCCTGTAGTGAGTGAACTCAACTTCTGACGTGATGTCTGCATGCATCAGCTGTTTTTATCATTCAGACCCAGGTAGTACATGGTTTGCCTGGCTACATCAGTCTTAGATAACTTTGGATTCCTCGTTCCAACCTCGCTTTTCATTCGCTTAATTTGCTCTTTGTTCGACCTTGAATGATTCGCGCAAAGCCAGTAATCCATTGGACTGGGTATCAGCCACATGAGCCCGTGATTGTCCTGAGTTCTCAGAAAACACGGGACCTGCCTTTCAGACCTCTTCTTTATCGTGGGAATCGCACTACCGAAGCTCTTTAGCGACAATGTCTTCGTGGCCAATGAGTGCTCATGAGCTGCTAGGGGTAGAGCAAGTTTTACCTCAGAATATTGATTTGCGATAGCGCTCTGGCGCTTGAGGCTATCCAGTTGAGCGACTGTATTGCCCGCGATTACAACTAGCTTTTTCTTCTCAACTAGCTGATATATGAATTCCAACAGCTCTGTGTTGCCCTGGAAAGCGTTCAAATCGCCAAGTAGAAAAGCAAATTTTCGTGGTCCGGATTCGTATTTCTTCACCCAATCAATGATGAATTGCTTACACTTCTCTGTGGCTGCAGTCCCCAGATCTTTGCCTATCTCGAGCAACGTCAACGCCGTCTCCGCAAACAGCGTGTCCTCTGCGACAAACGATCCAGACTCGTTCATTCGAACCCGCGATGCTATGTTAGGTCCTAGTGTCTCTATCAGCTCCGCTAGCCGGGCCGAGCTAGTGCCTTTCTCGTCATCGAATCCTAGAACACGAAGGTTCGTTGAGAGCATACGCAAGGTTATAAGCGATTCAAAGAAGCTTAGATCTGCTTTCTTCGAGGCGAGCGCATAGATACTGAGCTTGTTAGTTGCATTCAGAAAAACTGGTTCTCGAGAATAAACTGCGAACCCCATCGGCCATCCGCTCAGGTCCCCGCAAGAACCTGTCACGAGCGGACAAAACACGCCCGACTGTTCTACGGGCAGGCAATGGGCAATGCCACCACTATCAATACCTAACGGCAGCCCAGACAACCAGGCGCTTCGTTGGTCAAAGTCGGGGGTAAGCAGAGCATTGTGCTTGGAGAATAGTGCGCGTGCCGCATCAATCTGCCCGCTAAAAATCGGCTCTGGTTTTTCCCTTAAGTCTCCATAGGTAGAGAAGTAGATACTGAGTTCAATAAGACGTTTGCTTTGCGTCGACAATCGATTGATTTTTCGCTTTAGCTCCGCAGGATAACTGCTAGCATCTTGCAGAACTTTTTTCTCATCTGCAACGCGAACGTGAATACTTAAAGACGACGGAAATGGAAACGTGACGAGGCTCATAAGCCAACCAGGTTTGACTTGATCTGGTAAGTCAGAGACAACTTGGTTGGAGACCAATACCGAGTCCATTGCCATACGCCCATCTTCCTCGACCATTCGAACGCTTGGGAGAGTTGACTTGTTGAGCACCTCGACGCTCTCTTCTCTCAAACCGGATGCGTACGAAGGTCGCATACAGGAGTACAGCAATCTTCGGACTTCGGCCTTCGAGAGCAATTGCGGTTGCAAGCACTCTTTCTCGAAGATGGCGGTCACTCTGTTTGTCAGCCGACTGAGTGTGGATATCTGCTGTTGGAGTGACTCTCCGCGTGGCTGTCTCTTGCTGGACTCTGCCACCAGAATTACATAGAACTCTCGATTAGGCACCATCACTACTTCGCAAACGCGAGCGAACCACTTACGAGTGTAGTCCGCATACCATGAGAGATAGGGCGAGTCGTCGACACACAACTTGGCGTAGGCATCCATATTCCGCTCAACGTCCACCGGCTTGTTAATCACCAGGAATTGCATCCGTGAATTCTTGCCCAGACATTGAATTGCGCTTTCGAAAGCGGCACACACCCGGTGGATCTGATCGCCAAACGCGAGGCTGAATCCATTGAGCTTCATGATGCGAACAATGCTGCCATCTTCCAGCTTGACCAATCCGGCGCTGGCGCGCTCGCCGGATATAGAACGAATCATCGATAAGGTCTCATTCGGTTCGTCTGGTGGCGCGAAGTCGGGTCTGCGCTTCGAGTTAAACACAAAGAGTTTCTCTTTCTTGTTCAAAGCCATGGAGAATCCTCCGATAGTAAACATGCTGATCAAAATTTGGAAGTCGGCTTACTTGCATCTTAACTTATCTGTTGAAGACAGTATGGTTCTGAATAGAGGACTGGAATTGACATTACATTCAAGTCCGGCTGCTCGAAATTCGCAAAGTGATTTGTGCAATCGATCACACAATGCTGGATGTTTGCGATCGTTCGTTGAGACCGGTCACGGAGATTACATCTCCTGCAATCCGCAGCTCCAATTCTCTTGGGCGCCTTTCCGTCGGTCCATGTACGGCTCGACAGTTGTCCGCGAGGTCAAAGACACTTCTGTGACGAGGACAATAAAGCACGGGATTGTACGGCACATCTCGGACACAACAGCAGCGGTCCCCAGGCGCGCACCCGCAGTTTACTTGCCCTCGATCTTTGAGGAACTCCAATAATCCCACACATTTATAGTACGGACAGCGACGACTATAACCGACGAACCTGTCGGGCAGCCGGACGATGAAGCTTGGTATGTCGCGCTGCACTCGTCCTTCAGGATTGAACTCTACATAGGAAAGTTTGAAGTTGAATGGTATGCAGGTCCAGACTTCAGGAAAGTCTGATATGAAAAACTCAAATGGCTGACTGGGTACGGGCAAATCCGCTGCTTGAAATACCTCGAACGGTTTCATGGTTGGCTTGAAGAAACGCATAAAAGGTGACGCGGTTAATCCAAAAGCCAAAGTGATAGGCGCACTCGCAATCACTTTTAGAACAGCACGCCGGGAAACTGTGTGCGTGTCATCGTAGGTTCTGTTTTGTTCCATGGCCGCCTCCTCAGCATGTGTTGGCAACCTCCGGTCCTATTCTACCCTATGACTGAGAGGTCACCAAAAGAATTTTTCCTCAATGCGTGTCACAATAAGTCAGTCGGGCATCTTGAAAAAATAGTATTTTCGGGTGATGACAGTTGATGTTTCGAATGCTAGATTGAACGAAGAATTCACTCGAGCACTTGCCCAACAAGCAGTACTGCACTGAAGGTTCGTGATTTCACTATGCTGAAAAAATTGATCGATTCCACATCCATGCTGATAGTTTGCTGCACCATCGCGCTTCCAGTCCTCGCTTCATCAACAGACCTGGCGGAAGGTATCAAGCTCTACAACGCAAAAGAGTACGCCAGTGCAAGACCTCTCCTCGAGAAGGCTGTAAGCGAGTCGCCGAAGTCATGGCAAGCGCACTACTACCTCGCCAACGTCAATCTCGTATTAGGCAAAGCGTCGATGGCGAAGTATCACTACGAAGCATGTCTGCAGAATTGTACAAATCCAACCATAGTCGCGCATTGCAACGCTGGTATCGCGCGAGTTGATAAGCACTCGTCCCAGGCCACCGTCGCCGCTAACAAGTCTGAAGATGAAGAACAGACCAAAAGCGCTAAGCCAATTTCCGATGCCGACGTCCAAAAGGAAAAACGAAAGGCCGAAATCATGAGGCTTGCCAAAGAAGATGTAGAAAAGATCCGAAAGCAGACCAAAGAACAACTTGAAAGTGAAATTGAAACTCATGGTCAAGTCTGGAGGAACCGTGAAACAGGAGAAAGGAGATTCGGCATAAGTAAGGACAGAGAAGCCGAAATCGAACGCGAAGGCGAAGAGAAGAGCACAAAAATAATGCAAGAGGCGGAACGAAAAATCAGGGCAATGAATTAGAGCAGTTTTTGAAAACGGTCACGGTCAATTTGGTCGTCCCCTCCGTTTCGCTAATGGTAAGCTCTGGCATAATCACGCGCGGTGACGCCAGAGCTAATCTCCTGGGAGTCGATCTCAACAACAGAATCTGAAGTTTCGACTATAAATGTGCGGATGCGCAAAAGGTCATGACCGCTGACCCGAATAGCTCGCATAGGCTGGCAGAGGTTTCGGCAAGTTCACTCGAGGCTTTTGGAAATCACCGAGCTGATGAGCGTATCGGACGGCAACAACAGTGAGCATTGCTAGAAGTGCAAAGTGGACGTTAAGCACTGAATCGTATGCAACCATGTAGACATAGTGAATCAAGATATACAGTGGCAGACTGAAAGCCGCTACAGTGGACCATGCAGCCAGGAGCAAACTTCGGTTTCCGTGAATGCGAGCTTGTTCGATGATGACTGCAACAGCCGGAATAACCAGGATCAGATCATATCCGTGCGCATGAGTGAGGAAGATAAAACCCAATAGCGATCCTATCGTAGCACCGACTTTCCAATACCGCCGATCCTCCCTGAAGCGGCGTGCTATCAAGTAGGAACCTAATACAGACAGGAAGAAAAATACAAACGAAATCTGATTCGCAAATGATTCATTTACGTGCAACCGATAGAGCTGCCCTTTGAGAGTTGGCATCACTTGAATCCCTACAATCTCAGGGTGATGGCTAACATCGGAGAGCACTCCAAGGTAATTGGTCCAGGCATCCAGGCCGAAGACGGACATCGACAAGCATGCGATCAGCGATGTAAAAGCAGCGGTAAAACAGAGGACAGAATACTTGCGCGCTCCAAACAAGAAGCCAAAGAACGAGAACAACTCATGCGGCTTGATGAGGCATAGTAGACTTGCCGCCGCGGCGTTGTAATTATTTGCACGTTTGAGCCAGAAGAGGCAAAGACAAAATCCAAGCAGCAGAAATGGAGTAGGTTTGTTGTGTCGAATGCATTCCACGAACGGCCCGGAGATAGCGACGAGACACATTAGTAGAAGTGTCCCTCTGTTAGTAAGAGTTAGTACGTCAGCAAGTATTAGTAACGAAACGGCTATTGCGGCAATGGCAACAAAAGTGCAGAGATTGTGAGCGATTCGCGGCGATAAAAAAGAAAGCGGAATTACTAAAGGCATCGCATAAGGTGGCTCCGCTACAAATACCACTCGGTCGGGAATCCAAAAATGTTTCTTGGCCTCTTGTTTTACCAGATCCGGCTTATAGACGTCGGCGCTTCGATGCTGTGCAATCAGCTTTGCCGAAGAATAGTAAGCAGGGAAATCACTATAGTATAAATATTCATCACCAGGAGGTTGAAGCACCAAAGCTGGTATCGATAGCAACAACATGGCAAACAAAAAATTGATAATTCGAAGTCTCAGCATAATTTCCTCACACAATTATTTCGCAGTCGTCGAAAGAAAAGCCCGGCCAAGCCGTGATGCAACGCGCCGCGCCGAATCGATAAGTTCAACGAGGCGTATCAAGTCAGCACCTGCCGGCACCTTGGGAGCGCCGCGGGCGGTTACGTCGATCCCATTTCACTACTTGCGCGCACGCGATCAGCGATTGATCGACGAAGCACTCACTCGATGTTCGAGCCCATGACAGGAGAAATTCATTTGGTTAATCACACAGATCAATTTCTGCAAAGGGGGTCGGTCAATTTGCAGATTAGCGATGCAGTGTGACGGAAATCGGACTCGGCAATGGAAATCGTGTTTCACGTCGTTTGAAATACAGTGCTGAGTTGAATTTTCGGCAGTGTAAAAATGCAAGCTCTCGTCATTTTCTCCAGCACGTATGTGCCGAGCCGCTCGTACATGTCCGCGTTGGGATTTCGAGACACGCGGCACCTAGAATGATCGTACATGCCGCGTCGGGTTCGAAAAACGCGCTGGAGCCACGATTAAGGCTGCCACGCTCGGAAAAATATTAACCTCTTTTACCAGGTCTGAATTCGTGAGAACATCGCGATGTAGGCACTTCAGGAAACAAATCGATTCGCCAAACTCGTACCTGCAGCGCTCAGGCAGTTAAATTCTCGAGCAACACCAACCAACGTGCCACCTAGTGGGACTTTTGGGGATCAACCAGTCGGCATTTTAGCCCGCAACAAAGTCGTAACATCGTTGTAACTTTTCGCTCATATACTGCGATATATGGGGGTTTGCAGCAATCAAACCCATTGCGGCGAAGGCGAATTGGCGGATGAATAGGGGGAGAAACCATGAGAAGTAATTTCATCACCACGGTTGACACTAATGAGTCTGCAAAAGTACAAGCACCGGTTGTAAGATTCGTAGACAACCACACCGTCTCTAGTACTAATAATGGTGCCTCCTCGTGTCCTGCAGAGTTTCTCTCGAAGCTGTCAAAATGTGTTACTCCTAGTACCCCAGCTAATCTGGACTGCGACATGACTGCATTTTTTGACAAAATCGAAACGCAGTACAGAGGGATTTTAGAAGTACTGGAACAGCTATCTGTTTTCGCGAAAGTCGAAGAGACTGTGGCAGCACTGGACGTCGCAATCGAGCGAGCACAGCAGCTTAACTCGACCGATATTTTGACAGCGAGAAAGATCCTCGTAAGAAAACTAACCACTAGCGGACAGGGCGAACATACCACTCATAAGTCGACCAACGAAGTCGTCCGGAAGTTGGAAGTTCTCAAACGTATTGAAGAAACAGAATCTTACTTGAGAATGACCCGAGGACTCTGCAGATTGAAGAACAACGATATAGCGGTTGGTAGATTCGACATCGACGTAGCCATCAACTGGTGCGAAGAGCTTGCTCAAGATCCGGTAGTCGTCAGAGACATCCTGAACACAGGAATACCTGTGGCAGAGCTCCAACAATGGTTTCCCGGATTGCAGTTTGCCCTCGCAGCCAACTAAAGCGCAATAGCAAGTGTGAATAGGGACAAAGTGCAGATGAGAGGGTGGCAAGGTACCCTCTCATCTACATCTTCTCGGATTTCGAAGACCGCATGGCGGTGGATTCTAAGTAGGGCGACGCAGGGATAAACACCGAGCGGACAATCCAGATGTTTCCTGTTTGCAAACAGTTGCAGAAGTGTTTGTGCGTCGGAAGAGTTAGCGTTAATTGGAGTATGCTGTGCGGTTGTTGTTAAAATGAACACCTATGCTCAGTAAGAATCTCGAAGTCGCCCTAATTGTATGCTCAAGTCTGGTCGCAGCCACAGTGACCCAAGGATCGGCTGGAGCGGAGCCAACAGAAGGTCCGGAATTGACACAGTCCAATGGTGTAATTCCGAATGGACCTCCGCGATTGCAGTCATTAGATGGATTCGATAAACCGCAAGAATCGAGCTCCAATAGACCTGTTGCGATCGACGGCGGCACGAATCAAGGTCTGAATGGAAAGAAGCCACCCAAGTTCGGGCGATCTCGCTCTACGATCACCGTTGATGGTATCACAAGAAAGTATTGGCTTCACATTCCGAAGCCATACACGAAGGAGAAGCGCGTTCCGCTAGTGGTCGTGCTGCACGGCGGTGGCGGAGACGCACGGTCGGCGGAATGGGACAGTGTAATGTCGAAGCAATCCGAAAAGGATAACTTTGTCGTCGCCTATCCGAATGGATTCATGAGAACCTGGAATGCCGGTCAGTGCTGTGGGCTCGCGCGAGTTCATAACATCGACGATGTGAAATTCGTGAGACTGATGATCTCCAGACTGGTTGAACAGCTCGGTGTGGATCGCGATCGTGTATATGTCACCGGGCTCTCCAACGGAGGTATGCTTACCTATCGTATCGCCAGTGAGCTTGCCGATGTGGTGGCGGCGGTCGCGCCAGTCGAGGGATGCATGTACGATGTGGAATCGACGTCTGATACACCAATCAGCGTTATAGCGTTTCATGGAAAGAACGACCATGTTGTGCGTTATGAAGGTGGTCTTGGATGGCTCGGTGCGTACCAGTTAAAGGCTGCCCCCGTAGCGTCAGCAATCGAATACTGGATGAAGCGCAACCAATGCGATCCAACACCCATACGCGAAGAGCAGGGCAATCTCGTCAAAGAGCTTTATACCAATGGGAAAAACGGCACAGAGGTTTGTCTCTATACACTTAAGGATGGAAAACATGCATGGCCGGGGGGTCGACGCGCCTCTTTCATCTTCGATAAACCAATAGATTACGTGTCCGCCACGGACGTAATGTGTCAGTTCTTTTGGGCACATCCAAGGAAAAGCGTCCTAACCGACCTCGGACAAACCAACTGACGAGGTTTCTCTAGACGGAATAACGGGACTTCGAAACCGTGCCCTCGGAGGAATACAACTGACAAGCTGTACCTGCACGGAATAACAGGCCTTGAAACTATGTTCTCCGAGGAATACGAGCGCGTCTCATCCCGACAGTTTCCGGATTCATTCGCTGCAACTTCCACTCGCTGAATACCAGCTAAGAAACTGCAATTTCAGTTTTGGGATGAACTTTTCGAGTTTATATCTACAGCAAGAAACAAGCAGAAGACCTTGTGTTCAAGCGAGATAAAGGAATTCTGCCGAGTGCATAAAATTTAATCGGAGCAGCGTTTAATAAAATCTCTAAAAAATAGTATTGTCGATAGTTTATCCACAACGCCGCAATAGCTACTAGTTCTCGAAATTTTCCTTATCCACAAAGTAATGAATCTGGACTAGGATCTTTAGCGTTCGGCTCAGTGGCTGCGAGAACCATGCAAACACAATCGAAAGAGACCACCATCGCCCAAAGAATTAAAAAGCTGCTCGCGTTAGCCGATGGGAATCAAAATGAGCACGAAAGAGCAGCAGCCATGAAGCTAGCGATGGAGCTGCTGGCAAAACATAACCTTGACATGGCCGCAGTCAAAGAACTCTCTTACGATCAGGATGTCTCCGAGTATCGTGCCTTCCTCAAGCTCGACCCATGGACGAGATACGTCATTAATGCGGCCTGCGCACTCTACTACACTGAGATGATTATGAGAGCGGAATATCGCGGCTACTATCATGATAGAAAGGAGTACCATCCGACTATAGTTGGGACGGAAGAGAACATTGCCGTCACGATAGAGGTCGCCGGTTGGCTCATCAACTCAATCAGATGCGAGAGTAACTGGTTGTTCACTGAGCCGCATGAGCGGCGAAGCTTCAGACTCGGAGCTGCGCACAGGGTTTACAAAAGGGCTTGCGAAATTGTCAAGGAAGAGTCTATTCCCACCTCAAATCCTACCGGGAGCAGTGCTCTGACCGTACTTAGGAATGAGCTCGAACAAGCCAACAAGCGATATCTAGCAGGAAAAAAATTAGGAACCTTCAAAGGGCGCTCAAGCTATTCAGACAGCGATGCTTACGAGAAGGGCTCGATGTATGGAGATTCCGTAAATCTGGGGAAGAAGACAACTCGGCGGGCGATCACTCTTCGGGAGTGAAATCCACAAAGTCTAGTGCCAATATGAGCTTGCTCACGAAAAACCAGATCGACGAAAAACTTCAGAAGCATAATAGATGCGCTGTGCGACCAGGGCAATCGTTGACAGAAGGTATTTCCCTCCAGTCCTCACGGAGTTGTGGGCAGCATGAGATTTTTTGCCTCAGCCACAGACCGAGTGGCCTAGAGCCACCTAGATTCTTGGTGCTATCGGCGATACCAACTTTCCTGAAACTTAGGGTCTTAGCTTTAGAGCTTTGATTATGGCAGTTCGCAAATCAGGAATGATGTAGCCTTGAGCGGTCTCTCTTCCTTCCTTAAACAGCAGCTTGTCGGCCTTTGGAGCCGTGAGGTTAGGATTCAGACTAATAAGCAGTGCCACAGCGCCAGACCAACAAGGAGTCGAAAGCGAGGTACCACTGGCGACCGCGGGTGCCGATGTTGCGGTATTCCAGACACGAACGTTAACAGCAGGGGCGGCTGCCCTAAATGGACCAAAGTTGGAGCTGCTCCAGAGCTGGTCTGTTTCATCAACACCGGCAACTCTCCGAATATATTTCTCTTTGCTCGGATCTTCGATTCCTAAGTTACCAGCGCCATTGACTATGAGGTCGTCGTTCTTCTTCAGTGACTTTGCAATGCCTTGAACAATCGTCGAGCCATTGTATGTCGGAAGTGCAGTGGAGTTAATGCTCAAGTTGATAACTCCCGGTCCGCCACGCTCAGCTTGGTGATCAATGCACCAGGTAAGCGCGCGAATCGCGTCAAAGGTATCAATCGCGCCCGTATTGTCCGCGACTCGAAGCGAAGTGAGCTTCACCGCAGGATTGGAGTGGGATGCCAGCCCAGCGAACAGGTTGTTGTTGTTGGTCCGAGCACCCAATACAGAAGTAACTGCGGTACCGTGGGAGCCGATATCCGCTGCCGGTTCTGCAGTTCCATTTGCACCGCCCACAAAATGAAATTGGACAATGTCGGTCATCTCATTTGTGATTGGAGTGATACCAGTATCAACAACCGTCACTCTAGCCTGCACCTGTTGGGTGATTCCCATGGCGTCCAACAAACATCTCATCTCGCTAAAATTCAAAGCCTGCAGATGGGTCTGTGAAGGGAATTCAGGATCGTTTATCGATGGATTACATGCGTTTATCTTAGAGCCGAATTTAATTTCAGCGGCCTCCAGATCTTCATCCTGCGAGGCGATAACTTGAGTCAAGGCTGCAGTGACGGTGGCAGTCTTCGGCTGCACTTCATAGATCGAGAACGACTCTTTTGTGCATTTAATCTCGTTGACTATTGTAAGACCTCGCTTCTCAAGCCGCTCTCTGAAGCGGACAGGATTCTTACCGGCTCTGCTCATTATCAACAAGCTCTGCCCCGGAGGGATTGGAGCACGTTTTGCCTCTGCAGAATCAACAGAGATGCTTAGAGCCGAGCTAACAAGTAGCGACAGCGAAACTAGCTTGATTGAAAACTTTCGAATATTCATGAGATCCGACTGATTAGCTGAGTGATTTACTCGGGCTGCACTCCGCGTACATCATTAGTCATCCGTAGCTTTTGATGATATCACACTCGAAGAGCTCTGACCGCCGAAACTCAGTTACGAAACAGATCTACTAGATCTTCATCCAGTGCAGAAGTCCGTCGACGTTGATGGCTCCGGTATCGCGAAGCAATTGCGCTTGGGCGACGTTGAAGTCGACGACAGCTCGCGCCCTATTAATGCTTGCTTGTGTCAGGTCTCGTTGGGCATTGAGAACATCGATGTTCAAGCCGATACCGGAATCCATGCGCTTCTTCGCGATGCGCAATTCTTCTTCGGCGGAATAAGCAAATCCTGCGGTGGGCGCTCGATGACTACACCGGTGTCTTCGCCATCACCGCCAGTGGTGGCTCCATCGGCATTCAAGTCGATCCTTTGCAGCGGAACTTCCACCGGCTGCATGGGATGTTCGCTTAATGGTTTTGCTGTTTGCGTAGCTCGCAATTCAAGAATATAGCGAGGCGGCTTTAGGTAAACCGCTTATTCGAGTTGCTGCGACAAAGCAGCTCGTCGTGTCTCGCCCACCAGCTCCGGGATTGGGCGCTACTTGAGTATCACCATCCGAACGACCATCGTTTAATTTGCCAAAGTTCAGTCAGAAAGGGAAATTCTATGCAGGCATCGCTGTCAACTGCACTTCTTGTCATTTCAAACATCTTCATGACAGCCTCATGGTATGGGCATCTACGCTTCCGCTCGGCACCACTTTGGACAGTCATAATTGTTTCGTGGCTGATTGCATTCCTGGAGTACTGCTTTCAGGTACCCGCCAACAGAATCGGAAGCCATCAATTCACCGCGGCACAGCTCAAAGTGATACAAGAAGTGATCACTCTGGTCGTCTTCGCTGGATTCTCGGTGGTGTATCTCTAACAGCAAATGCAGTGTAATTATCTCGTCGCATTTGAGTTGATTGTCTCGGCCGTACTTTTTGTTTTTATGGACGGCAAAACACCGACGCACTAATGCTGTCGCCGAGGCCTCTCAATCAAAGAACGAGCTGCATCCCCAACGATTCCGGAGCAGACAACTCGAACCCGAATTTGCTGTAAAGCTTGTGTGCTTCGCCATCTGCTAACAGCGTTACGTGAGCGGATTCTGGAGCATTCACCTTCAGGTAGTCCATCAACGCGGTCATGATCTGCTTGCCGACACCTTTTCCCTGATGCTCTGGGACAACGGCGATGTCTACAACCTGAAAGAAGCAACCGCCGTCTCCAATTATGCGGCCCATACCTACGATTTCTTCTCCATGGAGAACGCTGACCCCATGATAAGTGTTGATTAATCCCGCATTGGCGGCTTCTTTTGTCTTCGCGCTCAGTCCTGCGGTCACTCGCAAGCGGCAGTAATTCTCAACGTTTGGTGCTTCTGCTACAAGTTTATATTCCATAACGCTCTCACAGTGGACGGGAAAGGACGATTATACAGCGTTTGGATGAACCGACGTTCAGTTGCGAACGTCTATGCAACTGTTCGCAATCTACAAAAAGCCAAGAGCAACTATTAAGGCGCACTCCTGAATGGCGTCGCAAATCTGCCTGTCCACACTTTGCATGCGATCGCATCTCCGTCACGAGGAAACTCAAAAATAATCCTTAGCTCTTTGAATTTGACTCGTTCCAGGTTAAGCGGATAGCGCCTTAAGTGGGTCTTTCCAGGCGCGAGATCAAGTACACCACTGAAGTCTGGGACGAATGCCGGCGGCACGGGGCGTAGCAACTGCTGTCGTCCTTTACTGTTGATGACCTCAACTTTAAGATTAAAGTACGCCTTAAACCCACTTTCCCAGATACGCACATTATATTTGCTTATGTTGGTCAGTCTCGCGACCGGCACAGGTGTCGAAGCGCCATGGGCACCATTTTCAGTGGCATCGAGAAATTCAATTTTCAGACTATGTGACCGATCCTCTTTTGGGAATCCTGTTTTTCCGTTGGATTCCTGAGACGCTATCGCCGGGTGGAAGGCGTTAGTCACCAACATCGCAATAACGGATCAGAAGATTGCCCTTCGCTTAATCAACTTGTGAGAACCTCTAGCGAACTAAGACCCCTCTTTCTTGGGACCCAGACTCGCATCATAAAATGCTTTGATGGGGAGCTGCCTGCTCGGTTTTAGTCTGTCCAAATCCGAAGACCATGAATTATCCACACTAACTTTCCGCGTCTGTCGATCGAAACCATTGACAGTAATTACGCGCCAGCTAGGTGGCACACCGCCCGTGGAGGCAGTCTCCGCACTAAACAAATTGTGAGATGTGTGATATGGAAGGATCTTAGGCCACGGTCCCCTGAAGAGTGTCAAAATAGGCTTTCATAGTTCAGGAAGAACCAGGTTGCCCATCATGCGAAAAAACTGGCTAATCTCAACTCTCAGCGCTAGCGTTGTTTGTTTGTCGCTTTGCAGCTGCGCTACATTGTGGAATCTAGGCAATGTATCGTCGTTTCAAACAGATGTAGAAAACATTCTAAAGAATGCCAGAGTCGAGACTAAAATAACTACGGCTCACATGGTTGACACAAACCGCGCTGCTGTAGCCGAATTCACCATCACAGAGGACGATTTCAAAAAGGTTGTTTCAGCGCTTCAACTAGAAAAAGCAGAGCGCATTCCATCAGACTTTAAAGGCAACGACTCGCCAATACTGGAGAGCTACCTCAAGGGTGGTGCAGAAAACATTGAGGCATACTCCACTACCACTCCACGCCCTGGCTCACTCAAATTATCCAGCGGTTCGTCTTTCGAATATGCGGTTCTTCTATACGATAGTCGCGCAGGAAAAGCGTGCCTGCTGACTTGCTACGCTTACGGTTGATGTCAGATTGGCAGTGGAAACAGCGAGCACTGCCTCAAACTCTGCGTACGCAGCAATTCAATTCTCGATTGATCAGACAGGCATATCGACCGTAAATTTTTCCCACGCAGCGTCCGAAGTCAGCACAGGAAAGAATTCAAAATCAACAAGATCCTCCCATTGAGCGGACCATTGCTTAAGCAATTCTAGATCGGCACATTCCATCAGCTGAAAACAACGATCATAATTTGGTTCCACCCAACTATCCACATATGACACCCCGTCCGGTAGCATGCGCCCACGCTCTAGATAACGCTTCCAAATCGCATCGGCGTCTCTATTTTTGAATCGTTCAATCACCATAACAAGCATGATTCGTCCTCATTAGTGTCGTGAGTATTGTACAGCGCTCGCACATGGGTCCAGGCGTGGTGGCAAATTCTTTTCGAAACTGAGTTACGCCGTAAAACCTTGGCAAAGGTATCACGATTCTGGTCAGCTGACTCTGTCTGGAATCGGAATTCAAATGACTGTGAAGCGTCGGCTCAATTTCACAACATCAGAAACTTTCCTAAATCGGCTAGACAGATGGTCGTGCGTTCTCCGTCCATTGTTCAAACTATTCTGCTGAATGCCGCAAATATACAAGGGTGTGCTGATTTGTCTAATCGGTACATAGTTCGCAGAAAATATGAATTTGCCAAGTACCTCCCTGCGACGCGAATCAGACCGAACTCGCTCAAACGGCTGACCAAGGGGATCTCAGGCATAGTTCGACTGAAAAGTGTTTACCGATATCGGAAAGCACTTTTCAATCGAGAGATCAGACTGTGGCTGGAAAGCCTGACAGCAGGCGTTTTTTTTACAGCCACCAACCCAATTGAACTTTTTTGCTCCGGAATACGTTTTTACAAGTATGGATTTACCAGCACGGAGGAAGCGCAAATGGAAAAAGAAGAATCCAGAAAGTTGAAAAAAAGACGTATTCGACGAATCAAGCGGCTAGTAGCCGCATTTAGACGGACGGTAAAAACAGAAGCGGATGCCATCGCGTACGTAATTGATCTTTATCGTCAAGGTGATGGGTTCCAATGTACGTGCGGAAATGTTCTATCGCACGATATCCGAACTAGAAAGACGAAGTGCGGTGAGTGCCACAGAGATTGTTGGGTCACAGCAGGAACTATGTTTGAACATGCGAAGAAACTAAGGCCCTATCTAGTTGCTGTGTTCCTACGGACGAATGGAGTTGATTTTCAAAAGGGGGAGCTTGCGGATGCCACCGGAGTCGCAGACTCGACCGCTGACGAGATCATCAAGAAGATATCGATGGTACTTATCGATCAGATGACCGCGGACTTTCAGGAGTTCAGTTCGATTGCCTTCCTTTCGATCTTTCGCAAACGCTCGCGGGCAACACCCCAGTTCGCCCATCCGCGCGCAGAGGAGGATGCGTTTGAAATTCAACGTCAGGCGAATTCTGCAGAGGTCGAAGAAGTGGAAATTCATGCGCCTACACTTCCACCAGAACACGCTCATGTCTACGATGCGATTCCGATTGAAGAAGCGATCACCTTTAATCGATTGCTAGAGGCAACCCAGTTAACAATTCCGAAGTTGAGTGAGTCACTGTTGGCTCTTCAGGTAGATTTCCCGCTAATCAGGCTGGTTCCGGGTGATCGATATAGGCGCTTAGAGGTTGTTTCACAAGCGAGCAATCCCGCGCCTTCAAACGGAAGAATTGAGGAAGTCGACTTACTGACTGGGTACGTAATTAGACTTCATGGAGGCCTAGCGCGGAAGTATCTGCAATTCTATGCCGCTAATCGCTGGTGCTCAACAGAACCTAAACGATGGAAGAATAATGCACTGTTCCAGGCGTGCTTAAAATCAAAACCAAAAACTGGTCGTGACATATCGGCGTATATTTCCCCTGCAAACATCAAGGTTTCTCCGGTGAAAGCGGCGTAAGCTTCGACGCGATACCAAGGAACAAGAATTCCGTTGCAACTAAAACAGCCGTCTGTGCAATCTCCGCGTTAATGCACTCCGACTCCATGCGAGGTGGACCGCCGTGTATGGGCAGGTCAGCCACGGTGATCGTCCAGTTGCGCCTCATTGAGTTGATTTGCTGACAAGCACGCCGACAAACCGCGCCTCCTTAGTGATTTCCACATTTGGTGAAATCTAGACGCGGCCACTTGACTCACAATCATTGCTAAAGTCATCCCAGAAGATGGTTAACTGCGATGCCTGGTGGTCTAAAGTTCTTAGAATCAATCAACCAATCGGAGGCAATCAATGAACGTTGACCTTTCAAAAGATACTTTGCGTCGGGCGCGAATCGAAAACGGTGGGCTCCCAAAGTTAGGAATGAGAGAGTTGCTCGCCTCGGGCTTCCAGGCAGATGGGTTCAGTCAACCACAAAAAAACCGTGGACGATTCCTGGTACTCAGAGGGCGTTGTATTCCTCATAGGTATCCACCATCATGACGTGTCCATCACCCCAGTGATTGGCTATTACCCTCATTTCCTCTTCAAGCAGGGCTTTTGCTTTTTCAATATTCCCAAACTCCTTATGAACGCTGCTTGCAGTCGACAGCATGCAAAGGGTGCTGAGCGGGTATTCGGACTCTTTCTCAATTTTGTACACGGCAGCAAGTGCTTGGTCCAGTATGGACACGAGTCGTTCGTATCTCTGATCGTCTGTAAGTGTCACATCCACAAAAGGCGGCTCGATAGGCGATTGCTGTAACCATTCTGAGAAAATCTCGTCGGCAATTTCCAGGGGCATCTCCACAGGAACATTGGTTCCTAATAATGAGTGCAGAAGTCCGATCGTCTGGTCGAACACATTTTCGGCGCCGATTTTCTTCTCTACGGCACGTGCTTTGGCCAAAAGAGCATCGCATAATTTTCGATCCGTATGTGTTGCAATAAGACTCCGCATTGCGTACGCAACGCCAACTTCATCCTCTTCGTTCTCGACTCGCTTCAGCCTGATTCGCAATGCTCTCTCGTGGTACTCAGCGCCCATTTGCGAGGCCTTACCGATCAGGTCGAGTGCATTGACAGCCTCTTTACTTTCGGCACCATATACGGTTTCAATTAAACCAAGAACTTCTTTCATGATTGGTACTACGAGATTGGGTTCTGAATTCGCAAGACTTTGGAGAGAACTCATTACTTTGTTCTCCGATGTGATGAGCGGAAAGCTCATGCTCGTCTGCGCTGTAGGAGAATATTTCTTGAGTATTGCCTCGCGCATCGACTCGGCTTCATCATTACGCCCAGTTTCGCATAACAAATTGGCCAGGTTTGCTGTGCTAAGCTTCTCGGTATCGGTACCAAAGAGCCTCGGTTTCGCAATCTCGATCGCTCGCCTATATAGGGGTTCTGCCTCGTCCAGACGCCCCAGACAGTGGTAGGCAAATGCGATTCTCTCCAGTGTGACCGCAATTCGCAAGTCTACGATTCGCTCCTCTTCTGGACCGTCATCTTCATTCAGTATCTCAGCCAATTTAAGCGTGTCATCGAGCAAAACGAGAGCGCGTTTGTACTCTTTGGCTTCAATAAGCTCTTTCGCCTCGGCGAGTGTTTTCTTCCATTTCAGCGCAATTTGTAGCAGCGGCTCGGGCATGTGTAAAGGCTCTCGTTTGTGCGGTTGTGCATTGATCGTGCCCGCGCTGATGCCGCTCGAAACTCTAAGCATGGTCCATTCCCACCATCTAAGGCAAAAACAACCACATCGATCCGGCCAAAGCATATAAGCCCGATTATTTCACCTGTACTCAAGATTTCGACTGTGACTACCTGACTAAATCTTTTGCCGACGAGAATGTCGAAATCTTGCAAAAGCTCACCAAAGATACGGAACACTCTTTTGCCATTTACATCCCCGTCACCAACAAATCGCAACGATTTATTTTTTTGTTTGATAAACACAGTTATTACGCGGAGTACGGACAGTTTTCAACCTGACGAGGGCAATCTCTGAGTATTGTCAATCGAGGCTATGATGACCAACGCGTTCCACACCTGAAGCGCCACTCCATTGCAACCACCGTATTTATCCTATGTCTCGCGCTCTGTTTTTCCCGTAGCACATAAATGCCGAAAGTCACAATAATTACTATCGGGGGTCATTAGCGAAAAAACTTCTAATCGTGATAAGACTGAAGAAGCGCCTTACTATGATGGCGACGCGGAGGGACTAATGCAAAATCGTTGGTGGAAACTGTTGTTTTTCGCGACCGCGGCAAGCGCTGTCGCTTCTTGCACTGATGCCCAATCGCAGCCAGCGGCCGATAAGTCCAAAGGTAAAACAAAAATCGTGAAGACAGTCATCGCCGGCCAAGATATTGCTATCGATGACGGTATCGCACTAAGCGCCGATGAAAGGACACCGCTCCTATTATTCAAATCGTCAAACAGCACAGAAATACCACCTACACTTGAGGTAAGCAAGGAAACTACAGTCTGGAACAACGGCAGAACCACAAGATTCCAACTCCTTGGTCTGCGAAATGACGTCGAGTCTCACAGTAGAGCGTACGCTGTCTCGATCGAGACATTTCCGTCTCCAACACCCAAGTTTTCCAACACGGCGTCCGGCAGCTATTCATGGAGCTACAACAACTCTACCAGTCTTCACGATGGCACCACATTCAAAGTCATTTCGACGAATCCATTGCTCGTTATAGGCTCGGACTCAGGACTTGGCTCCAGCAATGACTATACTGTGGTCACCAACTTTGGCATAAGAGCCGTCAAAGGCAAGGCGCTAAACCCAAAGGCGATCCGTTTCAAGAAGAATTCTGGAGAGGAAATTCTATGCCCATGGAAAGAGAGTATTTCTTACTACGACATACCCGAGTCCGCTAAAGGACACGGCACCATCAGAGGTCCCGCCCCCGGAACAAGTACTTGCGCAACATCGATCGGACCGGCAAAAATTGTATTGTCTCGCACATACCCTGGAAAAGGCCTAACGGACGTCTCACTTAATGTCGCTCCGGGTGCGCTTTACCACGGACCTTTCATCCTCAGCTACACGGTGCCTGATTTCTATTCAGCTTCGATTGGCATACCGACATATATCCCACCCGGGAGCCAGCCACCGATGAAGTATGTTCGGCACGCTGCTCATGATGCTGATTTCCGAGAGACATGGGCACTGGAGCTCAATCCACCAATCATGGTCGAATACGGTATGGGAGCGGATGGACCAGCCACCGGCGCAGCTCGAATTTCATTCCAGATCTGGAAATTCGGCGACAAGTTGTATGGATCCGGCGGGTACAGTTACAGCGACTGCGGACTACGCGGAGGTGGATGGTTAGAGGGAGAAATCAACGATGGTGTTGTGAGCATCAAAATGACTGGTCAGCCCAACATGACATTAATTTCGACATTGGTGACCAGAGACGAAATTCGAGGCACGGCAAAGATTCTAGGCGACGCTCCTGGCTTTGGTCCACAATCGTCGTCATCTTCACGCACCTTCGTACTGAAGGCATCCAACTCCGGCGACGATGGAACCTTCACACGCTCAAGCTCGGAGTCGAACTCAAAAGGAAGGTTCTCAGATCTCGAGCGCAAAGGCGCCAACAAAGACTACTGGGACGCGCTGACTACCGCTCCGGGTACCTATGGACGAAATTCTCTGGCGCTGGAAACAGAGCGGCTCATTCAAGCGGAGAGCGTACCCTCCTCGTCTAAGTACTCGCTCGACGGCAAACTACGATCTCTCGCTCACATGCAATATTGCGCATGGTTATCGCACAAGAGCAAGCTCGGGCTCAATCATCCCATTACAGTCGCCAATGGAAAAGTTGCCGAAGTGCTATTTCAGCGAGTTCTAAGCAGCTCTGTAGAACCAGTTTCAACAGATGACACAACGCGAAAACATCTTTCCGAGATTTTGAGAGCATCAAATCGAGCCAAGTAAGATTGCCACTATCAACAGTGGCAGACAATGGACTCTTCGATCCGGGATATTGGTTCTACGCTCCTAGAGCAGTTATTACAGCCTCCGCTGCGTGCCGACCGGATAGCATTGCACCGTTGATGGAGCCTGTTTCTTTATAGTCTCCACAAGAGTAGACCTGACCACCATTTCTGTAGGCACCGTAGGCACCGTCGACAGAGACAAGAGCCGCGTTTGTTTGAGCCGGCAACGCATACTTGATTCGATAGGTTCGGAGGTGATTCCATCGCTTTACGCTTGAACCGAACCAACCTTGCATCTGGTTTCTCACCGCATCATCTAACTGCTGGTCATTGAGAGCAGCATCACCGACAACGACAGCGCCGATCAGCGACTGCCCTGGTGGCGCATAACTCGGACTGACATTACTCGGCACCACTAAGTTGGTGACAATTCCTGAATTCTCTCCGTTTAGAACAATCATTGGTTCGTTGAATGGTGCCTTGTCAGTCGAGTAATAAACACATGTCTGACTACCGAAGCTCTTCGGCTCCGCCATACCCAGAAGACGCTTACACTGCGGCTCTTCGGTCGCGACAATGATCGCGCGACCATGGACTTTTCTTCCAGACGCAAGTCTGATTGAACTACCTTCTACCTGAGCGACCGGCTGATTGTAATGGATATGATCTGCCGGCAACGAGTCCGCGATCTGCATAGGTATCGATTGCATCCCATGCGCAGGCAAAACATTGTCGCCTCGAGCCAACATATCGAACACAAAGTCGAACAATTTTTCCGAAGTCTCAAGTGTGGGGTCTAGAAAGATACCTGCAAAAAAGGGACGAAAGAATTGATTGATCATAGACTCTGAGAATCCGAACTTCTTCAAAGCGGAGATGGTTGATTGCGCATTGGCAGCCCCCTTCCCCTGCTGCGATGAGTCCATAGCCTTCTGCCGAAGTGATACTATCAGGAGCTTGTCCGAGATAGTTCCGACTGACGAGAACAAAGTCTTAAGAGCGCTCATGGGACAACGAAAAGGATCCGACAATTCATGAAATTTCCCGTTTGCACGCACCATCGCACCTGGCGAAAATGGCTTAAAATCAAGCTGATCGTAACGCAAAAATTTGCGCGCCTCTGGATAAGCTGTCAGAAAAATCTGAAAGCCACGGTCGAGGAGAAAGCCATCATGGAGATCCGTCCGCACTCTGCCCCCCGCGGAGTCGGATGCCTCGTATATTGAGAATGGTATTCCGTGGTCGTGCAACTTTCGAGCACAACAGAGTCCAGCCAAGCCCGCGCCCACAATAATTACCTGGTCTATGTCATTCATACAATCGCCTCGCAGAGTTTTATCGTAGAAATTACTAAATGCTGAACTCACGCGTCCCACATATGACAGGCACCCACGGTCAGCAGGTCTGGAGACAACCTTCACGGGCTATCCGCGGCACTCTCATATAAGAGTAGTCAAACGAGGTGAACTACAGGTGAACGAACAGTGGAACAGCGATCTAGAACCGCACTGCTGCCTGATTCGGCCTCACGTAACCTGAGGTCAGGTCAGGAACGCAGCGGTCGCCTGGCTCTGAGCTGGGGCGGCATGGAGCGCTAATTGACGGCTGAAGATAAGGATCCAAAAGAGGAGATGCTGTTGATGCCGTTTAGCTCAGAAAACCAATTTGCGGTTGAAGCGCCTTGCTTGATCGAGAGCGGATTGCATCCAGCTACGGCTGGACTAAGGTTTTTCCATTTACATCTTTTTCTTCTATCACTTTACGTGGTTTAGGAAATTGAACTTGGTCCAACCACAAATCGAACTCCTCGCTACTTCGAGAAGGGAATACACGAAACAGCAAGCGTGAATTTCTGATCAGAGCGACTATGCTGCTCAATGCTACTTGGCGAAAACAAAGTCTCCGGACTTGACCAACTTCGAATCTACCTTCCTTACCCGAAGTCCGACTTGCTCGCCCTTGGAAGCTTGTGTGAGACCTGAAGCGTTGATCATTTCAATTGTCTCGACCACAACTATGATTTGTTCCGGTCCCGAGTCTAACGTCACACCGTCGCCTCGATGCACGATGCCTTTCTGGACGGTGCCGGTCAAAATGTGCTTCTCAATATTCTTGATGAAGAATATCTCCTCAATGCTGAACGCGAATTTCAGCATTCCGTAATTGGCTTCAGCGATCGCAAGTGCCCGCTGGTAGATCTCCTCAGCTTGAGGATCATTCATGGTTGTCTGAGCGCGACGAGATTCAGCGAGTTGATTTAGTAAATTTGTACTACCATCGGGTCTGTTGCAGGATCGTTGCTGATAGTGCCGATCGCCTGAATCGCCAGCTGAGTGCAACCTCCGGACCTTGAGAAATGATTGCTTCCGCGCGTCGGAGAGCCTCTTTGTAGTTGCCCTTCCGAAAAAGTTTCAAAGCCTCTTCGGGATCGGTACGTTTTCTGAAAAAATCAAACATGGTTTAATGACTGGATGAGATCGAGAATCGCATTGCAGGAGCGAATGCAAATTATCCTTTATCCGCTCGATCCCATCCACTCAAACGTCGTGGTGAAGAGAAAATTAAACCTCAACACTTACTGACCCCGACGCGGGATATTGCTGATATGAGCACCGACAACCCGTGTACCAACCCCTGACGGCTTTACATTGATCTCTAACTCCGCGCTAGCATTGGGAACTCGCCGATAGGTACCGGAGTTGACTTGCAGCCTACCATGCTTGATATGGAACTCTCGAAATGCCAACGAAACGTTTATTCCGTTGTCTTTCAAGAGTTGCTGAAGATTTTCCGCTCGAGCACTAGAGTAATTGCCAGCAGCCATGTATTTCACCAATGCTTGAGACCCTGGTCCAGTAAGTTGCAAGTCACCGTTGGCATCCTTTTGTATGAATTTCTTAGCGTTAAGCAGCAGCTGAATTGCATCAGAAGTTGCATCGACCTTCTTCTCAGCCATTTTTTCAGGCTTCCACGCCTCCTGGGCTGCCATTGCAAAACCGCAATCAAAGCTATTTCCTAATTCTTCAGGCACCGCGGGCGATTGCATAATTTCTGAAAATTCCATCGTAGACCGTCCTTTTTGAAAAGTAGAGTTGCCATTTAGTACAGTCGCGACATTGCGAAATCGCTTGCGTGGAGCCTATACCGCAGGCTCGATATCAAACACACGACTCGCTCGTCTGTGAAAACTTCTATACAAGGTTTATAGACTTCTGGACACGCAATGGAAATGTGTGTGCAGCACCACACCAAATAATCAATAGTCCAAAATAGAAATACTCACAAAAGCCTGTCGTGAAGCCACTCTAAGCTGCTCAAATTTTCTAACACCACATTCGTCGCAGTCGCCTGAGTGAAAGCCGTTTTCTTGCCACTACTATTGATTATGAGTGAAACAAACAAAATTGCTCCTGAATGCAAAGCAATTTTCATCACCGTTCTACCTATTTAGGAAGCAATCGAGACCGCTTCTCAATCAAGTCTCGTCGCACGATCGCCTTGGCGATAACCTCGAGCTTTTGCGCTTCTGTAGCTCTTCCGCGCATGCGGAGTAGTTTACTAACGTCGGTCATATTGCCGGCGGCAAGTAGACTGGTTTCACCCGTAGAGCCGGCAGTGCTAGCAAGCGCCCAGAAATAAATTTTCAATGCAGTATCGATTTTCCCCTGGCAGTACAGCATGAATGCCAGATCGTTCAATCGCAATGCGACTTCCAATTTCCTCGCTTCCAGCGGTACTCTTGGAAGATCTGATACGTAGGTTGTATCGATCGCAATGTTGTCCGGCGTCTGCTCTTCGGATATTAGTTGGAGCAAAAACTCAGTCTGCTTGCCGGGTGGAGAATCACCCCTGTACGCATTTTTGTAGATTACCAGCGCTCTTTGGAGCAGTGGCTTTGCTTCGTCGTACTTTCGCTGTTGAATGTATATGGAAGCAAGACCGCCGAGATCGCGAGCAACGCTGGGATGATTGGCACCAAGTGAATCAATGTCGCTAGCGATCATTCGCTCGTAGAACGAGACGCGCTGCTGATTGATTTTCTCCAGCGCAGCGAAATCGGAGTAGGATCTGTCTGGAATGATCTGTGCGCTCGTGGTATCGGGAGCGGTGCTAATATCCGGAGATGCGACACTGACGTCCTGATTCCCCGGTGCTGTAGCGCCGCCACTTCTCGCGTCTGCTTCGGCGCCGGCCTTATCCGCCAGTTGTACAGAGACCTGGGCGCTCCAATTAGATTGCGGCGCTCCACGTTTTTTTCTCAGCTCGCCTACTCGATCTTTCAACAACTCAGCTTGAAAGGAAGAACGCAGCGGTTTTGCTCGCTCCGCTTCAGTCTTCAGCAACAAGGTTATATAGTCAGTTAATACGTCATCAACAATGTCGCTGGAAGGAAGCTGCTTCTGCCGCATTAAAATATCGAGCGCAGAGAGGTAGCATTCCTCACCGTCTTTGAACAATTCTTGATCTACTCGGACGCGTCCCAGTCGATGCTGATAATCTCCATATGCCAGACTCTTCGTTCCATAAACTTGCGCGGTGATGTCGATGGCTCGCGTATATTGCTTCGCGGATTTCACATAATCGCCTTCGTCCTCGAAGATGCCGGCAAGCTCGACAAGCGGTGTTATAAGCTCGGCGCTATGTTTGCCATGAGCCTTTTCAAGGATGCGGATTATTTTCTTATAGAGCGGAATTGTATCAGCAATCAAATCCTGCATGTATAGAACGCGCGCAAGAGAGATCATACAAAGTGCGTTGTTGTCGGCAGTGCCAGTCAGCTTCACCTCATCGCACGCGCTCCGGAAGCAGAGCTCGGCGCGTGCAAACTCTTTTATTTTCAGGAATTGCTCGCCTTCTGCGATATCCGCCTTCCAATCGCCAGACAAGGCAGGCTTGGACTTGGCGTCTGCCGGCATTTTAGTTGGTACTATGACGAGAGAAGCAGCTGGTACCGTTAGCGATACCAGCAGGGCGAGAGCGAAGATGGAGAGCTTTCTCGGTCGGAGAGTGCGAAGCAATGAGATCTGACGATGTCGTAGAACCGGCGTCGTCGGAGAGGAGATGCTCGATGCCGGCGACACGCCGGCGGTCCCAATTAGCATGCTTGCGCGGGCTGGTTTTATGAGGTCCGATGAGGACGAAGCTGGTTTTACGAGGTTCGACGTGGACGAGACGGTTTTGCTCCGTGCCGGCGAGACGCCGGCTGTCCGAGTAAGCACGGCTGCTCGGGCTGTTTTCACGAGACTCGGCGAGTTCGCAGAGGTGTTGCTCGGTGCCGGCGACACGCCGGCGGTCCCAGTAAGCACGGCTATGCGGGCTCGTATTACGAGGTCAGTCGACAACTGGGCGGGTTTTGCGGGGTCCGAAGAGGTCGGGGTGATTTTGCTCATGGAATGTCGTTGCATTAGGGATCACCTTCTCCCCAGGGGAAGCCTTTGTCTAAGTTGATCCACCCGTTGAGTTTGTACGGGACGGGAGAACCATTGTCTTCAGCCGTTGAGAAGCCGCCATTTTGAATTGGATCGACCGAGGAAGGCACCCAGTCATGAAGCGCATCTTCATTTGGTTTAGTCAAACTTTTGTAGGTCCTCTTCTCGTCCCTAATCATGCGTTTTCGATAATCAGTTAATCGAGACCAATCATCTCCTCCGCCGGAGAATGCATCGGCAGAGGCAGAGCGCATCGAATCGTCGTCGTCGCTCTCGCCATGCTCGTCATCAGAGGCGAAACCGGATGTGCCATCGGATTTAGTATCATCATGGGGAGCGCCAGTTGCGTCCGTAAAGATTGACACACCAGGGTCATCTTTGAAGTCGCGAAAAGTCTTTTTGCTAAAATCAGTATCGGTAAAGTCAGACATCCAAAATTTCTTCAAGATGTTTTTTCGATCAGTACTGTCATCACTCTGGTCGTCGTGATCTCTCTTGTATTCTTTCTCTTCTTCTCGACGCCGCTCTTCGCGATTCTTGTCGTCCATGTAGTTGAAGAGATCATCGCTGACGGTCGTTTTTTTAAACGGATTGAGATCAAGTGGATCTGCAGCGGCAGGTCCGGCAAAACACACTGAAGTCAACAATAATGAAGTTAATGGGATTATGCGGAGCTGCACGCTTCGTTCACCAGTGGAATGTCAATGATTATAGCCACTCTCGCAACCGAGGAGACAATTGCAGTTTTTATAAAAATCCATCATCACCTCTGGAATTTCAGCTGTTGACTTCCGATCACTAGTAAAATAATTGACTTCCATCGCCCGCTTGCTAAGCACTTCCCGCGAGGCAACTGCGGCGATTCGGCGAAATTAACTTCAGCTCTTTTGCGTCAGCACTCCGCCCTTTACTTCAGCCTCCGTCGGTAACTGCGCGCGGAGCCCATCCGGCAACTCTCTCAATCAACGAATGAAGCCCCGAGGACTCGCAAGAACAACCATGTTGGTGACAATGCTCACCAGCGGTCTCTTGAATACCCTGGCAGCGCCCGCGTTTGCCGCTGGACGAGAGGTCGAAGTGCCCGATTTGCAGTTTCAATCGGCACAACCGACCAAGGCGATGAGCCTCAGAGAGAGCGTCGATTTAGCACTTAGAAACTACCCATCGATTCGCCAGAAGTTTTTCAAACTGCGCGCAGCCAAGGCCAATGTCTCTCTGGCAAAAATGCAGTACCTGCCCAATTTGAACGTCGACACACAGGTATCGGCTGTTACCGGTAACCGCATCGCCAGTGTTGTCATGAACAACGTATCAGGCTTCGACACGGTGCCCGTCGACTCAGGACCGCCCGTTTCATCAACAAGCTTGAAGCCCATATGCAATAACTTGCAAGGTCTCAACCTCAACTGGCTACTCGTCGACTTCGGTCTGCGCAAGGCCAACGATAAATTCGCCGACGCAGATGCGAGGACAGCGCGCGCCGATGAGCGCCTCACCGAGCTGGACGTTGCCTTTGCAACCGCAGAAGCTTTTTTCCACGCAGCAGCGGCGAAGCAGATAATTCTCGCAAGAATAGCCGAACTCGAACACATGGAAGCCGCCAAGCTGCGCGTCAAAACGCTCGTGGCCGAAGGCTTGAGACCAGGTGCCGATGCAGCCGATCTGGACTTCGAAGTCGCCAAAGCCCGAATTGATGTGATCAAAGCCGAGAAAGATTTCCGGCTGTCTCTCGTAGACCTGGCCGAAAAAATGGGGCTAACTACACATGACATCGACATAGTCAGCGACCCGGTTGTCCGAGGTCCCACGACAATCGCTCTCGGCACCCCGGTTGACCTCACGTCGCATCCTTTGGCACGATTCAAGCTCGCCGAGATGGACCGCTGGCGGGCGAAGCGCGTAGTGCTCGACAAAGCGTACCGCCCTCACCTGTGGCTCAACTCTTCGCTTTGGGGCAGAGGCAGCGGCGACCCGGTTAACCCGATAAAATCTGTGGCTGGTGGTTTTTTGCCGCAAGTGTTTAACTACATGGTTGGCGTCTCTTTCAGTTTTCCGATTCTCGAGTACTTTCCACTAAAGGCGCAAAAGAGTATGGCTAGAAGCAATGAATTGGCTGCTCGTGCCGATTTTGATGTAGCGATGCTGTTGCTCGAAAAGAAAGATGCGAGTAGCCGCATCATGCTGGAACAGGCACGAAAAGTGGCAGACGAGACACCAAAGCTGGTTGATGCTGCACGCGTCAGAGAGATTAATGTAGTAAAACGATATAGTGTCGGATTGACCAACGTCGTGGCTCTAGCTCTGGCAGAGGAAAACCTCGCCAAAGCAAACGTGGAGAACGCGGTGGCTCAGATTGAGGTGTGGCGAGCGATTCTTGCACTCGGCTACGCACAAGGTGACTTGCAGAACTTTTTTAAGTTGGTGGATATCGCAGAAGGAGAGACACGATCCCAGTAATCTGGGTCGGAGAAAAGGAAAAGTATGTGGATTGTCGCATGGGCTATGAAACGACCGATCACTGTGGTGGCGGCAGTTTTAAGCATCATTCTGATCTCAATCATGGCAATCACCGGGATGAAGCGGGACATCTTTCCTGACCTGAAAGTCCCAGCTATCTATGTGATTCAGGGCTACGGCGGTATGTCGCCGCAGCAGATCGAGGGCTACATCACTTCGAGCTACGAGCTCTTCTTCCTTTACGTGCCTGGCATCGAGCACATGGAATCGCAGTCGATTCAGAATCTCAGTCTGATCAAAGTTTTCTTCCAATCGGACACCGACATGGCTAGCGCCATGGCTGGTATCGTGGCTATGGCCAACCGAGCGACAAGCTTGATGCCGCACGGCACCTATAACCCATTCGTCCTGCGATTCGACGCGGGCAGCTTGCCGGTCGGACAGCTCGTGCTCTCGTCCGACACTAAATCAGTTAAAGAACTAGAAGACTTAGCATACACCAGAATCAGACCGATGCTCGCCACCGTCCCCGGTGCAGAAGCTCCGCCGCCCTTCGGTGGCAACATTCGTACGATTGTTGTAAACGTTGATGCAGACAAGCTCAGAAGATACAACATCTCAGGAGATGAAGTAATTAAGGCACTGGAAACAGGCAACAAAGTCTTGCCCTCCGGCAACGTCCGTACCGGTGACTATCTGCGTATCGCGCCGGTCAACTCCGACCTTCCGGACATTCATCAATTAGATTACCTGCCGATTCGGACGGGACACGGTCCTCAGATCTTCATCAAAGATATTGGCACAGTCGAAGATTCGGCCGACATCCTTTGCGGATATGCTCTTTATCAAGGCAAACGTACAGTTTATATTCCTGCTGTAAAACGCGCGGACGCGTCAACCGTCTCGGTCGTAGACGCTCTCAAAGCAGCTCTTCCACGGATGCAATCGATCTTGCCGTCCGACGTGAAGATCAGCTACGAATTCGACCAGTCGAAATACGTCAGAGAAGCAATAGAAAACGTCTTCCACGAAGGGCTGCTCGGCACCCTGCTTCCAGGGTTAATGATCCTGCTTTTCTTGCGCGACTTCAGAAGCACGCTCATCGTCGTCACAAGTATTCCACTGTCACTTCTGTCCGCAATTGTTGGTCTATCGTTGTGCGGTCAAACTTTCAACATCCAGACGTTGAGCGGCTTGGCGCTATCCATCGGAATTCTCGTAGACGAGGCCACTGTTTGTATTGAGAACATCCACAGTCACCTAGCAGAAGGGGCGCCGCTCGCGCGAGCAGTCTATGATGCGTGTGTAGAGACTATGGTTCCGCGACTGCTCGCCATGCTTTCAGTCGTCGCTGTTTTTATCCCGTCATTCTTTATGACTGGTATCACACGAGAACTCTTCATTCCTTTGTCGCTCGCGGTTGGATTCGCTATGATCGCCTCGACCACGCTGGCTTCGACGGTGGTTCCGATCATGGCGGTCTGGATCCTGAAGAAGGAGCACAAGGAGCCTAAGAAAGATTTTGTCGATACCTTGAAGGATCTTCTAGGCAAGTTCATCGGATTTATGATGCCTCTGCGTCATCTGGTCGTCGGCGTCTATGTCGTGGTAGCAGTCTCGATGGTAGTCTTCCTATACGAAGATATCGGCAAAGAGCTCTTCCCCGATTCAGGCAGCAAACAATTCCGCGTCAGAATCTCAGCGCCGACCGGAATGCGTGTAGAAGCTCTCGAGAAAAGAGTGCTTAAAACAATCGAGTTAGTGAAAGAGCAAGTCGGACCAGACAACGTTGAAAAGACGCTCGGCTATGCCGGTCAGCAGCCACCTATGTTCCCTATCAGCTCTGCATTTCTGTGGACCAGTGGGCCGCATCAAGCGGTTCTTGATGTGCAGCTCAAAGAAACCATGAAGATCGACATGGCCGATCTGAAGGATAAACTCAGAGTCAAACTCACCAAAGAATTGCCGGACACCCTTTTCTCCTTCGAACCCGGCGACTTGGTCAGCCAGATCATGAACCTCGGATCGCCGACGCCTATTAAGGTCCAGGTAATGGGACCCGACATGGTCGCCAACAAGCTATTCGCTAACAAGGTCCTCGCAGAGCTCCGTGGCGACAAAAAGCTGCGCGATTTGCAGTGGGGTCAACCATTGGATTATCCCTCGTGCGAAATCGACATCGATAGAGAGCTCGCAGGACAGCTTGGTGTGACACCAGAAGACATCGGCATGTCGTTGCAGCCCGCATTCTTCTCTAGTCGCTTCGTGCATCTTAGCCTCTGGCGTGACGCAAAGAGCGGATTCTCTTATCAAGTCCAGGTGCAGGTCCCGCAAGATCAGATTCGCTCGAAAGACGACATTGAAAAATTCCCCACGATGAACAGCAGCAAGCGCATCGAGATGTCGGAGTATGAGGATAGGCTCGAAGACCCGGATACTGACAAATACTATCCTGGCAATCATACTCGCCGACTCCAGCGCCCTCTAATCGGCGACGTCGCCAAAGTCAAGTATGGTGTCACCGACGGTGAATTCGATCGGTACAACATGATGCGCACAGTCTCTATTACTGCCAACCTCGAAGGCAAAGATCTGGGTCGCGTCGGAGAGTCCGTCAAGGACGCAGTGCGCCGCTGCGGCAAGCCGCCACAGGGAGTTTTCGTACAGGTGGCAGGTCAGATTCCGCTGCTCGAAGATACTTTCTTCCACCTTCTCACAGGATTGTTATTGGCGGTCGTCGTTATCACATTGATGCTCCTTGCGTACTTCCAGCAATCCAGAATCGTGTTGGTCGTGATGTCCACGACACCCGCAATCCTCCTGGGCGTGCTGACTATTCTCACCATAACTGGTACCACACTCAACGTTCAATCTTTCATGGGCGCCATCATGGCGACCGGGGTCGGTATCGCCAACGCGATTCTGCTCATCGTTTTTGCGGAGCAGAATCGAGTCGAGGGGATGACAGCTAAACAGGCAGCGATCCACGGTGCACAAAGCCGCATGCGACCGATTCTGATGACCTCAATCGCGATGGTAGCGGGTATGGTGCCGATGGCTATATCGGAAGGACAGAGCGCGTCCCTGGGTCGCGCAGTGATCGGCGGATTGAGCATGTCGACGTTGTCCGTTCTGACTATTCTTCCACTCGTCTATGCGATTGTTCAAGCGAAGGCATCAGTCAAACTCAAATCACTGCACCCTGACGATCAATGACTTTAGGTAAGGAAAATGGATAGCGAACACCAAATACCAGAACTACCGGAGCATGGCACTGAGATCGACTCAGAGAAGCTGCACGAGATTTTCACACTAAAGAACATACTCTTCGCACTGGTAGTAGTGGCCCTCGCAGGCGTAGCATTTTTCTTTCTTTGGGAGCGCAAGAACAGACCCATAGTCAACGATCACGAGAAGAGTGAAGTCGTCGTCCCGGTTAATGTGGTCCCTGTGGTGAAGAAAGTCCTGTTCCGCGAGGATCAGCTGCCCGGAGAAATCGAAGCTTATCAGGACGTGCTGATTTACCCAAAGGTGCCTGGATTCGTCAAAGAGATCAACGTCGACCGAGGCTCGATGGTCAAGAAAGGCAAGCTGATGGTTCGTATGTACGCACCTGAATACCTCGCCAAGCGACATGAGGCAGCAGCAAAGGTTGCCGCTGCTAAAGCGGCGTTAGCAAGTGAGGAATCGAAGCTACAAGATCTGAAAGCCGAGCTCGACAAACGGAGAGCAAATCTGCTCGCCGACCAGTCCACTTATCAGCGCGTATACGCTGCGTCGCTCGTTCCCGGTGTGATCGCGGACAACGATGTCGTTCAATGGTCGCAAACAGTCCAGGCTGATCGGCAAGAAGTCAATTCGTTTATCAAAAGAGTCAATTCCAAAGATCACGAAGTCTCCATGCGGCATGAAGAGGTCGATGCGATGATCAAAGCATTCGAAAGCTTCGCCGACTTCGCATCATATTTGGAAATCTACGCACCATTCGACGGGTATATCACCGACCGAAAAATGCACGTGGGAAGCTTCGTCGGACCCGATGGCACGGGCGCCTATCCGCCGATTTGCAGACTGAAGCAGCTCGATCTTTTGAGAATCATCGCACCGGTTCCTGAGGAGTTGGTCGGCGGAGTGATCATTGGTTCCGAGGTCGAATTCACTGTATCGTCATTTCCCGGAAGGCGCTTCAAGGGCACGGTCGCGAGGATAAGCAATAGCCTGGATAAAGAAACCAGAACGATGCCGGTAGAACTCAATTACCTCAATCCCGACTTCAAAATTGTTCCCGGAATGTTCACGAAGGTCTACTGGCCATCACGCAGACAAGATACGAGTTTGTTTGTCCCTATCTCTGCTGTTGTCTCGACACCGCTAAGCACTTTCGTTTGCAAGGTCGACAACGACCGCGTAGACTGGGTCAACGTGCGGAAAGGCGAGCTGATGGACAACATGGTGGAAGTATTCGGTGACCTGAAAGTAGGCGATATGGTGGCAGAGCAAGGAAGCGAAGAGCTCATCAATCAATCGCGCGTAAAGCCGGTAGGCAAGCCGCTCAAGGTAAGCACAACAACAACCAGTCAAGAAGTCGCTAGATAAATTTGCGTTCACTCCTTAAATTTACGATCGCATGTTGCGGACGTCTAGTTTCCGGAGTACTTAAGAATCTCGGGCAAGAACATATTCCAACTCGCTCTATGCCGGCGAGACTCCGGCGGTCCCAGGGGCTCTGCCATTCGGGCAAATTGCACTACGATTAGCAACTATCTATCGCACTAGACATGAGCGAGCTCGTCCGGCGATGTCTAGTTCATCGAACATTTCTGTTTAGAGAGCTTTCGATTGGCTGAGAATTTGCCCGGCCCGCGCCTCGACTTCCGATGCTTTCGAACTCTTATCCAACCGGCGAAGGACCTGCGCATAGTCTTTGAGACAAGCAGCTAAGAGTGGGTTGTTGGCGCCGACAGCACGTTCCGTACTCGCTACCGCCCATTCATAAATGGTGCATGAACTGTCGAGCTGTCCCTGTTGGAAATACAGGTATGCCAGTCCGTTGAGAATTCCAGCGGTCTCTATACTATTGGGACCGAGGGTAGACTGGGCAGCAGTCAAGGCAGTGCGATAGAGCTTCACCGCGTCATCGATATTGTTCAACTGAAACTCAACAGAAGCTAGAGCAGACATCGTGTTGATCGTAAGAACATTGCTGCTGCCATAAGTAGATCGGTAGATTGAAAGCGCCCTGGTCAAAAGCGGTTTCGCCTCCCGATACTTCTCCTGAGCAACATACAGTTGAGCTAAACCGTTGAGATCGTTGGCGACCGATGGGTGGTTTGGTCCAAGCGAATTGATGTCCGTCGCGATCATTCGCTGATACTGAGACTCGCTCAAGCGATATCGACTTTGCGAGAACACCGTATCGCTCACGACTTTGAATGCCGGATTCAGCGTGTCATCTGAAGCAGGAAGATGTATTCCGCGAAGAGCAACAGCTGTGTTCTCCGATGTTTCACCGGCGCGCGATGCTGTGAGCTGAGAATCACTCTGCTGTTGAAATTGAGATTTTGCCGAGTTGGTTTGCTGCGCATGCTGCCAGTCGCTAGACACTGGACCACTCAAGGATTGAGGGTCCTGCCTGTCGCCCGGCGACGTAGGCTGTGACTTGGCTGTTTTCCAACCACCGGACGCGGACCTATTCGACGAGGTTACCGAATCACCAGAACGCAGATAGGAAGAGCCTCCATCCTTAGCCGGTCTCATCCCATCATTCATAATGTCGGACTGAAAATCCTTGATTAGATCTGTGTCGGAAGTATCGTCTTTTCGGATCAAGTCCTTGTACTCATGCATCACGACATTAAGTTGATCGGCAGCCTCCAGATTTGGAGACTGCGATAAGATCGAGATTGCCCGCTTGTAATTAGCAGAAGCAGCGTCACGGCGCCCAGTTTTGCCATTGACTCGACCAAGCCCATGCAGCGCTTTCGCAGCCATCGGGCTATACGGTCCATAATGCTTTTCAGTGAGATTGAGAGCGCGGTTATAGTAATTCATCGCCACGGAATGGTTGCCGGCAGATTCTTCAATGGACCCGAGTTCCATAAGGATCGGCTCGACGCTGGCGCTATCCGCGCCACTTTTCTTGGAAATCCTCGAAAGCACACTTTGCAAGATTGTGCGAGCTTCGCCGGCTCTGTCGAGAAGCTTGAGAGACTCGGCAAGCTTCAACTGACACTTATCGATGTCCTCACTTTTGTTGGACTGTTTCTTCACAAGACCAACAGCCTTACGAAACTGCTGCTCTGCGCGGCCAGGCGTTTCAGCACTTAGCGCTTGCATACCCTGCTCATAGGCGCTCGACCAAGACTGGTCGGATGCCGCCTGCGCGAGCTGCAAATGGCAGGCTACCAACGCGCTCAACAGCGATGTTGTCACGACTCTGAGCTTTCGCTTCTTGTGTTTTGAACTCACCGATCCTGCCCGCCAACGGAATGCATCCCTATTGTACAAAACTTCCGTTGCCAGGTTGTTTTTCGATGCAAAAGCCGCTTGTGTCAATCCCAGAAATCGGCGCTATTGCTCCACATACAACCAGACGGGCTTATGTACCTTTGCAACACTTCAATACCGCTACACTGAAATCATGAAGGAAGTCCCACCAATACTTCTCGTCAAAGTCCGGCCCACTGGCGCTCACGAAATTCGTCCATTCAATCTCGGTGAACCCTGCAGACCGAAGCGCGCGCTGATACGTCCCGGGCTCATAATGGAAATGCTCGATTACAAAATCGAACTTGTCGCCTACGTAATGACTGCGTTTGACTTTCGTTGCGTCTTGAATTGGGCCCTCAGTCTCCACCTTGACACCATATTTAATACCGCTATGGGTGGGAACAGATGGATTCTCGTTGAACGCTATGAATTTACCGCCAGGCTTAAGGTTGAGGCCGATAGATCGGATCATTAGCTCCAGCTGCTCGACCGACGATGCGTAATGCAAGAGAAAGCCACCGAATACGACGTCGAACTCACCGATTTTTCCGAGTTGCGCGACATCGCCAACCAAGTATTCGATGCCGAGCGGCTCCTTCTTCTCCTGTTGTTTTGCAAGTTCTACCATCTCGCTGGATATATCGACTCCTACGACATGGCTCGCTCCCCACTCCTTCATAAAGCGCGTAAAAAATCCGGAGCCACAGGCCAGATCCAGCACCTGCTTGCCATGTAGATCACCAAGAAAATGCTTCGCTGATGGGATAAAAATCACTTCGCGATCGCTACGCGTATTGACGCTCTGGTCATACTGCTCGGCGATGCTGTCGTACTGAGTCATGAGCCTTCCTTCCGGATACTTCGTGCATGGAAGGCGGATGATAACATCTCGCAGAGCGATCTACAACCACTGTGTCGTCGCCCAAGCTCTGAGATCGCAACTATCTGTTTCCTAAGAACCGCTGCCAGAGCTCGTTAAGAGCCAAACCTATTCGAGCGACGAAGCTGAAACCAGAACATACGCCTGTCTGCTTCCAATCGGCGAGTTCCGCCGAGCGTCGTTTCGACTTCTCAGAGCCGTCCCAATGCGACTTCAATAGTTTAGTTACATAAGGACTGTAGACTAGCTTGCTGCGCCAATTGGTCAGGTGCTTCGCTGGCATCACCATAGTGACGTATTTCTTCGATCCACGATGTCGACCAATCACTTTTACATTCACGTATCCATCGCCCCATAAAGGCGGAAAACAATAAACTTTGGTGCCAGGCGAAAAGTGTTTTGTCCCCTTGCGAGACTCTTTGTCCTCGCCAAAGACAGTATTCTCCGCAACATTCGCGACAACGCACCACACTGGATCAGTGCGCTCCTGATCGACGGCTTCGTCTTCATATTCGTGGTCTTTGTGTTCTGCCATATAGTCCTCATTCTACAACGTCGTGATCGCGCGAAATCCAAGAATTCACCTCGCCCGATTTCTGCTTCGCAATTCTGTATCAACTGCATTCGAGAATAGATTGAGGGGTCCCAGACGGGGAAGCAGCTCTGGCAGTGTGGAGAAAGCGATGGCCGAGACTTTTCCTGACTTTGAAGATTTTAGAGACATACCTACTATCGAACCACCGATACGACCTCCAATCCGGTAGAGCTGCTGCGAGGCTCCAGTTATTCGACATCTACAGAGGATGCAAAAATCGAGCACGCATTCGATGAGATACTCATTATGCGATACACGCACACTCGTTTACAAACGGACCGCAAAAACGTTGACAAAGAAATTGATGCAAGTATAGTGAGTAACATGAGTCGAATAACCCACCGCGCAAATTCATCGTCCTCATCTCTTTCCAAATAGAGATGTGGGCGCATTTTGTCATTCAACTCGAAATATTGATTGAATCAAGTGTAACGAAGCCCGCAAATTTGCGAGGCTTTTGTTTTTGTTGCCTCGCGTGCATATAGGAGGTAATTGAACATGATCGACATTGAAAAACTCCGAAAGGATCCAGACGCCTACAGGCACGCCATCAAGACGAAGCGGGTGCCGCTGGAGCTAGATCAACTGCTAGCTCTAGACGAAAATCGAAGAGATCTAAGCGGCGAAGTTGATAAACTGCGAGAGCAGCGCAATAAGTTGTCGGACCTGGTGGCGGCAGAACCGAAGCGGCGCGACGAACTTATCGCAGACTCGCGAACAATTGGAAAAACGCTGACAGAACGAGAGGCACAATTTCGCGAAGTTGACGGCGAATACAATCGGTTAATGGCCCTTGTTCCAGGTTTGCCTTGTGCAGGTGTGCCAGAGGGAGAAACAGATCAGGACAACGTCGAGATTCGCAAAGTCGGCGTCATCGCGAAACGACATTTTAAAGAAAGAGATCATCTCGAGCTTGCCACCATGCACAACATGGTTGACTTCGAAGGCGCGCGAAATGCGGCTGGATCGCGTGCATATGCCTTGATGGGAGAAGGCGTGCTGCTGGAAATGGCACTGATGAGACTCGCTCTGGATTATCTTGTCACGAAAGGTTATGTTCCGGTCGTGCCACCACTATTGGTGAAGGAGCAGGCCATGTTCGGTACCGGATACTTTCCACTCGGAGAAGATAATGCCTACGAACTGGAAAAAGACAACCTCTACCTGACAGGAACATCGGAGGTTGGCGTAGTGTCGATGCACGCAAATCGTACATTCCAGCTGAGCGAATTACCTAAGCGTTTCGTCGGAATATCGACTTGCTTCAGAAGAGAAGCAGGATCGGCAGGTCGCGACACGAAAGGACTTTATCGCGTTCATCAGTTTCAAAAAATTGAACAAGTCGTCTTCTGTGAGAATGATCACACAGTCTCGGAGCGTGAGCATTACTTGCTGCTCGACAATGCGGAGACGTTACTGCAGATGCTGGAACTTCCCTATCGGGTTGTTGCCGTCTGTACCGGCGACATGGGTCTGGGCCAGGCGCTGAAGCACGATATAGAAACCTGGATGCCGAGCCGAGAAGCTTATTGTGAGACACATTCGTGTTCGAGCTTCTTCGACTTTCAATCGCGTCGATTAGGCATTCGCTATCGCGATGAGAAGCAGAAGAACTATGTTTTTACGCTCAACAATACTGCAATCGCTTCGCCGAGAATACTTATACCGTTTCTCGAAAATCATCAAAACGAAGACGGTTCGATCAATATCCCAACAGCATTGCGTCCGTATCTCGGCGGGCGCAACATTCTCACAATGAGCGATAAATGATACTCGATTTCAACTATCGCAATAGCTGCCAACAACTTTATGATCGGAGATAACGTTGCCAAAAACAGCAGTCGATTTCATCAACAAAAGAATAAAGGACGGACCGGAGAAATTGGATCCGGACGTGCAGTCGCTATTGGACAAATGGAAAGCAGCGCATTCGTCACCAAAAGCGGACAAAACAAACACCTTCAAAACCGGCAATGGAGACAGCAAAGATTCCTTCAAAGCGCCCAACGGCTTCAACGTCGAGCGCACCGAATCTGATATCATGGCGGAGACGGAGAAAGGCACCTACGAGTTGATGTCGATGGCAATCTCAAGTTCACCGGTAAAGATGGAAAGACCAAAGAATACAAAGTCGCCGACGCGGAAAAAGTCACCTATGTGGAGACAGAATCGTAGAGCTTCACTATCCCGATGCTACAGCCATAACGATAGCCGGCAAAGACATCTATACGTCTTTTTCCGGTCCAGGCAAGAGTCGCCACAACTTCTGGATGGAAGGTGGCAATTCAACAGGCTACTATCAACTAGGAAAGAATGGACACTCGTCGCCTAACTATTATCCAATGGGCGCCCGAGGTCGGTGACATCAGCGTAGTACCTGGAATGAAATAGCATTCATCCACGGGCAGGGATCGATCGATAACTGGTAACCAATAAGCTAAAATGTCTCTCGACAGAGTTCGGCCTATAGTGGCGGCTGTATAGCGTTTAAACAAACAAACTTTCTCGCTTGAGCTGTAATCGAGAAAGTTTTCGCCGCGAAAAATCAGAAACAAATAATATGGAGACCAGCACACATGCATTCGAGTAAATATGATCGCTTAGATTGCTCAAAAGCACTCGGCTGCGAAGATGTAATTGATACTGCGTGTTCGGATCAACCGACGTCGAATTCGAAGAAAAAAAAGAGAGACAACGCAGCAAGAAATCCTGTGCACAGTGCATTGTCTCTGACACTTGCAGGGACACTGCTAATTGCGAGCGCATCAATTGCTTTAGCGGCAGATTCAATCAGCACGGCAGAACGAACAAAACTGCCTCTTCAAGCACCAAACAGTCCACATTCAACAGTACTGGATGCACGCAATGCTAAAGCGCCACCGCGTTTTGCTGTCGAAGCACCATCCGGTGCGCCCAATGTTTTGATCGTTCTAATCGATGATATGGGCTTCGGTCAACCAAGCTCGTTCGGCGGCCCAGTGAAGATGCCAACGATGCAACGCCTTGCCGACGAAGGTCTGCGTTACAACAACTTCCACACCACAGCGCTGTGCTCGCCATCTAGAGCAAGTCTGCTCACCGGAAGAAATCACCACATTTGCAATATGGGTTCCATTACGGAGACAGCAACCGCTTTTCCAGGTCAAACGGGAGAGCGCCCCAACAAGGTTGCTCCACTTGCAGAGATGCTGCGGCTAAATGGTTATGCAACGGGCGCTTTCGGAAAGAGTCATGAGACCGCAGCCTGGGAAGTCAGTCCATCGGGACCGACCGACAGATGGCCTACGAGATCTGGATTCGATAAATTCTATGGTTTCATCGGCGGTGAGGCCAATCAATGGGCGCCCACTATCTATGATGGTTTAACCCAAGTAGAGCCACCTACAGGCCCCAACTATCATTTTATTCCTGACATGACGGACAAAGCCGTTCAGTGGATGCAATCGGTCAAATCTTTGACACCCAACAAGCCGTTTTTCATGTATTTTGCTCCCGGCGGAACTCATGCACCTCATCACGTGCCAGCAGATTGGATTGCCAAGTACAAAGGCAAGTTCGACATGGGCTGGGATAAACAGCGTGAAATGACTTTAGCCAAACAGAAAGAACTTGGCGTGGTCCCGAAAAGTGCGGTCCTGGCACCGAAGCCCGCGGCAATAAAGGATTGGGACAAACTCTCACCCGACGAACAAAAGTTGTTCGCTCGGCAGATGGAAGTCTTCGCTGCTTACGGCGAATTCACGGATCATAATGTCGGTCGACTGATCAAGTCAATCGAGGACATTGGCCAGCTGGATAATACACTCATTTTCTATATCGCTGGAGACAACGGAGCCAGTGCTGAGGGCGGAATGAATGGATTGTTCAATGAGATGAGCTATTTCAATGCAATACCGGAGACGGTGCCTGAGGTATTAAGACGATATGATGATCTCGGCGGTCCCGATTCGTATGGTCACTATGCTGCCGGCTGGGCAGTCGCAGGAGATACGCCGTTCACCTGGACGAAGCAAGTACCGTCTAGCTTTGGAGGCACCACCAATAGTATCGCGGTGCATTGGCCGAAAGGTATCAAATCCAAAGGTCTGCGTTCGCAATTCCACCATATCATCGACATAGCACCCACCATTTTGGAAGCGGCTGGATTACCTCAACCCACATCGGTTAACGGCACGGATCAACTGCCTATCGATGGCGTCAGCATGAAATATTCGTTCGAAGATTCTGGTGCTAAAAGCACGCACAAGACCCAGTATTTCGAGATACTCTGCAACCGAGCAATCTATCACGATGGATGGCTAGCCGGGACAGTGCACAGAGCACCATGGGAGATGAAACCGCTCCAGACTTTGGAGAAGGACAAGTGGGAACTTTATGATACCGCCAATGATTTCAGTTGCGCCAATAATCTCGCAGAAAAGAATCCTGACAAGCTGAAAGAACTGCAGGAACTATTTCTAAAGGAAGCGGTGAAGAACTCCGTCCTGCCGCTGGATGATCGAGTACTGGAGCGTGTAAATTCAGCTACAGCAGGGCGCCCCGACTTGATGGACGGAAGAACTTCGCTTACCTTGTACGAAGGAATGACTGGAATTACAGAAAACGTTTTCATCAATATTAAGAACCGCTCTTATAAATTGACCGCCAAAACTCAGATTCCGTCCGGCGGAGCAGAAGGAGTGATCATCGCTCAGGCAGGCAAGTTCGGCGGCTGGTCACTGTATCTGAAGGAGGGGAAACCAAATTTCACATACAATGTGTTGGGTCGAGAAAAGTTCACCATATCTAGCAAAGAGCCGGTGCCACCAGGTTGGGCCACGATAGCATTCGACTTTGACTATGATGGTAACGGCATCTCCAAAGGAGGCACCGGCACGATATCAGTCAACGGCAAGCAGATGGCGCAGGGTCGCATCGACCGAACCCAGGGAATGATTTTCTCCGCAGATGAAGGCGTTGACGTCGGCATGGACGGCGGAACTCCTGTGGGCGAATACCAAGTCCCGTTCAGATTTACCGGAGAGTTGGAAAGCGTGACGGTGGATCTGAAACCCACATCTCTATCGGACAAAAGCCTCCACGATAAGGCATCAGCGGAAGCAGCCCAGAAGAAAGTCTTGTCGGATTAGTTTCATCGCTGACGATGAATTGAAAAAAAGAACTCAGTTTTTGACACATTGGAATCCATGAAAACAGCCTCAGGCTCAACCGGAATTACCAGGTCGGTCTTTTGATGGGCTTGTCGTTCTCGGTTTCCATCAAAGAGTTTTGCTCCGATGCGAATCGCATCCACTCCAGTTGAGCTGGTCAGAGCATAATCCGTTTAACACCCATGAGCAACTGACTGAACTTATCGGACTCAGACTAAACGCCCTGACATCAAGCGAAATCGTAGTAAAACTGAACTGGCAAAACCTCGACGGCTAGGAGCGGCCTGGTCAGTTCGCTGTGATCGGGGACCCGACATCCGAAATACAAACATTGACTCGGAAAGCAAGAACGAGCAGCGACGCCCCAATCTGAATCGACAGCACACATGATAAAGAGCGTTCCAATTCATTTTTTCCGAAATACTGATTTACACCCTGACTCGATAAAAGACAATAACCCTGTGTCATCACTAGGTTTGCACAAATTCGTCAGAGTAATGAATGTCAACTTTCTTACCAACGGCTTTAAGATGCCGATTATATCCCGCAGCTAACTTTACTAGATAATGAATGTCTGGTCAGTAAATTGAATAAAGCGGGATGACAATGACAAAAGTGCTGAGATACAATCTGGCGACGCTCCTAGCTATGAGCTGTTGCGGTTTTGTGGGAAGCTCAGTGGCAAAAGGAACGGAACCGACAATCGGCAAAATCAAGTGGGCCATATCCGAAACCGCCACATCTCGGCTTCTATCTAGCGGAGAAAAGGAATTGCAAACGAGTGACGTCGTTATCACTCGTCGACTGATGTTAGACAAGAAGACGATTGAATTAAGTGATAACTTCAATTTTGGTCTTGCCGAGAGCTGCAACAGGCACGACGCTGGATTTGGTTTGACCGGAGGGCGTACCGACGAGAAAACATTTTCTTGGGATTGGTTTAACGTGGATCGCCCTGGCCATGCGAAAAAATTGCAGGAGTCAGGCGAGTTATCATTCGACACAAAGAAGACGCCAAACGGAACGGAAATGAATCGAATGGAGTTCCTGACCGACATCTCCATTCGGGTCTCTCGAAGGACTGATGTTAATCCGCTAAATCCAGCATGGCGCATCAAGATATTTAAGGGCTCCGTTATATGTTGGCCTTCCCTCGTGAATGGCAAAGTGGTGCGGTAGATGACACAAACCATTTTGAATGCACAAAATCATGTATTAGGGTGACTGTGACCACACCTTCAGTAGCTCAATCTCAATTCCTGGCTCCGGGAGTAGCGAGTGAGAACTGTTTCTCCATTCTGATTAACGCCAACGTAACCGCATCATTATCATCGCTCGAATCAGAGATTTATCCTTGACTGTCGATGAATTGCGCACCATTTGCCGATCAAAGCGGAGTGTGTCACCGCTTTTTCTTGTAATACTGTGGGAAGTTCTCGTCATACCAAGAATTATGAAGATGCAGAAGCTTGACATCGCAAAGCTTGAGCAGGCATTCAACAGCTAGTTATCTGCCAAAGTGAACCTTCAAAAGGGAATCCTTCGAAAGTCTGCTTTTCCATCGTGAAGAAGCAGAAGCTAACACCTCGTTTCAAAAGCGCTTAACGCCTGCTGCCATTTGATACTTACAAAAACGCAGGCTCCGGTAATGCCGGTGCCCGAGATCCTGCAAACTCGGACCTGACATCACTTTCCGGTCCACCCACCCATGTTCGTATAGAAAATCCCTGTTTCGGGAATGAAGTAGGGGGGAGTGTCCGCATGGCAGATCCAACGCAGAACGAAAACGTACCGACTTACATTCGTCCAAAGGAGTTTTTGTACGAAACTCCTACACCCTCTGTGTCGAACAATAGTGGGGGCAAACCGGTCCGCTTTGAGTGCCCTACTTGCAGTAAAAAATTCACTGAGCTTGGAGAATCTGTCTGCCCGGACGACGGTTCGGCGCTCGAAGCGATCGACACAATTGTCGGGACATGCTTTGCCGGTCGCTACCAGATATTCGAGCTGCTCGGCCGGGGCGGAATGAGCACGGTGTACAAAGCAGAGCATCTGTTCATGAGTAAAACAGTCGCGGTCAAAATCTTACACTCCCACTTGGAAGTACATTCTCAAACTGTTCGTCGATTTCAACAAGAAGCCAAAGCAGCGGGCGCATTGTCGCATCCGAGCATCGTCTCCGTGCGCGACTTTGGTCTGACGGAAGATGGCAGAATGTTCCTCATAATGGATTGCGTGGAAGGCAAAAGTCTGTCGGCGGAAATCAAGGAAAGGGGCACCATTCCAGTAGCAGAGCTGGTCTCCTGGATTTTGGATATTCTCGATGGTCTGGAACATGCTCACGCCGAAGGAGTGGTGCATCGAGACTTAAAACCAGGCAACATCGTACTCTCAGAGGATAAAGACGGCGTGAAGAAGCCGAAGATTGTCGACTTCGGAATCGCAAAACTAACATCCGGTGTCGACGACCAACATCTGACGTCGACCGGCGAGATCTTCGGAAGCCCGCTCTACATGAGTCCAGAGCAATGCAGCGGTCAGATGCTAGATGGTCGCTCTGATGTGTATTCAATTGGATGCGTGATGTACGAGGCGCTTACAGGCGAGGCTCCCTTTGTAGGCGATAGTGCGCTATTGACGATGAACATGCAGATTTCGGCTGTGCCTGAATCGATGCGCACAAAGAAACATGACATTCCAATCTGGTTGAACGAAATCGTCCTCAAGGCGCTGGAGAAAGATCCAAAGGACAGGATACAATCGGCCCGTTCTTTCAAAGAAGCTCTTATTGACGGTCAAAACCAGGGGACGAGTGCAAAGCTGACAGGCTATCAAGCCCTTGTAGCAAGAACGGCCAGACGCTCGCAGAAGGTTATCAGAACACTTCAACTTCACACACTGACGGCCGTTGCAACAGTTTCTATCCTGGCGATCATCTTTGGAGTAGCGTATCAAATCAATGAACCATTCAGAAAGACAATTGATTATCCAATTAGAAGTCTTCGGTTCTCATTTCATTTCGAAAGAGCCGCTCATTTGCTTTCTGCGGGCAAATGCGCGGAGGCAGTCAGCGAGTTTGAAGCGGCGTATCAAAGCGCAAATACAAGAAAACAAAAAATCTCAACGCTAGATAAAATGGCAGAGGCGTACGATGGAAGCGGCGAGTATTTAAAAGCCGATAAAGTTAGAAAGGCAAAGTTGAAGGTGCGAAAAGAGATGTTCGCCGAGGGTGTCGGACTCTCCGAAGAAGAGTTCACGTCTTCAAAGGTCAGACTGTATCAGATGCCGGATCCGAAGAATTCCGAGCAAGCAGTCTATCAGTCCTATCTTTTGCATCATGAGGGCTCGGCAGCCTTGAAACAAGGAGATTTTGAGCTCGCCAAAAAGCTCCTTAGCAAAGCCCTATCATACCGAGAAAAGTGGGCTCCCGAGGATCGTATTCCAATAGTGGACCTGCGGGTGATGATTGGGACAGCTAACGCAATGAACGGAAAAGTGGAGGAAGCAGAAAGACAATGGACTGCGGCTGACGAGTTCATGAAACGGTATCATTTGCCGCTCAATTCTGCATATGTTTTCATTCCTCAAAACCTCGCTCGAGTTCAGCAACTTAAAAGGAACAACGTTCAAGCTAAGAAACTTTTTTCGCAAGGTCTCGATTCCGCCAAGCAGTTAAAAGATCCAACTTTGCTCAAAAAAGCTTACGAAGAATATCTTGGATTCTTGCGTGCAACCAAGGATCGGAAGGAACTTGCCGCAATTGAAAGTGAGTACAACGCAGGCTATTCGAATCGATAGGGTGTAAATTCTGCGATAGCGTCATGCTTAAGATCCTTTCGCTGGTTTAAAACAGCACTCGACGTGAGCGAATAGATCAGGATGAAGACTATCACGACCACCATATTCTCTGTGGAAGATCTCACACCTCGCTCACAATTCGAGTCTTAGAAGAAAGGCGCCAGCACCTGATTCAACAAGACTTCATTAAATCTTCAGTGAAAGTGTGACGGTAAAACAATATCTACTCACCGTCTCACACCTGGCTCACAATCTAAGTCTTCGATTGGGTACGATTTCTTCACAAATTGCTGAGAAGCTGCGTACAGCTCTCCGGAAGAAGAGTTCATCGGACTCGCAGAGCTTTCATTACAATGACCAACAAGCTATAACCACGTCACATCGTGACGGAGGAGGCGTTATGATGATTACAGAAACTGGTCCTTCTGTCGAACAAACAATTTCAGTGCTATTTCCTATATCTCTCGCAAACCCAAGCGAGGTGTTTGTTCGCATTGCCGATCAGCCAGATTTGAGCACCGACGGCATGACTGTTTTTCGTAAAGGTGGCACGGTGGTTTATGATCTGAGAGTCTATAATCGAAATGTCGATTGGGCAGCAGGCATAGTGGAGATGAGGCGTCCTGCCGAAATCAAGCCGACTGTTGCCAGACAGATAGCCGATCATTCTCTCTTCGTACACCTTTTCGCGCCAAACTCGGTGGTCGCGCAGCAGACCACCCGGCAGACAAAACTGGCCATGGAATTCCTGGCAACTCTCCAACCTCTTATGGATGCGCTTGATGCACCGGTGGCAGTGGTGCGCACCGCCAATAGAGTGCACACGAGGGAAAATGTGGGAGAATTTCTCGACGGCATCGACCACTTAGATTCGACCAAGACAATTCAAGAAAACTACCGGATCGCCGAGCACCTGGTAAATGCCTATTGTAAGCTGCATAACAGCGCCAGGGAAGGACTAATGTTCTCCGCAGGAATGCACGCGCTCGGTTACGCCGACGTCCAAGTTCCATACTCGATAATACCGGAAGAATCTGCTCCAGACTTTATCGAAGAGTTCCAGAAGTTCGCAGTTATCCACGATGTATCAGAAGCTGCGAGCCCAATCGAATTTATTTCCTCCATCACACGAGCTTATCGAATGGAACTCAGCCATTGCCATCGCTTCGACGTCCGTGGAGAGAGTCGCTACAATCCCAAGGGCGTTTGGATCGTGATGCGAGAGTTAGCAAACACAGGAGCACCTTGACGGAATGTCGGTCGACATACTAAACCGTGCGACCTGAGTTGGTTGGATTCAGTTAGTTAGAATCAGTTATTAGGAAACAGAATCGACAGTCTGATCAGACGTCCGGTCAGACTGTTGCAGCGTGACTTAGCCGATGATACAAATTCTCATAGGTTGGAATAATCGTGTCCGCCGCGAACTTTGCCCTGGCAGATCTTCGCGCGATTTTTCCCAGTCGCTTACGCAAATCCACATCATCAACCAAGCGCTGAACAGCTCGCGCGATTTGGGATGGCTCTGCGGATGCGACCAGCAAACCGTCTACACCATCCTCGACAACTTCTGGAATGCCACCGACTGCAGTGGCTACGCTCGGGCATCCAAAAAACATCGCTTCCAGAATACTCAAGCAGAAACTTTCGCTTTCTGAAGTGTAGAGCGCCACGTCAGCAGCCTGAAGATAATTCTCAATCTCGATGACATTTTCGCGAACAATCAGCCTGTCTTCCAATCCCAATCGTTGGACAAGTGGCAAATACGGGGAGAAATCTCCTCCCGCCAGAATTACAAGCTTGAAGTCATCAAACGATCGAAGCATCGCAAGGCTCTCTAACAACAGATTGATTCGTTTTACCGGACGCAAATTGGAAGAGTGCAGAATCATTACCTCTCCGCCGATCCCTAGCTCTTGCCGCATTACCGCCTTTGATTTTGTCGCCGGCTTTGGCTCAAAGAAATTGTGGATGACCTCGATCGGTCCGTCAAATCCAAGGACGCGACGACTCTCAGCCTTCAGATAGGATGAAACGGCAGTCACGGCATCAGAGTGAATAAGAGCATGATGAATAGCAGGACCATATCCGGGATCTGTACCAAGAAGAGTAGTATCCGTACCGTGCAGCGTTGTAACGATCCGCGGTTGCTTATCCGGGGGAAGCATACAATGAGCCAGGATGGCAGCCGTCGCATGCGGCACCGCGTAATGAACATGGAGCACATCTAACTGATGTTTGCAACTTACTCTCGCCATCTCCACCGATAATGGCAGGGTGTAATCCGGATACTTGAACAATCCGTAGCTATTGATAGCGACAGGATGAAAGTAAATTCGCGGGGCATTCTCCGGCAAGCGGAAGGGTCGCTCATAGCTGATAAAGTGCACCTCGTGCCCCCGCTCGGCAAGACCAACACCAAGCGATGTGGCGATTATGCCACTGCCCCCTATTGTCGGATAGCATGTGATTCCGATTCTCAATGGATTCCCAGAGGTCATAGTGGCTCCCAATTTTTTAGCTATTTTTGAAGTGAAACGCACCAAAACTCATTAGTTGAAATTGAGACCGGGTGCGCTCTGGTGGCGATACCAATTTCATCTCGCAGCCGCATTGGTCTGACAGTGACGAGAAAATACAATCCAATTTTACGGTACCCCAACATATGCCTCATCCGATCGCTCGACACTATCGCGAACAATAAATTCAACCTCCGGAGTCTCGTTGCGATTGAGGTACTGCTGTTCTCCCGCCCCTGGAATGTAGTGCGTGCATTTAACTACAGACTGCATCCAGACCAGACGACTATCCCGAGTCGGACTAATCTGCTCTTTCGTGAACGGCACCATTGGCAGTTGCACAAATGCATCGCCTCCCTCGTGCAAAGTTAGTGAATCACTATCATATCTCGCGCGCACCGTCTCGCTCTCGTGGGTTACATCGACAAAGAATTCACTGATGTCACACGCTGCACGGCGAAACTCCGGATCGCTAGATCGCACAGTCTTTACTCCGTCGAGAAGGCCCATTCCGCGATACATCTCCAGACAAAAATCGGCAACATTGTCTGCTTCAATTTTCTTGAAGACGTCCACCATAGAGGCCTCGACATAATTAGGCAATTGGCGAGCAGTGTTATCTTTCCACCCAGCTGGAATTCGTTTTTTATAGAGCGGTGAAAACTTCCTTTGATTCTTATTCTCGAAGGAGAAATTAAGCTGGATAGGCTCGTCGTTGGAGCGACGACGCAAAATCGTCCGTGTCTCACGCGGATCGTGATCGCTGTCGTGCAGGAAGAACACGATCTCTCCGCCAATCTCCTTCTGCAATCGCCTTGCAGTCTCGAACTTGGCGAATAAAAACCTCTTCGGAAAGAATCCGCAAGGTTGTTGACCAAAACAGATAATCGGTGTTGTCATAGCTAGCCGCTCTCTAAGACCTCTTTTTCATTCCCCAAAATCGATTGCAAAATGATGCTGAGCCCTACACAGACGCTGCATCCAATAAGTGGATACCAAAGATACGAAATAGTCAGTTTGGAATACAGCACAAAGATAAGCAATTGAGCTGCAATCGCCGACCAGAACAGTGCCGTTCCGCCTACTTTTCGAATAAAGAAAGCGACCAGGAATAGTGCCAGCAAAACACCATAAAAAATCGAACCCAATATGTTGACGGCTTGAATCAGGTTTTCCGAAAGGTGTGCGGAGAGGGCAATCACAATTGCAATCCCACCCCATGCTGCGGTGAATAATTTGGTTGCAGTTAAATACTGTCGATCGCTCACGCGATCACCGCGAAATCGACGATAGAAATCGACAGTGGTGCTCGTTCCAAGTGCGTTGAGCTCTGCCGCTTTGGACGACAGCGCGGCGAGTAGAAAAGCAGTGACAAGCAATCCGATGACACCATGCGGCAGCTCGCGAAGGATGAACGATATGAATACATAATCGGCGCTATTGGTGTTATTGCGAATATCATGTGACGCAAGCTCCGCAGTAGCGGTGGTGCGAATCTCTTCCTCCTTCTTTCGCACTTGGGCAGCCGCCAATAAAGCCGATGCTGCAGCGGATTCATCGCCAACCTTGCGTGCCTTCAGCCATGTTTCTAGATACTGTCGCCCTTGTGCATGCGTGCTTTTGAATTCGCTGTCCAATGCAGCAAATCGCGCATCACTCTTCTGACTATCGAAATATCGATTCGAAATTGTATCGAAGAACACTGGTGGTTGCTGGAACTGGTAAAACACAAACATCAGAACACCGAGAGAGAGAATGCCCAGCTGCAGAGGGATTTTGCAAAAGGCATTGAACAAGAGTCCGAGACGACTTTCTCTCACGGACTCTCCGGAAATATAACGCTGAACCTGCGATTGATCGGTGCCGAAATAAGAGAGCATAAGGAAACTAGCACCGAATAGTCCGGACCAAATTGTGTATCGCTCGTTTGGATCGGTGGAAAAATTGACTGCATTTAGCCGATCGAGTCCGCCTGCAAGATGAAGCGTATCGACGAAGGAGAGCTCTGGGGGCAGCTTGGAGAGTAACAGGCAAATCGCGGTAATCATGCCGGTAAAGATAACGGCTAATTGATACTTTTGAGTTACAGTGACGGCATCCGTGCCACCCATCAGGGTATAAACAGTGACAATCAATCCGCAACTGATAATGGTCAACTGTAGTGACCAGCCAAAAACAGTCGACAGCACTATGGCCGGTGCGTATATCGTCAGACCAGCACCGATACCCCGTTGAATCAAAAACAATCCAGCTCCCAGCAGCCGCGTTTTTCTATCAAACCGTTTTTCCAGGTACTCATACGCGGTGTAGACCTTAAGCTTGTGAAAGATTGGCAAAAAGAAAATGGAAATTACGATGATCGCGAGCGGCATCCCAAAATAGATTTGAATGAAACTCAAACCATAAAGATATCCCTGCCCGGGCGTAGAAAGGAACGTGATTGCACTCGCCTGGGTAGCCATGACAGACAGACCGATTGCCCACCACGGCGACTGCCCATTGCCCTTGAGATAGCTGTTGAGATCGGTGCACTTACGGGTTCGCCAGATGCCGAATGCTGCGATACCGAGTATGGTACCAATCAGGATAGCGACATCCAGCTCGTTCATTCAGAAGATCTCTCCCAGAGCGATAAGCATGGCTACCCAGAAGACGAAATTGATGACTACCGCGATGTAGGCGCCATTCCATGTCTTTGGCCAAGGCAGACCGGTGGATTGATCGTCGTCGCCGTCATCGGAATCCTCGTTTCGAATCTCTTCACTCGTACTCATTTTCCAACAGAAACCATATTGGCGAAGAGTCGATAAGCGCCTGGTACTCCCGCCGGAAGCTGGCGGAAAAAGCTGAGTCCCGTGTACACGTAATAGCCCTTGCCGTACTTGGCTATCAATAGAGCGCCCTTTGTCGGCGGCTCGCCAGGATCATTGCACGCAACTATCGGTGTAAAGTGCTCATCCCATTTATTGGGGAAATAGAGGCCGCGCTCTTGAACCCAATTGTCAAAATCGTGAGAAGAAATTTTATTCGGCGCGTTGAGTATCGGAGCGTCGGGTGACAACAACGTGATGACCGCCTTCTCGTCTGTAACTCGATCAGCTGATATTTGCAAATCGAACGGTGAAAATTTTTCTGTCATCAGCTTGTCCGGCCGATTGTATTGCGAGATCAAAGTGCCGCCATTCTCGACGTATGACAGAAGCAGCGGCATGGCGGTACCCAAGGCTTTTCTGACATTGAGCGCCCTGACACCAAGAACAACCGCATCTAAGCCTTCGAGATCCTTCGAGGTCGGATTGGCATCATCCAGGACCTTGACCCGGTATCCCATCTGTTGGAGATTATCAACGAGACTGTCGCCGGCACCTGGAATATAGCCGACCTGGTGCCCTCGGATAGCAAGGTCCAGGCTCACGGCCTTCACCACGGCTGGTGGCTGCAGCAGTTGGGGAGGCAGGTGCGCATATCTGATCTCCTGCCGCTGGTTTCGGTAGGTGGAACCATGCATATCGACACAAGCTGTTATGGTGGCGCTATCTCCCTTCGTCGGAGCCGTCACGCAGAACGTGAATTTCGCTCGCTGCCCGACCTTCGACAAATCGAAGGTTTGCTCAGCCGGCTCGATTCTCCAGCCGGCAGGTGACTCGAGTTTCACTGCTCCTGCGGATTGATTTCGAAAAGACTCTATTTCAACGTCTACAGAACGAGTTCCACCAGGTTTCAAAACAAGAACATCCGACAAGAACCGAAGCGAGACAGGAGGTATTACATCCAATCTTCGCTTTATTTGTGTGCCATCTCCATCGGAAGTGACCTGGAAAGGCTCACCTGTAATCGTGATTTTCTGCCCTCCAATCTCGAAAGTGTTGTCCACCGGAAAGTACGGCTGATCATCGGGAGTACCAATCAAATGTGGATCATCGACGTGAAAGAGTCCCGGTGTCCCTTCCTTTCTGAGCCAGTACGGCTGCGTCATCGAAGTAGCCGGCGGCAATTTCTCGACTGTAGACACGGAAGATTGCTCACCTTCTTTGAGAAAGACATTGCGCGTTACTTCCTTCTTCAAATCGGGAAAGCTCACGGACAACCATTTCACAGGTATCTGGCCCGGATGCTTGGAGAGATTCGCGGTAGTTTTCAGATGCATGGGCTCGCCCGGCACGACAGCACTTGCTTCAATGGTTGTTTCGACTTTCAGACCCAGACAAGCCTGGATTATGTGATCCAGACTCGAAAGTTTTTCTCGCACAATTGGATCATGCGCTGCAAGCGGAATCAACTTACTACGTAAATCAAGAAGCCCAGGTACACTCGAAGAGGGCTTCTGCAAGTCGAATGCGGCAATTATCCGCTTAATCTCTTTGTCGATTTCCGCACCACCTGATAGGCGAGACCATGTAGTAGTGATACCGTCCATGATATCGCTGCTCGCCGGCTCGCCATCCAAAAGTTGAAAAGTTTCTATCCGGGGTTCTCCATGACCACCAGGAATCTTGTACTGATCGAATCCCTGCGTCTTATGCATTGCCCGACTTTCATTGGCAAGAGAGTGATAACTCTGCCCAGATACAAAATCATTCCCGCCGGCGTCCATCTCTATAGTGCGATCGCTCGCCGATATCTTATCTTTCTGCCACGGCGATACATTCCACACGAGGCGCTTCGGCTGCCACGGAGCCAATTTTTGCGCCGGGAAAGCCTTAGGATCGCCAGCCATTTTAAAGGCTTCCAACGCGAGGATCGTCGATGCTGTGTGATGCCCGTGCGTTCCACCAGGCTTCGGTGAGAATCGAGCGATCACTACATCGGGACGAAACACTCGAATAGCTCGCACCACATCCGAGAGAACCTCGTCCTTGTTCCAGATTTTAAGCGTTTCTTCGTAGCTTTTCGAAAAACCAAAATCTATAGCCCTGGTGAACAATTGCTGTGCACCATCGATCTGCCTGGCAGCAAGGAGCTCCTGCGTCCGAGCAACACCAAGTTTTTCCCCAAGATCTGCACTCAAAAGATTTTGTCCACCATCACCGCGAGTGATCGACAAGTACGCGGTGCGATACTTTCGACCTCGTGACAGATATGCTAAGAGTTCCGTGTTTTCATCATCCGGGTGTGCTGCGATGAACAAGACGCTTCCAAGCTGCTGAAAGCTCTCCAGCTCATGAACAATTGCCTTCGGAGACTCAATCTTCATATCCGCTCCTATCGCGGGACTCGAAAAAAGAGACGTTGCGCAAAACAACAAAGTAATTGCGCAACGTGACTTTTTAACTAGGGACAACCAGATATCGGCAGTGCTCATCGCAATGCACTCTTCGTGATTACTGCAACCTCTTGATCAGTAACTCGTTAAGCTTGACGTAACCGGCGTCGTTGGCTTTTTCAGACAACTCGCTCGAACGCTTTGCCGCCGCAAGTGCGCCACTCTTATCGCCTAGCTTTTCAAGGATTTCAGCCTTCAAATAAACCATGTAGTGCGCTTCACGCTCTGCAATCGCAGCATCGATCCACTTGCTGGCTTTCTTCATGTCTTTATCGTGGTTGTAGTAGAACGAAGCGGCCTGCATATAGGGCTTCTTCTGGTCGTCAGAATCCATGACCTTTTCGATTTCCGACGTAAGTTTGTCGACATAATCGACTTCCAATCTTATCGGGACCTGAGTCTTTTCCCACGCGAGATTGATATTCGATGATTCGTCGCGAATTTCGTTGAACTCGATAGTGAATGTTTCGAGTGGTTTGGTCAAAGCAGCGGGCTTCACGGAAAAGCGCACAACATCATCCTTTTCATCATACTTATAGCTGCCCCACTGCTCTGAACCTTTATTGACGATGATGGTCCAATCGTCTTTCGCTGGGACTGTCATCAATGCATATGTGCCGGCCGGAATCTTGTTGCCGTTGAGCTTGACGTCGGTGCTGAACGAGATCTTCGTGGCGCCGTTAGCGCCGGTACGCCATACTCGCCCATAGGGTACGATGCCACCAAAAATCTGGCGATCTTTTACTCCAGGTCGAGAGTACGTCACCTCGACATCGGTCAAGCCGACGCGTTGCTTCAAGGTGCAACTGGGGCTCGCAGCAGGAAAATCAATTTTCGGAGCGTCAGCAGCCGAAGCGCTGGAAGCGAAAATCAATCCGGCGCTCATCGATAGTAACAGCGGAACAGGTCTGAACTTCATAAACCTACCATTTGCCTTTCACATGGAAACCAGGGTCGACCGAAGCCAACAGAACAGATATTAGTACGACTTCGAAAAAAAAAATGCGATTCGCGCCAATTTTCAAAAATTGGATCATTAATTTCGCTCTTTTGGCACGCTTGAGCAGTATCCACGGGATCCGGTTGGTAAGTTTTTGGATACTTAGACACTCCAGGGGAACTGCGAAAACCATCACCACGGAGGTGAAGGCAGATTGCGCATCAAAAGATTTTAACTACCGAGTCCAAGGTAAGATCCGCTGAATTCCCGATGGACGGCGAGGACGGCGGCATCGTGGGCAGAAATAGAATCGGTGGTCTCAACCAGGTTGCTCGTTGAGCCAGTCCCAGTGACGCGGCAACAGAGTCACTTCGCGCGCAACGACCCCAAGCTTCGGTCGCCCTGGACCTTTTCGCTCCGCACCCTCCTCTGCAGTAGCAGAAGGGAAATCAGCTTGGATACGGCTTATGATGTCCGATTCCGACCCGCTCAAGTCTAGATCGACCTGCTTGCCCGAAGCTGCATCGAATACTAAATATGGTGGCAGGTCAGACAAACGCTTGAGATACAAAGCAACATCCACAATGTCGCCTTCTCTCAGCAGTTTGTTTTCAACAAATACTGCGCATGATACCTTTTCCAACTCTCCCACCTCCACGTTCTGATACTCGCTTTTGATTTTACCCGGGTAAAATAACTCTGCCTGGCGGATGTTAACGACGGTACGAACAATGATGTCGTCACCATAACGATGATAAAATGAAACGCCCGCTGCGGCTCATTCTATGTCCAGTTCAGATGTAGAGGACGCTCATCGAAGAGACGCCTGCGCGGCAAAGCGACGACTTACTAGAACCGCCAGCACCGAGAAAAACCGCTAAATAGAACCCGGCGTAGCTTAGAATTCGACCCAAACACTCCTGAAGCTCAGATGGTGTTTAGACTTCTTGTCACCCTTAACCCCATCGTCGCTAATAATTTGCATCTTGTCGCTGAGACCGGGATAGAACACCAGAGCCTCAGGATTCAGCATATCAAGACCCTTGGTGTGCAGCTTCTGCGGCTGGTGCTTTCGATGTCCACTCCAGGTGAAGTAGGCAAAATCGCTGGTCTTATCAAATGACCCCGCAACAATGACGAAAAAATCTCGCTCAGGCCAATAATCGATACTTCGAATTCCTCGACCTTCGAGATCAAGTCGAATGAACTCATCGAATTCGGCATGCGCTCCATAAAGTACGATTTCCAGCGGATTTGAAATCGGGACGACCAGCGCTTGTCCTTCAGGAATAGGATTGCGAAATCCGACCAGGAGTTTGTTGTGCTTAGAACTCAAACCTTCAATCGAAACCGCACCAGGACTCTTCGAAGAAAGCATCGAATTCTCCACGATGTCCAGATGCTCAACAGTCAGCTTCGAGAATTCTTCGTTTCGCATCAAATCGTAGAGCAGACCTGAATACGATTGCCCTACCTGTCGGATCAATGCATGATCGCCTTTGTCTTTAATAATCGTGGCGAAAAGTTGATGTCTGCTAAGTGCGAGACGACCCTGTGAATTCCGACTGTGAGAACCGATCCAATACGTGATATCACCTACGGTTGCAGATCCCTCTATGTCAGCCTCATCATTGGCACTCTCTATGTTGAGAAAACTGGAGAATGGAAATTCGTCGAGAAAGGATCCAGACTGATCATTTCTATACAGTTGAAAAACATTCTTTTCATCCGTGACGACAAGAAATCTATCGGAGCCGATTGGCACGGCAGACGATGCATCTGCCATACCCTGATGAATGAGGATTGCATCATCGCTCTCACTAATACTCATATCTGTGCGTGCCCACCTCGATGTCGTTCGACAATATTTCATTACCACGTCGACAGCGCAAGATATCGCATCTCACCGCTGTAATGCGTTTTTTCGAGTTTTATCAATGCACTTTTGCATTTAGCCGAATTTTATTCGAGGCACCATTGTTCTATCCAAGCAGCTACTTGCTCTTACGAACTTTCTTCTTCTCGTGGATCATGTTCAAATGCTCATCAACGAATCCAACTACCACGGTCTCGCTTTTCTTCAGCACACCAACGCCGGCTCTCTTGGACTTCATGTATTCCGTCAATGCATTCTTCACTATTTCGAGGAACTCCTCCCACGGACCATTGATTGACGACGGAACGTCAAAGCTACCGGCGGCGGATTGAAACTCATCATTACAGGCCCAATCCTCGTCCTCCGCTGAAGATACGCACTTCCGCTACTACGCTCGAGCAAATCAGTCACGCTACTGAATCGTAACTCCGACACCAGGTTGCACCGGAAAGACGACTACCTCCTGCGGCGGGACAGTCGCCACCGCCATTTGGATTGATTTAGACTTATAGAAACTGAGCTCCCTTAAGCTATCCTGATATGAACGCGATTTGGGTGAAAAACAGATCGACGCATAATATGTGTTGCGCAAGGTTTCGAACGATACGAACAAACGCGCCTTCCATCCCAGTTTTCTAACAATTAAATCGAGAGCATGCCGCGATAAAGGCTGCTGATTTTTGCTACAAAACAATTTGGCATTTGGTTCAAAGCGGCTTGGATGGTAGAGCAGCCACGCATCCAATACCTCAACAGCCCAGTCTATCTCGGGATAGTTACCCGTAGCTCCATACGAACGAATTCGAGACTTGAAGTGCAATACGTCCCGGACTTTCGCTGCCCGAATCTCACGCATCCGAGCACCCGTTGTACAAATCAAAGCGACAATCGCCTGATCTCTAAGCGAACGTGACTTCCTGGTCTCGACCAGATAATTGGTCAATTCTTCCGGCAATAGTATGGGCGCAGCCTTTTCTTGCTCGACCGTCACACTGGGAATATTCAATTCAAGACCTAACATATCTGAAAAGTGCTTGATTGCCACCATGTAACAGCGCACCGTTTGCCTGGAAAGCGTAGAGAGCTCGACCTCTACATATGTGTCTAGATCGGCTTGGTAGAGAGCCTGACCATTCTCACAATGTGTGGAGACAAACCCAATAAACCGTCGCACCCGCGACTCATACTCTCGGCGACTGTTCTCCGAAAGATCAGAATTCGATAAAAGTGCAATATAGATGTCCAACAAGTCAGATTTCGGCATGGAATTCTCTCCACAGATTTTGAAGTCAACCAACAGTGTCGACTCCACCGAATTTAGCGGGGGTAGATGACATTTGCTTTTCAGATTGAAAGCCCCTCGACTTTCGGCAGACATCCTGTGCCACCACTAGCATCGATTTCCCACTCGCTAGCACTGCAGAATGGCGAGACGCGTATTCGTCCCGACCAGCATTCGAGCGGACTTGGCGGAGAAGCAGGCTGGAAGCCGGCGGTCCCAGAGAAACAGCCGTTCGATACCGGGCTTAAGCAAATAATGAGCTGCACCGGCCGCTCGACTTGCGCACCGAAAGCCTACCCGGAACTATCGATTTGAACACCGCCAGCTTAACCGCAATCGATTTGTACACCGCTAGCGCCCCGAGCCGCGCATACCAGAGCGATGAATGATATCGCTCCCACGAGATTTGAACTCCGCGACCCGCAGTCCCCAAAATCGAAGTGAAGTGTTCATCGCGAGTTTGCACGTCGCAAAATCAAGAGTTTGAGCCGCTCCTTTTAACTCACGAGAATTGCAATCGCCGACCCGTCTTCGCTAGTGTCGACCTGACAAATGCGCTCGAACAAACAAGGCAGATTTCTCGAACTCTTCCCCTATTCGCCCCACACTCCAACCCTATTCAGTGACAATCGTCACGAAACGAAAGGCACCTTATGCTGATGCTACTGAAACTGACCGAGTACCTTCTGTCCATGATCGTCCTCACGATTTTAATTGTGCGAAGAATATCAGTGAATTCATTGAAGTCGCCGGCCGACTTCACGCGACAATCGGCACACATCTTCCGAAGGCTGAGATTTTGGAGCGGTGTCGCGTCAGCAGCACTGTGGTCCGGAATTGCGTGGCTAGCATTCGGTAGCGCATTCGCGGTCCTGGCTTGCTGCACCGGACTCTACTTCGGACGGCTATTTTTCAGTATGTTCGTAAGTGAGCAGATTAGCCAAGCTGAGAGGCAAGAAAATCAGCACGAAAAACCAGACGAGTAAACAGCTAGCAGAATTGTCACCCCGCAAACATCAGAGGGTTCGATGTGCATTGATTTGCCGTCGAACCATTCTCCCAACAAATTTACTGGCACCAAAAATGGTTCCTCTTTTCAAAGGAATGATTCTATGCCACTACTACGCTAAACTAACTGAAGCTTGAGCCAGAACGTACTTCCAGACCCCTCCGTCGATTCGAAGTCGATCGAACCGCCCTGGGCCTCAGCGAGCTTCTTGCTGATGAACAGTCCAAGCCCACTACCCTTGGTTCGATCGATTTCCTGCACCTGATCGAATCGAACAAAAATGCGGTCGAACTCAGAACGCGGAATTCCTCGGCCCTCGTCGATCACGGCGATGCGCACCATCCCGTGATCCTCTTCAACAGCCACTTTCACTGTCCCTCCTTCAGGTGAAAACTTTACTGCATTAGATAGCAGGTTGACGATTATTTGGACTGAACGTGCAGAGTCGGCATTAACTGCAAAGTTTGTTTCTCCCATTCTTTGAAACTCAATTTTCTTGACTGCAGCCATAGGCGCTACCGCATCAATCGAACGGTCCACGATATGCGACGTGTCGGTGGCGGCAACAGAAACCGTCAGCCTCACGGTTCCATCTTGCTCGATTGAGTCCAGTATTAACAGATCGTCCGCTAGATCATTCAAGCGTTGAATTTCCGCAAGTGTCCTTTGAATTAGTTGTTTGCTCTTTGGAGACAATTCATCGGCATCGTTGAACAGCCGCGTGAACCCCTCTCGCAACGCCACCAGCGGCATCTTCAACTGTTCTCGAAGAAGACCGGAAAGCGCCTTTCGCTCTTTTTCGAGCTGCTCGATGCTGAGAGCTACATCGAAGAAGAACCTGTCGAGCTCTGCGATCTCGTCGTCTCCGGACTTGGGTACTTGCAGTGCTTCGTTGCGAGCGAGTCGGCGCGCATTGTCCGCGACGCTTTCGAAGCGCACAATGAATCCCCTGGAGATTTGGACGCCACCAAGAATAGTCAATAGAGCCGTTATGATCGAGCCACCGATCAGCACGATTAAGCCATCGTTCCGCAGTTTCACCATCGCTTGCGCATGAACCGACTCCAGCTCCTCACGGTCGGCAATCAGGCTCCCGGCTTTGCTAAACACAGTCGTCGTCATCCCGCCTTCCTTGAGCAGCTTCTTCAAGGTCGCGCCCAGACTAACGAGCGGTTGCTGCGTCATCTCGTCCGACAGCTTCTTCATTTTGTCGACCTTGTTTTCGACGAGAGCCAATTCATCGGAGCGCCTCACCTTAGCTTTGGATTCCAATTTTTTCAGCGAATCGACGTCAGAGTCAATTTTTGCTTTGATCTTCTCTCGGACAGCCTGCGTCTCACGATCTTCCTCCGGCATTCGTCTGATGGAAACGAGCATGAGATGCGTCATGTCAGACGCCAGCCTGGTAGTGTTATGCACGATTTCTCGGGAAACGAATTCGCGCGCAATCTCAGATCCGACCTGATTGAGGACTACGCCAAGAACAATCACTGCAATAGCGGAGACAGCCATTGGTCTGCTTATGAGCATAAGAAGGGTCAAGCCGATCTGCGAAAACTCAAACGATTTCTTTATTCTACCATCAGTACTAGTGGTATCAACGGGAAGAGGAGAAGTCCCGCCAGTGTCGCGAATGCAAAATAGAGTAACACCGGATTCGGTATCAACAATCAAGATTTGGTTTTGTTGTTCGCAGAATAGCCTAACCAGGGCAAGCGCTGTTTTCTGTTTATGCTCCGCGCCTTCAACCGATGGATTGCAATTGTCGACATCGACTTTGCAAATGGTATCGCCACCGCAGGAAATAAGAACCGTAGATTGCTCGTCCACGAATGCGTGAACTAGCGACACTACAGATCTCGCCACAGCCTCTGGATCGCAGCGAACCAACGAAGAATCGGTCCTGTACTCCAGGCGCTTCACGGAGATGCCTGCGCTGTCTAGCTGCGCCCGAACCACCTCCTTGATCTCGTCACCTGAATGCTCGCCTACGGTAAAACTCCATCTCCCGGAGCGAAGTTTATCTAAATCGAGAATGTCGTTAAGAACGCCGCCAAGGTTATTGCAAACAATCTTGAGCCGGCTGTTCAACATCTCCTGTTCAGGTCTCAACTCCCCCAGAGCTCCGGCTTCGAGCAACGTGATTAATCCACCAACCGATGTCATCGGTGCTCGAATGTCGTGTGACACGATCGAGCAGAGCTCGCGCCTGACTCTTTCCAAAGCGACAATTCGATTTGCCGATTCACATAAGACTTTTTCCAGCTCGGCAATTTCGTCACCTGTATCTATTATCGGAACTACAGATTCACCAGTCTTGAATCGTTCAATCTGTTTCAATAACACCTTTAGTGCAGATAAAACATAAGCCTGCGATCCATATAAAAACACGATTGTTAAGCCAACCACCACGACCAGTGCCAATCCAAGCTCTCTTTGAAGTTGCCATGCCGTTCGTTTAAACGAGTTGATATCGTTGACTGGCGGCAACAGCTTCGCCTGATACGCTTCCAGAAGTTGCATCGATTCCTTTATCAGCTGCCTGGCTTTGCGCGATTCATCGACCCGCGGTGCAGACTCCATCAATGACAAGCGGCGCATCATCATTTCGTATGGAACGACCGACATTATCGTTTTTTGCAACTCGACCGTGCTATCGAGAAGCTCTGGATCTGAGGCTGTAAGTTCGCGCAGACGCTTTAGTTCGCTGGCTAGCTGCTTCAATTCCGCGAGATGTTTTTCGCCAACCGCAGGGTCTTTGCTAACACTGAAGAATGCGGCCGCCGCAATACTATAAACATGATGATGCTGTATCTCATCAAGCGTGGCGACTATCCGTTTCCTCAAGAGTTCATGCTCGATCTTCGCTTCCGTAGTCTTTATCTGTTCAAAGAGAAAGAACGACATGCCAACTTGAAACGCCAGCGGCATCGAGATAAGAAGCAAGATTTTGGAGGAGAGTCGCAAACTTCAGACCGTAACCGTCGCCATGCTTTGAATTTACCCAGAGATTAAATGTTTTCGTGCCTGAAAACAACGACCCAGCAGCCATTTTTGCTTCGCGTACCAGGCAAGGTTACAACCTGATTACACAAGAGGAACACTCTAACAATCACGGATGGCTAACATACCAACATTGCCAACGCCCCTCAAAACTTACCAACATCTTCTATGTTTCAGGAGGCTCAGATGAGCAACAGTAATGCATCTCAACAGCCATTCCGCCTACCCCCAAGTGACGCAAGGCAGGCAGACAACACGAATGTCACCGTTGAAAAAACCGAGAGTTTCACGCAAAACAACAACCTCTCGACAGTGTCTCTCGAAGAGATGAAACAGTTAAGCAGCATATATCAAGGGCTTCAGGAGACGGGTTTCACTGGTCTTGCCAATGCGATCATCGATTTCGATTTAGGTACGGTCGAGGGCGGAGCCGAGTTAATAGGCAAGGATTTGAATGCCATCACCAATTCAGTCAAAGACAGGCCGAAGGACCGAGCAAAATAGAGCCTGGTAACGTAGCAGAACGATACATCCGTTCGCTGGGAATCACACCTGGTCCTAGCGTTCAGTTCGTGCCTGCTGGAGAGGGGGAAGCCCTAGCGGTGGTGGGATGTGCAGTTGTTGATATCGCCTGGCTCCTTCAGGGTCCGTAAGGCACCACAGGCGAAGACTATCGCAATTAGAGAGTAGATTTTTTGTTGAGATGCGGCCCAGAGCACATTGCAAAAGGAGCTGTCTACACTCGCCTCCTCTTGCATGGCTCTATCCAAAAGAGACATAGTTGTTTTCCACCCAGGTACGGCGAAAGGCTATTGCAGAAGGAGGCATTCGACACCCCGGCCTCCACTGCAATGCCGTCCATATCAGTTTTTCCTACAGAGTTCCTCATCCCAAGACGCGGACGCACCGCAGATGGAGTCAGCTCGACTGCCTCCACCTGCGATGCCCAGATTACCGATTAACGAACCACCCTAATTTTCCCGAAGAAGCGAAGAAGATGCAATGCAGGTGACCGAGCAATCGGGCACCTGTTTTGCCTTTCAGAATAACTACTGGCGCGCTTGTCTTCAGTTCTTCGGCGGAGTTGTTTTCTGGCGAAGTTGCTTTCTGGCAAAGTTGCAACTCCCATCAAATGCGCTCACTTTTTGCCGATATTAGCACTTCGCTATAAAAAGCGATGCAAAACATTCCGGATTGCTAATAGTCAAAGACTTTCGAGCATGTAGCCGCGGCCGTGGACGTTCTTGATCAACGAATTCTGCTCTTTGTCTGAGCCATCAATTTTTTTTCGAAGTTTGTTGATTGCAATTCGGATCGTGTCCGGGGAGCGACTGGACTCAGCAGGCCACACGTGTTCAAGCAGCATTTTGTTGGTAAAAACTTTATTGGGATTGACCATGAAGAATTCCAATAACGCGAATTCCATTTCAGTTAGATAGAGTTCTGAATCGTTCCTGAAAACCTTCTTTGTGTGACGGTCTAGCCTTAAATCGCCAACCGCCATGTGATCCGGTTTGATTGGCTCTGGGCGACGGAGCAATGCCTCTACTCTCAGTATCAACTCCTTCAAATCGAAGGGCTTGGTCAGGTAGTCGTCAGCGCCCGCGCCAAACCCTTCTTCTTTTTCGTCGATATGGTCTTTCCCGGTCAGAAACAAAATCTTCGCAGTGCCACCACTTGCACGAAACCACTGACTCACTTCAATCCCCGACCTCGTAGGTAGGCCCCAATCCACGATGATGAGGTCGTAGACATTCAAACGCAAGAGGTCTATAGCTTTCTTCCCGTCATCAACTGCATCGACGTGATGTCTCTTGTGGACAAGCATGTTCTCCACCATCAAGGAAACGGTTGTATCGTCTTCGACAAGAAGAATTTTCGCCATTCAAGTACTGCAGAAGGAGGGTTGATTCAAGCTAAACCATTATACCCGGATGCTCGCGCGATTCAGAGATGAGCCCAGGCCTGCCTCCGTACCCAAAGCGAGCATGACCGAAAACACCAACAAGAGACGGCTTATCAACAATTCCGCTTCCCACGGCTATCAGTTGTTAGAGAGTCAGCGATACAGGCTTCAGACTGGAGTGCTCGGATTTGCCGTTCTTTCTGATTTGGGCTGCGACCTCTTCTGCATCGAAGATGAATGACTGAACGTTCGCGGCGTACATAAGGCTATCCGCTACGCGATTGTCCAGCGAATAGTTAATGCATTCTTTCGAAGACGACACTACCAGCGGTGGCTTGCTCGCAATTGCGCGTGCAACAGCGAGAACATGTTCGTTCATCTTCTCGACGCTCGCGAACACGTCGTTGACGAACCCAACATTGTGCGCGCGTGTCGCTGTGAGTTTACCGCCGGTAAACGCCAGCTCCCTGACGATGCCGTCAGGCAGTTTGTGAGGTAGACGCTGCAAGGTTCCCAAATCGGCCATGATTCCGATGTTGATCTCCTGGATACAAAAATAGGCATCTTCAGTGGCAAACCTGATGTCGCACGCGCTGGCCAGGTCAAGACCGGCTCCCAGACAGCCACCCTGAACAGCGGCTATAACTGGTATTCTGCACTTTTCGAGGACCGAAAGCGCATCCTGAAGAGACAAAATGAGATTGCGAAGATGCTCACGATTCGTGGACGAATTGGTGACGAATTTATCCGCGGCGGCAAACACGGAAAGATCCATGCCCGCCGAGAAGTGCGTGCCTTGCGCATCGAGCACGATGCATCTAACTTCCCCCAGATCGGAAAGTTGCTTGATTGCTTTTGGAAAATCCGACCAAAACTCTGGGAGCATCGAGTTGCGCTTCTCCGCGCGATTGAATGTAATGCGCGCAATCTTATCTTCAACTGTCAGGTCAAAACAACTTGTCATTTTTCAGTCCTCTACTCTTTATCCATTCGCATTGGCGAGACAACAGCATCGATTCTTCGAGCAGGCTCAGCTTCAGTTCGTTGCTTCTTGGATCAACATCACTTCGTGTCGACGGAAGCTGCGGCCCACAAAATCGCCGAACTTACTTCAGCGCTTCCTGCTTAACAGGGTCGAGAAAGAAGTCCCGCATCAACTCACTACCAGGCTGGCAAGAGTAGTGCGCGAGGTCATTCACTCCGGCATTGTTCAATACCTCACTGTCTATGAAGAATTTGCCGGTGACTTCGGTGGACTTCTGCGTGAGAATCCAATGCGCCGCATCGGCAACGATTTCGGGCTTTCTGCACTTTTGAATTGCCACTTCTCCGCCGAGTAGATTCATTACCGCCGCTGTTGCGATGCCGGTCTCAGGCCACAACGAATTAACAGCTATGCCGTCTTTTTTGAATTCCGCAGACATGCCAAGCGTGCACATACTCATGCCGTACTTCGCCATGGTGTATGCCAGATTGTTTGCAAACCAGCGCGGATTCAGGTTGAGTGGCGGGGAGAGATTAAGGATATGCGGATTGCTCGCGGCTTTGAGATAGGGAACTGCATATTTCGCGCACATAAAAGTGGCGCGCCCATTGACCTGACTCATAAGGTCGTAACGCTTCATATCGATGTCCAGCGTTGGGCTAAGGTTGATGGCGCTGGCGTTGTTGACCAGGACGTCGATGCCGCCGAAGCGCTCAGCAGCTGCCTTCATGGCTGCGGCGACCTCTTCTTCATTTCTGACATCGCATTTGACGGCAAGCGCTTTACCGCCTCGTTCCTCGATTTCCTTGGCAGCCGTGTGGATTGTGCCCGGCAGTTTCGGATTTGCCTCGACAGTTTTCGCCAGGATTGCGATGTTGGCTCCGTCTTCCGCGGCTCTCAATGCAATGGCGAGACCAATGCCGCGAGACGCTCCCGTGATGACAAGTGTTTTTCCAGCTAATGTGCTCATTGTATACACCTAAACTATTGAGGCGACGAACCGGGTCGCTCAAACAGCGATTCCCGGCAAATGTCAACGGGTGCCGGATATGGGCGCGATGACAGTCGACCATTTTCTCTCTCTGCAAGGAGAAACATGGTAAATCCAATAATGTTTTTTGTTTTCGCTAGGCGAGAGTTTCTTGGAATCGATGGTCGGCTCAATGTGCAAGCCACGAAAAAGAAGCAATTTGAAAGACCCTCTGTACCTGCATGAATCGTCGACGCGTCGCCGTTTCTGTGAAACTTAGTCGAAGTCCGAGAGCGGCGACCAATCCTGACGAGAATAAAGATGCTCTCTGTGCCGACATGAGACGCCGACGCTCTCCATCGCGCTTCTCCGATCCGACTCCAAGACTTGCTCTGGTTGAGTAGGTTCGACAATATTAGCGATCGCGAATATTTTGGGACGGCTTTTTATTCGCAAGTACTAATAGGTCTTCGGGTTATTAGCACTTCGCGATAAATTTGGTTGGATTTTTATCTCGAACGGCCAATAGCAAGAGTAAGTTTCTCATTTCGCCAAATATCCGTTCACTTACTTCGATTTTGATGTGCCCATGAAAGCCACTATGCATGGAAATTGTTCACGAAAATGACCGGATGCTTAGCGAACCAACACCCACTCGCCGGTCCCTTCGCCTTCATCCTTCCACCTGCCGCGAAGTTTGTTGGAATCGATGCTCAATTGAAACTGCGAGTTGCCGCGGGTATTGTTCCATGAGTTATACCAGGTGAAGTTGAGCATCCCGTTGGTTGTGTCGAAGACACCACTTTGAATCACATTCTTCCGACCCGGCGCCTCTTGCCACTCACCGGACACATCAACCTTATTCGAGTGACTCGGTCGTGCCATCAAAATCACATCGCCACGCTCAGACTTCCATTTTCCATCCATCAGCAGCCAGCCCTGTTCGTTCTTTAATTCCTGAGCGCCACCACATACGGTCTCACGATCATATGGTAAAAAAACGAATTCGACTCGTCGATCTCGTTCGAGTTCTTTCTCTACCTGGCGCCTGGCAATTGACATTGTCCCGATCAGCGACTTAACGGTTACCTGTCCCGGCAAGATTTTTTTGTCAGCACACAGGTTGGTACGTATCTGTTCGAGACGCTCTGCGGAAGAACCGTCGTCGTTTACTTGAAACATATCTATCTGGACGGAATGCGGTGCTAGAGCAGCGAAGTAGTCTGACACCCGCTGCAACTCTTCGTTATTTAGATCAGGCAGTTTAGCTGCTGCTTGCTTGCTATCGGGCCCCCACAGGGTCTTAGCCGGAACGACAATATTAGCGGCGGAGTTGATTGCGCCAACTGCGTCTATATCAGCCCCCGGCCACTGATCCGCAAAGTCGGGGATACTCGCGTCTTTAATTCGAACAAAGTGAAATATATTGCCAGCATTGCCACCCTTTCCTGCAATGTCGATTTCAGACGCAGTGG
>JAIERK010000143.1 GCA_019746975.1 Candidatus Obscuribacterales bacterium
AAGCTTTTAAAAAAAAGGCGAGGTTCGCCAAGTAGGCGAAAGTGTTTCGCTCGCGTAGTGTTTCGCGGGATTGCCCTATGCGTCAAAAGGTACATCGACATCGATGTGAGCATTTCTTTTACTGTGTACGGCACCAAAAAGCCGCCCAGCAGGATTCTTTGATGGGCGAAAAAATGTACCAAGCTCGACCGGTAATGCGGTCGAACGCGAGATATCCCCACGCATGACTGTCTTCGCTATTGTTGCGATTGTCGCCGAGAACGAAGACCATACCGGGAGGAACTTTGATTGGCTTATTGCTAGCCTTGTACGGTTGAATTGACTCTCCCAGCACCGATCGTCCGCCGATATCGCTTTCTACGAACAAGTCATAGTTGGGTGCTTCTTTGGCATAGGGCTCGACCAGCAGCTTATTGTTTACGTAAACGCCAACACCGTTGCGAATCTCAATTACGTCTCCAGCGACCCCGATAACCCTCTTCACGAAGGTCACGTCACTGGGAAAAAAAGGTAGTCCTGTGACCCTTCCGAGGATGCTCAACGGATCCATCGAGAGATCACTGCCCATCTCGATTGCCGGTGGGTTGAAGAAGATGATCGCTCCGCGCTCATTGTTGTGTGTGACCCTTTCAATCGCAATTCTATCGCCAATTTGCAACGTGGGTTCCATCGAGGAGCTCGGGATGTAGCGTGCCTGAACAAAAAAGCGCAGGCACATCAGCGCAACCAGTAGTACCAGTGCTCTACCCAACCAGATCTTTAGCATGCAAACCTCTCTGATGACGATATTGTGACATAAAACCGGCTACTCGTATTTTCCGAATTGTCACGTCCGGATGGTCGTACTACAGTCTACGAAGCTGATCACGATCGTAAATCAGGTAAGGATGATGCTTCAACTTAAAGAAAAGCCCCTGACTGCTATTCGAAAGCCTCTTACGCATTGCTGCAAACCTGTTGATCTCATGCGCAAGGACCGGGCCGAAGCCACTGTCATCAGCATCGTCTCTTTTAGCGCCCAGTGTTTAACGGATAAGACTGTCGAAAATGCGCAGGAAGTCGAACCTATGGTCAGGCAGTGTCCCCACGTCTGGATAGACGTAGAGGGGTTGTCCGACAAGGAATCTGTCTATGAACTGTTGAAAATTGTCGATGTAAGCGAAGCGATTCAGCGCAATATTTTTCAGGTTCATCAGAAGCCCTTTTGCCAGCAGATCAAACACGAGCTGTTGTTGGTTGTCCCGATTCTCAGGCTCAACGGACAGTTGGAATTGCAACAATTGTCCGTCTACCAGAATGGAAACACCGTCATTACGTTCCATGAGCACCCGATTCCGACCGTCCAGCAAGTCAAGGAAGATGTCCGAAATCAGCATAGCTTGCTCGAAAAGGATGGTCGACTTTATTTGCTACAGCGCTTCGTCGAATCATCGATTGACTGCTTTCAACCGATTCTAGAGCAGTATAGTAGAGAGTTGGAGTGCATAGAGGATGATATTCTTGCCGAGGCGCAGTTGAATGCTATGCAAGAAATTCATAGAACGAGAAAAGAACTCTTGATATTGAAACGAATAATGTTGCCCTTGCACAACACGCTCCGGCAATACGCCAGGGACTCAGAATATTACTCCGGTGAAGGAGACAAGCGAGTTGCCAGAGAGTTATTGCAGCACGGAACCCACATGTTCGATATGGTCGAGTATTATCTCAATGTGACATCAGAGCTCATGAGCCTTCACATGTCCACGGTCAGCAATAAAATGAATCAGTGCATGACACTGCTGGCGATTGTCGCTGCTATTTTCTTGCCACCGAGTTTGGTGGCAAGTATCTATGGAATGAATTTCTATGAGCATAACTCACCATGGAACATGCCTGAGTTGGCATGGGACCTGGGCTATCCGTTCGCGCTGTTCCTTATGGTGGCAATCTCGGTGCTTTTCTTGATTTATTTTTGGAAAAACGGATGGTTGCGCGTGTTCTATGCAAATCAGCAAGGTCGAGACAGATAGCACAGCCAGACTACTGACTGCTCAAACGATTGGTCATATTATTGGAGGTCAGGAATTGGGTAAGCGATTCCACGAGGTTGATGCCGTTTAGCTCATTGACCGGGACAAAGTCCGCCAGTTTGCTTCTTCCCGCATTGGAGTTGGATTGTATTATGGCGTGTCCATTTTCGTCAAAAGTGCGAGTGCTACTTGTGCTGGCGATTACTCCGTCTTTGTCGGGACGGAAAGTGACTATCTCTTCTTGTTGTGTTGTAGTTTCGATTTCGCCGTCTTCCGGATCTACCTGGAAGACATTGCTATGAAAACGAAGTGATACCATATCTGGTTGCGATTTCAGGCATGACATGTCCATGACGTATCTGCGATCGGTCGAGGGTCCTCGGTTACCGTCCGCTCGAAACGGCAGGACTTCCGCGTGCCAGACCGTACCCAGGCAGTCCCTTTGGTGTCCGAAAGCCAATCTTACTTTGTTGTCCAGCCAAATTGGTTTTGTTGTTTCTTGGCCCGTTCGAAAGTCTCTTACGTATGTCTCCATGTCTCCCGGTTTGAGCCAGGCACCGGCCAGCCAATCTGGCACGGGGAACCAGGCCACTCGTGCAACCTGAGCGGGAGCGCTAAAGCGAGCTCCCGCTTTATAGCTTTGCGCCACTGGCGGTAAGTATTCCTTGTGTTCGATGCCTGCCTGGATAACTTCGGCGCGAGTGCCTGCAGCTAAACCAATCGCCATGAGCAAGGCAACCATCAAAGAGAGTTCGGATTTTTTCATGTATGGGTTTCCTGATTTTCAGTCTAGGACACGTCTCGAATTTTCTTCAGTGTTCGAACCACCTTCTCTGGTTGGGTGGCGCTGGAAATTGTGATGAATATCCCTTCCCCGAAGTTGGCGACAAATACTGATCCAATTTCGGACCACAAAATGATCTGTTGAAGCTTGTCAGTGCCGATTCGTTCGAGCATGTCTTCGGTGCCCATGTAGACTGAGAGTGCTCGAACTGCAAGGTTTTCCGCATTGATCTCTTCCGGCAATACGCCCGCCACCATGAGTCCATCGCTTCCCAGAATTGCCCAGCCTATTACATCTTCGTGCCGTGTGATGTCGTTGAGAATGCCGCGTAAATCTTCTAGCGCTTTGATGGTTAAGACTCGAAGACCAAGTTCAGAAGGCTCTTCTGTCGTCATTCCTCTCAACATCTCCAGTTCGCGATCGTCGAGGATAAATCTGCCGATGTTGCAGATCAGACCTGGACTTGCTGGATCTATCTCGGGTTGATTGCTGAGTCGGGCTAATGATCTTTGCAACTCCTGCGGAAACTGCGGAATTTCGAGAGGCGCCGATTGTTGAGTAGTGGGCTGGGGCGGAGGCGACTCCTTCGAGTAGGTCATTGCATGAAGCCTTCGCTGCTCAAGGTAATTGAGCGTTAGCTGATTAAGACCCCGAAAGAACTCAGCGCAAGAGTCGCACTTCGAAATGTGCGTATCCATCACATCTTCGAACCACTGGCGGATAATGGTCTGATAGTCAGTACAACTCATAGAAATTTCCGGCGACTTTATCTTGGCGACCTGGGACATTCGACGAAGAAAAATGACCAGCACCATATCCCACGTCGGTCCATATTCTACCTGAAGGGCGTCAGAACGTCTCGACCGGACTGCGCTATGAGGTAGAATACTCGATGCGATGCTCAAGAGCGAGCAGTTCCGTTTGTTAAGGACGAGTCCGGAAAATGACGCCGTCGATGTAATCGATGAGGTGACGAAAACCGCTGCTTTATTGCACATTACGGACAACAAGGGTCCCTATGTTTTCATGTTGCCATCGCAACGTCAAGCATTTGCCCTTGCAGAACTGTCATTGGCGTCCGATCGCTTCTCCATAGGCAAAACGTTGTTAGAGAGCACTCTGCGCATTGTCCTTTGCGCTCGGACCGAGACATACGGATTCTCATCATGCGTCAGTTTTTCCAAAATGCTAAAACTCAATCGGTGATTTTCTGCGAGTGCATATCGCACTTCCGGCGACTCATCCTCGCTAAGACATACAAGTATCGTTTCGGTACATCTAAAATGGTCTGAAATAGCTTCACGTACTTCAGTGAAATGACTGTGCACTAACTCCATCAAGATTTCAGGAGTTGCATCTGGGGATTCGGCAATCATCAATTGCCTGCGTTTAATGGCATCTGTTTCTGATGGATCTCCAGTGCCTGCGATCATGATAGTTTTGACCTCGTCTAAACTCAATGGTGGTGGACCCGCCTTTGCCAGCGGCTGATTGACAGCCGTAAGTAAAACTCGCAATCTCCTTCAGTGTGTCGTTGTAATGTTCGACCAGTTGCATGAGCGCTTTGATTGTTCTGGCACTCAGATCGAGGGGACTTCGCCACTCTGGATCTCTAGCTTCGCCTTCAGAATCGCTGGACTCCTTTGTATGCGAAATTGTATGCGGAGCGATTTCTTTCTCGAGGCCGTTATCAGAGTTATGCCCACACCAACTTAGCTCATATCTTTGAGCTTGTTCAATGTCATCGCTATTTTTACGTTGTTTTTCTGCGCTGATAGGCAGTCTGACAGTGATTTTCATGGCATTCACCAGTCTCTCGTCCTGCTCGCACCAAGGCCCCTGCTCACTCTACAGTGTGATTTTCCAACAGCGCAATTGGAAAAGCGGTGAATAGAAAGATAGCTGAAAGTTCGTCTCTATGCCGCTTTTCGTTGAAAACACTACTTGAGAAATTTTAATCAGCGAATATAGGAAAACCCTCATTTTGCTATTGGTAGCAAGGTATGGGAGCGAACTGAAATTGCGTATAGGTAGTAAGGGGAAGTGCTATTAGTTGATCGGCACGGAATAAGAGAAAAATGCGAATATTCCTAATGACCATATTTGCCTGGTGTATCCTTTCGGCCGGTTCTGTGATGGACAATCCATCAGTGTCGGCCGCTGAAGCAAGTTGTGGTCGTCTCACTGAGGTTAAGGGCACTGTCTAGGTCACTCGATTTCTCGGACAGTGCCGCGAGTTCCGTCAACTTCTACTATGGTGCCATCCTTCCAAATCGTGGTGGCTCCGGTGATACCACCGACACAGGGCAAACCGTATTCTCTCGCGACGAGAGCTCCGTGTTGCAATAGACCACCGACCTCGAGAATCACGGCGGATGCGTTTACAAACAGAGGTGTCCAGCCGGGGTCCGTGGCTCTTGCTACAAGGATGTCGCCATAATTCAGCGGCTTTTCGTCCGGAGTGTTGAGAACCTTTATTGGGCCTCGCGCAATACCTGAGGATATGGGTGTGCCTGCGACTTGTCCATCGTGAGCAGCGATCGTTTTCGGACGAACTATACGTCCCCTTGAATCGATTAATGGCGGTAATTGTGGAACTTTTGCGAGCTTATCGGCATAGACTCGATTTTGCTGTCCGAGTTCTACCAGATCGATTTTCTTGTTGGAGACCCGTTTTTCGAAGTCTTCGATAGTCAAGTCAAAAATTTGGTTTGAACTATCTAAACGTCCCTCGCTTACGAGCTTATTAGCCTCGTCGATGAGTCTGGTCCTTAATGCATCGATTGCATAGATGATGCAGAATTTGTGCGTCTCGCGATAGCCACCAAAAGTCAACCAGGCGCGATAGAGGAATTTGAATCGTCTTAAGCGCTTCGCATCTGTTTTTCCAAGGTAATCGCAGATATCCGAAAACGCCTTCTCTCTCAATTCTCTGTTTTTTTTGTAACGTAGACTCGGATTGTTCGATTCGGTGGAAGCCTTGTTCAAGGTAACAACCTGATCAAACAACAGAGATGCGGCGTCACGGTAGCGAGGCGCCTGAATATCCAATTCTCGTGGGCCTCGGTGTCCATTGGCGTCGAGAAACTCCTGCCACTCGGCCATGAATTCGGGCGAGAGGGTCTGATCTTGCACGTCACCACCGGAATTTGGCGGTAACTGCTGAGCCAACTGATAAAGTGACAAACCCATTTCAATCGTTATGTTGTGGGGCATAGCTAATTCGAGGTTGCGGATGGTCTCTTCACTGACACCACGAGCGGTGTGTTTGATGCGCTCGAGCGCAACGCGAGAGGCTAAAAAGCCAGGCATGGTATGGTTTGAGACAACGTCGACTGCGAGGTTGATAATCCTCTCGGCGACTTGACTGATATTGCCTGTCGACTTCGCCTCCTTTCGAACTGCCTCCTTGTATCGTTCTAGTTCCTTCACGCTCCTGGCGTGAACTCTTTCGGGAAAAGCTCTGGCGTTGATCAGTTTCGGAAGAATGCGCACCAGACCTGGTGCCGCCTTCAGGGGAATCAAATTCACCCATAGATGAAAATTGTCGTAACTATCGTCGTCTAGCTCTTTTATCGCCTGGGCCGAGAGTGGATCGATAATCGTGAGCGCGTTCTCCACGCGTTCTTTTCCTAAGAGCTGGAATACGTGACTGAGTACCGCATAAATGCGCCCGTCTGTAGGATATACAAGCGAGTGATCGAGATCACCGATAAACTCGACGCCGAAAGCTCGATTGGGAAAGATGCTAAGCAATTTTCTAATGACCGATGTACCCATTATGGACATCGGCTTTTCCAGTGCCTGAACGGTGAGGCTTACGTCGAGATAGAGCTTGCGCGTTTGTCCGGGTGGACTGATTAAGGACGGCGGTAGCGGCACGAACGATGTCACCGGTCTGGCCTGCAGAATGAACTCCTGATCGCCTTCCAGTGCCCACTCTACATCGACTGGTTTTCGAAATACTTCTTCAAGAGTTTTTATGAATCGCGTAAGGGACAGCACGTGACCGTCGGAAATTGCGAAATCATTGTCTTCGCCATTGCCCGACACGCTTGTCGTGCCGCCTTGTTCATTAAGGAAAATGCGCTCCTCCTTGGCTCCGAGGACCTTTTCTCGAACGCGCATCGACACTTTGTCGACAACGATGGTGTCTGGTGTGCACACCCCCGATACAACGGATTCACCCAGGCCGAAGTTGGCATTAAAAACAGCTTCGTCGTAGTCGTTGTTAATCGGATTAATCGAAAATGCAACACCGGATGCGGTGCTGTTGAGCTGCTTCTGAACTACAACTGCAATTCTGGGATCGTGGATGTCGAAGCCGTGTTGGGATTTATAGGAGAGAACCCGATAGTCCATGCTGGATGAAAAGGCTGTTCTTACCGCGGAAAGCATATCTTTTCGTTTGACACCAAGGACGGTTTCGTAACCGCCAGCGAATGAGGATCCCTCCAGGTCTTCTGCCGGAGACGAGGACCTGACGGCGAATAGCTCGTTTTCATCTAAGCTCGATAAGGCCTGGTCGAGTGCACCCTTCTGATCCTTGGAAAACTTCAATTTCTGCGCGCGAGATTTCAATGCATCACAACAGGATTTGCGGTTATCGGCGCTTGAATTGACAAAACTGGTCCATTCCTCGCTGAGCTTGAGCTCGTCCATCCATTCCTGGAAGAAATCGACTGTCAACACGAAGCCGGGTGGAACTGGCAGACCAAGCTGAGTCATACGAATGAGTGACTGGCCTTTGCCGCCTACCTTGTTAAGTTGCGCAGTAATAGCGCCGGGAAATGAAATGATCACCTTGAGAATAATCGCTCACTAGTTGTTTCTGCCTCGTTCCCTCTGGTTTTCAGTAGACGAGGTGGAGAGAGAGGTTGGACAAGTGTAGCCTATCTAAGGTGGATAAAAGAGTAGCCGTCTTCCTTAAATGCGCACCTTGGACAGGGAAGATGCTGGTATTCTTCTGGTAACCGCAATATCTACAGTTTATCTGTCAGCTCTAGAAAAACATTTACCGAATTTTTGTCGTAGATTCTCACTGTCGCTGCGTTTGACTGATTCAGACCCCGGCTACTTTGGCTCTTGGCGCCTGACAACCGGCTAAATCGGAGTTCATGCCGGTGATAGTTGTGTGGGCGAGAGAGGATGTAAGCAATGTATTCGAACCAGACGAGATTGCCATATCGCGAGATTGAAATTACGGAATTCACGACCAGCCATTTCTCTGATGCCCGAGGGCACAGCTTCGAGGTCACTTACGATGCGTTGACCGGCAATGTTGTTGAGTTGTCATGCATCGATCCGTCCGGTCACGTTTTAACCCAAGTTCGGAAACAGGACGATTCTTGCGGATGTTCGTGGCGAGCGTCGAAAGTGGAGCTCTTGGAGCATGTGGATAACTCTGATAACGACAGTATTCCTGGCATAACAAAATTTCTGGCTGATGCACGCTTTGACTGCTCGACCGGTGAACTGACACTTGCGAGCCAGCGACTCAATAAGCGCTGGACCTTCCGCACCAATGGCAGCATTGAGTTTTTCAATCCGCTTGGACACAAGAGAATTCCACATTCGTAGACTAATCCTGAAGGTGAGATGAGCTTTGAGTTTCCAGGGAGAGCGCGGTGACCTAAGCTCGAGCGTAAATCGATTTCGATTTACGCTCTATATAAAGATCTTTGGCTCTCGTCAAGGTTTCGTTGCTTGAGTGGAAGTTGATTTCGATTTAAGAAACTCGCACCAGTCAGGTTTCGGCGCGAGTGCTAATCGATATCGATTTGCCGTTGTGCGCGAAGTTCGAACTCTCGTCAAGACTCCTAGTTGCTCAGGTCGATTTACAAAAAGTGCAAAAACTTTCGAGCTCTCGGCAAGTCGGAATTTGCGCAACTTTTTAGCCGTACGGGTGTATTGCCACTGTGCAGGCTCTGGAGATTGGATGATGAACGATGCTCATGCTCGTCAACAGAAGTTGACCTCTCATTTTAGAATGGGCGCAGGGATTTGTTTTTTCCTGTCCTGTCTGTTTATTCTTTTGCTAGCCTTAATTCAAAACGCATATGCAGAGACGATTGTATTGGAAGGCAATGTCTCAACGAGAGTCGAGTCTACTGAGGCTGGTAACAGCGGTCCCTTCGAAGTCGAGGTTGCTGAAGGGCTGTCTATCAGAGACGATACGAGAAACAAACGAATCAGACTTGAGACCTGTTATCCGAAGAGCGCTGGGCACTTTCCTGTGATTGTGTTTTCTCACGGTGCAGTTGCGTCGGCACGGGACTATCGTCCACTTGCGGCATATTGGGCGAGTCACGGCTATGTGTGTGTACTACCTACTCATAGCGATGCTGCGTCACTTAACATGCAACCCGGCGAAAAAATCAGCGTTTTCAAATTGGCGAAACTAGCTGGCGTCAATGGCAGCACTGTTGAACAAAGATGCTTGGATCTGACTCAAACGCTGGACGCGCTGCCACAGCTAGAACAAAGAGTGTCCGGTCTCACCAACAAAATGGACATGGCGGCAATCGCCATCGCCGGTCATCATGCTGGGGCCTTTGCGGCAGAAGTCGCAGGCGGAGCCGCTGTTGGACGCAAGACGAAATCTTCGGGGGCCGATCAGCGAGTTCGAGCTGTGATCGCTATTACCGGAAAGGATTGGCACCAGCCAAATCTAGATGCCGACGATTTTGTCGCAGTGCAGCTTCCGATGTTAATGGTCAGCGTCAATCCGGATGGAGGTGACTTAAAGGGATCGCGGAGTCGCCTCTTGAAGGCTATCGAAAGAGCGCCGGCCGGCAATAAGTACATGCTCACCATCGATCCGGTCACAAAAGTGCAGCGGCCATCTTTAATGCAGGTGCGGCGCGCCATCAAAGATAGTAATGTCGAACTAGTTTCGTTTCATCCTGTGCGCAAGCGACGATTTTCGTTTGGAAGGCATGCCATTAATAAGGCGAGCAACGGTCTATATAACGGTGACGAAATCAAGACTAGTGACATTGATTCGGCGGAAAGAGTAGGAACCGACCTTCTGAAGTCTTTGGGTCTACAATCGCTGCTTCGCAATGAATCTGGTGCCAAGGGCAAATTCAATTTTGTCATGTCGCTGACGTTGCCATTCTTAGACGCCTATCTCAGGGGTGACAAATCAAGTCTCGAGGAGCTCTCCGGACAGGAGTCTCGTTGTTTCGGAGATTCTATCGTCGCCAGAATCGAGCGCTTTTAACAGAGGACCTCCCTGTTCATCATTGTACTTAGACTGCGGCAGCGGCCTTCATGTGCAAAACATTCTTTCTTGACCACCTCACCATACTCGCTGTGCACGAATAGCTTCGTTCTTGCTTCTTCGGCGAGCGCTCGGCCTTACTGCTCAGCGTCCTGGAGCAAATCAAAAACAGTTTCGTCTTGTTCTGGCATAGTAACGATCCAGATGTGATCGATATACAAAACATGTACGTCTCTTCTAGTTGGAAGCGCTTGTCGTCGTCCCCTGTCATCTAGTCCAAACATTTCGTCACCACTTGAATCACGACACTAGTATGAGTACCGAATCAGATGTAGCACAGCTTCGAGAAAGTGAAGCTGACTGCGTCGCTGTCTGGAAACTTTCTGAAAATACGACACCGTGTACGCCGGAGACGCACTAGTTTTTTCGATACTCTGCTCGAGGATGAATTGTGATGCCACCGCGAGCGGTGAATTTTCCTGTCACCACCAGGAGTTCAGGTTGCAATAGACTGACCAGGTCGTTTGCAATTCTGTTGATGCACGCCTCGTGAAATTCGCCTTGTTGGCGAAACTGACCAAGGTACAATTTCAGCGATTTGCTTTCCACGAGTCGCTCATGGGGGACATACTCGATTTCGATTATGCCGAAGTCTGGTTGCCCAGTGATTGGACACAGACTGGTAAACTCGGATGCGCAAATGGTGATTGTACCTTTGACCTGATTCGGGTTTTCTGAGCCGCCGAATGGATTAGGTACCCACTCGAGAGTTGTTGCATCTGGCTCTGTGTAACGGACTTCGCTCTTATTGCCAAGGTGTTTTAGATCTTGCATTCCAACCTGCCTGTTAACGGATACCGACAACTTTGTGTAACTGTAGTGTAAGCGTGTGTCCGTGGCTCCTAGCGCTTGCTACGGCCGCTTGCATGCTTTCTTGGGTTTCTTGTTCAGAATCTGTCTCGATTGGCATTACATAGACAGGTGCCTCTGTCGTTGGTCGCGCCAAAAATGCGAAATTACCTATGATTTGAGTGGACGAGATTGGCAAGCCATCTTTGGAGGGGCCATCCCTGTGAGAAATCGCATACTTGTATGCTGTCGCGCGTCTCACAAGCTCCTGATTGAGCTTTTCGGTTTTTGGACTAACGACAATGAAAAGTCTGTCGCTTTCGGGGAGCTCGACCCATAAGGTGCCGTTGGTCTCTATTTGCACTTTGTAGTTTAGGCTGAGCAATTGATTCACCAGCGGTGCGATATTCTGCCGAAATGGCTCACCCCCAGTGACAACAACTAATTTCGTTGATCCTGCGATTGTTTCCACTTGTTCCACAATCTCGGTAAGCGTCGGTTGCCATTCTGACGATTCGAAATCTGTATCACACCAAAAACAGCGTAGATTGCATCCTGCCAATCTTATGAAGACAGCACGCTGTCCAGAAAATGGTCCTTCTCCCTGAAGAGTGTGAAAGATCTCTTGTACCCATAGGCTGGTACCGTCACCGGTGTCTTGTTGTCTAACTGGATTAGTCCCGCGCATGAACCACCTCAGTTAGCATCGCAGTTCGGGCAATAAGCGGATCGTCGACGGCGGCTTGTCGGAATCCCCGTGCTCGTAGCTCGCATGCGTTGCAATTTTGACATGGTGGCAAACTGCCGTTGTAGCATGTAGTGCTCAACGCAAGCGCTTCCAGGCAACCGGGCATTTGTACTGCGAGCTCGACTGTATCCTTTTTAGTCAGATGAAGAAGCGGTGCCTCTATTTTGATGGGACGATCCAACCCGCGTGTAATGGATTTTTCCATGCTGTCTATGAAATCTTCGCGGCAATCAGGATATCCAGCGTAATCTTCTTGCGACACACCAATAATTATAGAATCGCAATTCAGAACGTAGGCACGACTTGCTGCCAGTGACAAAAATAGAATATTTCTTCCCGGGACAAATGTGCTCGGAAGCGTTTCAGCGTGCTCTGCATTGGCAAGCGGAATCTCCAGATTGGTATTCGTCAGTGAGCTCACATGCTGAAAAACGGCTCCCAGATCGACGATCTCATGCTTGATGTTTGCCTTATGGCAAATCTGCTTTGCGCTCTCGAGTTCGATGATGTGTCTCTGACCGTAGGCGAAGGATAGAGCCAATACCTTTTGAAATCTCGATTTTGCCCAATACAAGCACGTTGTGCTGTCTTGCCCTCCGGACAAGATTACAAGCGCGGTCTTCTTTGTAAGAGTGTCAGCGACTGTCATAGGCAACTCTTTGCGCAATCGAATCACAAAGTATATCCCTAGACTCCGTCATATTCAATGTTTTCAGGCTGCCTCTGGGGCGCTGACCAAGCAAGAGCCTTTGCAAGGGCTGGTTTTGATGGAATGGTAGTGTTACAGATGCTTTACGGAGTTGAAGTACGGAGCCTAGCTCTCTCTGGAAATCTCGCGCCAGACCCCATCGAGACCCCTAATTTCGTGAGGAAGAAATTTCGATTTGTATTTCATTGAGCGGCAATCTTCCACGTAGTATCCGAGATACACATATGGGAGACCTAACTGTCTAGCGCGTTCGATAATGGCAAGAATCATCCAGGTGCCCAGAGATCGTTTTTGATAGTCAGGTGTGTAGAAAGAATAAACAGCGGAGAATCCATCCGGAAGTGGATCGACATAAACAACACCGATCAGTTCTTCGTCCAGATAGTGGCACCACTCCTCGATTGGAAATGGATTGTCAGACAATGAGTTGAGATGGGAAATAGAAGTTCGTATGTCCGGTGTAGGCCATCCAACCGACTCGACATGGTGATCGTGATGGCGCATATACAGGTCGAATTTGACACGATCGAGATCGGCGTGACCAATAGTGACAATCACATCCTGATTAGACTTAATCGAGCGCTTCTGGCTGCGGTTGGGCTCGAACTTGTCGACGACTATTCTTATAGGCTGACACTCATTGCAATTCTTGCATACCGGGCGAAAGAGTGCATGCCCATATTTACGCCAACCTTGCCGGATCTTCTCCATGTACTCCAACGGCGTCAATTCGCTGACGTACTCATACTCGAGTCGCCAATCTCTATCGGGAAGATACCCGCATTGATCTGGAGTAGATAGAAATCTGCCTACGACTTTCATTGAGGTCCATTATCACTCTTTTGGCGATGGAATGGCAACCCGCGGACAGACCAAGGGCTCACGTAGTCGGGCCCGCGTTAAGGCGAGGGGGTGGAGGTACTTTCTCTAAATACTTCACGATTTTGGCGAATTCAGTTTTTTGTTTCAGAGTCGGAAACTTGTTATAGAGCGCAATACCGTTAGAGCAGTACAGTCTGGAGTCTTCGTAGCTGCCCTCTTGAAACGAAATAGTAGCCATTTCAAGTAATCCGGTACAGATCACGAGTGCTGCATTGAATGACTTCACCTCAAGTGGATTGAGTAGAAACCGCAGATGCTTCTTAGCGGTTTTATAGTCCTTGGCAGCATAATAAACTGAGCCCGATCGAGCTTTCGCGACAAGTGTCATGATTCCCCTGAGTCCATAGAGCTCCACTGCTGCCGCATTCGCAGGCACGATCCGGTAACTCAGAAGATAGGTTTGTTGCTCGTATTCAGCCGCTCTCCCAAATTGATTTTTGTCATGTACGCTGTTGCTATCATGTCGTAATTTCTAGCAATGACTTCGTTTGAATCGGACCGATACTTACTCCTGATCTCTTTGTCCTCGTCGACCACCTTGATCAATCTTTCTAATTCGTTGGCGTGCGCCAAGTGCTGGATCTCGCTGTCGTTGGCCAACAGCCGATCTAAAGTAGTTCCCGTCTTTTTCGCGAAAAGCTTTTGTCTTTCGATGTATTGAAGCGATTCATCGAACTTGCCAACGAAACTGCATGAAGTGGCTGCCAACGTAAGCCCTTTCATAATGTGTGGCGAATCATATTTGTTCATCGAGGCGACTTGTGCCTTGGCAAGAGAATAGCACTTTTCGAAATTTTCCTGTGCGCTATAAATCGCAATCTCTTCCGCCAGAGTGAGTTCCTTCGGCTGCACCAGGCATAGTGGCATCTCTTTCTGTAGGAAATCCAATTCTTTGGGACCAATCTTTGGGCACGACTTTACCGAGACTTTGTTCACTGCGTGATTCTTTGCCAGCAGCGCGACGTCCTGTGCTGTTACGTTAGTACTATCGAGAACTACAAGCTTCAGACTACTGAGATTTTGCAGATTCTCGAGCGCACCACTATCGAGCTTACAGTTCATAAGATCGAGATCCTCAAGGTTGCTGATGCCCTTGACGTATTTGAGGGAGTGCACCTGAGTACTACTGAGGTCTAACGTGCGAAGGCTTTTCTGGGTGGTCAGATACTTAAGTCCATCGTCCGTGACCTTGGAATTCGCTAAAGGCAGAGTGAATAGTTCGTCGCTTGTCTTGGTGTACTTCTTCAGGGACGCGTCGTGTGGACTGCCTAGAATGGTTCCTGGATCTGTCAAAAACCCGATCTGTTCTTCTTTCGATACCAGCTTTGCGACACCGAAGTCGAGACCTTTCACAATGGGAGGATTGTCTAGACCCGTGATAATCATAATGTTGCCAGGTGTGATATCCCGATGAATCACACCTTTTTCATGAGCATGTGCCAGTGCGTCGGCCGTTTGGATGAACACGCTGAGAAGTCATCTAAGTTGAGCTTCCCTTCGAGCGAAAGCCATCTCTGCAGGGTCATTCCTTCAATCAGTTCCATAGCCATATATGGCTCGCCTTCTTTGGAGACTCCGAAGTCTAGTATCCACGCTATGTTTTGATGGACAACTTTGCTTGTGGTTTTTGCTTCATTTTGAAACCGCATGATGGCACGCGGATCGATTATCGAAGAATAAAGGACTTTCAAGGCGACATCGCGATTGAGGTCGATCTGCTCGGCCTTGTACACCCTTGCCATTCCGCCGGCACCAATCTTTTCAATAATCTTGAACTTGTTGAAGACGACCTTACCAGGCTGATAGTCGACAGTCTGTTCTTGTGCCGTGCGAAGATCATCTTGGCTGTCAATCATCTGTCGATAATTGCTGTGTCGATCTGATAACCAACAAGCTCAAACCGCGTTTCGACCATAAGTTAATCCAGAGAAGGCTCAGCTACTATATTCCCGATCCACCAGCCGTATTTAGATTAATCTCTAAAGTTCCGTCAAGAGAGAGGCAATTCCGTCCTTTTGGGACCTAAGCTGCGACAATTTACTCCGGTCGTTTTTTACAAAAACATCCAGAAACGTTTGAGTAGTTTCGGCTATAGTCCTTCTGACCGGGTCTTTCTCGACGTAGTCGGTCGCTTTCTGGAACTCGCCTCTAACCCCTCCGGAAAATGACAGGTGATCGGCATTCTTAATGCAGATAAGCATTTTTGGGCGATTCGCTTTTGCGAATAGAAATGTCTCGTCATTCTGCCGTCCGAGGCCGGGTTCGAGTTCGCCATACTCGAATAGAACAGGAATATGTACTGACGCCAAGTCGTTTTGGGTGTCGACAGAGTAAACAGACTCGTTGACTGGACTAGAGAGGGCTACGACTGCTTTCACTCTCTTATCGACGAAGTTGCGCTCAATGCCGGCGACCAGCAAGCTCGTCCATGCACCAAAGGAGTGTCCGAACAAAGCCAATTTCTCTTTGTCGATATGCCCGAAAAGAATACTATCTTCCTTTTCGTTCATTGATAGTACCTTTTCAATGACTTGTGTCAACTGCTCAGGTCGGTAGCTATAAATGGAACGACCTTCTTTTGCTGCTTTGTTGAGACCGACTTGGCGGAGCCACTGAATGTAGCGATTCGTCTTCAGATGAAGATAGCCGTCGAACGGAATGGTTTCATCAATTCTTGCCACGCAAACTGTGTCTAAAAAGTCCGGTGCGGCGACAATGTAACCGTTGCGAGCCAGCTGTTCGCAAATGAAAAACGAGCTGGTACCGGCTCCGGTGGCACCATGAGAATAGAACACGATAGGAAATCTTCCGTCAAGAGCCTTGGCACCGAGGGAGATTTCGGCCTGGATCTTTGAAGGTCCGATTTTATATGAATATGTGCCGTGGGCGTTGGTTACTGCCGGATACCAGATAGCGACTTTGTAAGGGATTTGGTGTTCTTTATATGTATATGTCGTTGAAAAAACAGAGAACCCAACCGGATGATTCGAACCGCTTTCTTCGACCTTTTTCAGAACCTTAGATGCGGTCGAATCAACGCCATGTGCTGAAACTGCTGCAGGAACGACACTGAACAGCAGGGCGCTAATCGCTAATATTGCAACTTGGATAAACGATTTCGGTTGCTCTTGCACTTTTATCTTCGCTCGGAGCGCTGGGCCGCAGCCGACGCAATCTGCTCATGCTCGTCCTTGGCGCTTGGGAATCCGAAATTCTTGATCGCGCTAGAGTACCAATGCCCGCTCTTCTTTATGGTTCGTTTTAACGTATCGAAATCCACGTGTACGATTCCGAAACGCTTTTCGTAGCCCAGAGCCCACTCGAAATTGTCCAGAAGGGACCAGACGAAGTAACCTTGCAGATTGACTCCGTCTTCCATCGCGACGCGCGCTTGAATGAGATGGTTCTTCAAATAAGAGAGTCGATCCTCATCTTCAATCTCGCCCGTCGGTGAGATTCGGTCGTTGAACGCGGCACCATTCTCGGTGATGTAAATCGGCGGTAGGTTGTACTCACGCGAGATGTCCACTAAGAGTCGACAGAACGATTCCGGAGTAACCTCCCAATTCATTTCGGTATATTGTGAGCCCGGTATTTTCGAGACTACGCCCGAATCGGACACAACGGTTCTCGTGTAGTAGTTGATGCCAAGGAAGTCCAGATTTTGTGAAATCACGGACATGTCGCGTGGTTTGAGTACAGGCACTTTCGAACCGTATTCAGTCCAGATATCCGGTGGGTAATAAGCTTTGAAAAGGGGGTCCATGTACCAGCGCGCTTCGCGGCTCCAAGTTTTGGTGGCAGCTTCTATGTCTTCAGGCGCGTCGGATGCTGGAGCGGTAGGGCGCATGTCGAGGGCTATACCTACCTTTGTATTTGAATTGTCTGCGCGCAACGCTTGCGTCGCTTTGCCATGAGCCAAGAGAAGATGGTGTGCGACTTGCAAAGCCATCTTCTCGTCCTTGATCCCGGGAGCGTGCTCACCAGTTTTGTGACCAATGTTCGCTATCACCCACGGTTCGTTAATGGTGATCCAGTTCTGTACTCGATCTCCAAGATGTTTCGACAGGACCGCCGCATAGTCTGCGAAATGCGAGCTCACCTCTCGATTCGTCCAGCCGCCTATTTCCTGGAGCTTCTGGGGAAGGTCCCAGTGGTACAGTGTCGCGAATGGCTGAATCCTGGCAGCAAGGAGCTTGTCGACCAGTCGGTTGTAGAAGTCCAGACCGGCCAGATTGACCAGACCATGCCCGTCAGGGAAAATTCGGGACCACGAGATCGAGAATCGATATGCCCGAATTCCAATCTCTTTCATGATTTTGATGTCTTCATCGAGCCGATGGTAGTGATCACACGCCACGTCTCCGGTGTCTGAGTTTCGCACCGTGCCTTCGGTGTGACTGAAGCGATCCCAGATCGACTCGCCTTTGCCGTCCTCGTTCCACGCTCCCTCGATCTGGTAAGCAGCGGTAGCGGCTCCCCAAAGAAAGTTTCGCGGAAACGTTACGCAGTATTCAGCAGTCGGAAAACTGACGTTCTTATCAGCCATAGGAACTCCCCAAAAGCCGGGCGGTGCAATTGAATGGGAAATTATACAAGAGCTCGCCCCGGCTTACTTGAAGCGTTGCTAGGTCGACAGCTCAGGTTTGGTACCTGTTTGGCTCTCGACTTCGTAATTCGTCAGATTGTGTTGTCAATAAGGACTGGCGTTAAACTCCGTTGCCGGACTAATACAACCGTTAAAAGCTGCGGCTTTGGACTCGATGGTCCTCAGGTACAGCTCGTCGACCAACTCGATCAGATATCCGAAGTCATCAGATTGTGATTCGTCCCACAATCTTTCTTCCAGGACATCTAGGAGTTGTTGATATGAAGCGGTGTCAGGTGTTTTCATTTTTCGTCTTTGCATTCTAGAGACCATTCGGGTCTGATCAATCTACGAAGTCTGTGATTTATTTAGGCGGTATTACCGGCAGTGAGCAACCATATTTAGTATTAGTACCGCCGGCGGGGCAATATGCAATTGTTTGCTATTGTATATTGTTGCTACCAAACCACATGGTGGTAGATTGCGATTCGATTGCATTTGTTCCGTCTGTAATGCAAGTTCACTTTTGTTGTTACACCGGCCAAAAAGGAAGACGGCTAACCAATCGGTCAGCCGTCTTTAGTACTGTACGAGTTGTATGAGCTGAACTTTTACCCGTTTGTAAGCTCTTACTGTCAGGGTACAGCGGTCTTCGTTTCTCAATATAGCTAAGTGAGGCTCGGTTGGTAAGAGAGGTCACTGAAGTGCATCTGCACAGTTTTCAATACAGAGAAAACCAGCACGATGCTATCTGGATGTCACTTTTGTAATTGTACCTAATCTCCAGTGAGGAAAATTTGGAATTCAGTAACAAAATTCGAGTGGACGATGTTCTATTTGCGTTATCATTGCCCAAATGAAAGTATTGATTGCACTTGATGAATCGAAATTTGCCGACGTCGCACTGGACGCGGTAAGTACGAGATCCTGGCCCGCCGGCACGGAATTTCGACTGCTGAGCGTGGTGGAGCTTGGCCGGCATGAATACGAGGGTCTGGACGCCAGCAGCGTGCCTCAATTGAAGCCAGTTCAGGAAAAGCTAATCCGGGAAGTAAAGGGCTCTTTGGAGTCCAGGGCTGGTAGTCTGCAATCCAAATTCGATGGTTGTACCGTGGATGTAAAGGTGCTGCAGGGTCAAGCAAGGGATGTCATTGTTAACGAAGCGCGTGATTGGTGTTCCGATTGTCTGATTCTTGGCTCCCACGGTAGGAAGGGCATTCAAAAGTTCCTCTTGGGCAGTGTTGCAGAATCGATGCTCGGTCATGCCCCGTGCACTGTAGAGGTAGTGAAGTCAGCTACAGGAGTCTCCGGCGGTGCTGTAGGCGATTTGATAGTCTTGATCGCCATCCAGGACATGACATGTGTCGCGCTCCTTGGCGCGTACGTAGCAGCCTATCCTTGGCCCAAACTTACAAGATTCAAAGTTGCGCACGTCGTGCACCCTGTTCTCGTCAATAGTTACATGAGTCTACTTCCATCGGCGCTCACGGAGAATATTGCTGAAGCGCGAAGAAAAGAAGGTGCCGAGTTCGTTCGCCGGTGCGCGGAGCATTTGAAGGAAGTGTTCGGCGCAGAAGCGGTGGAAGAGGTTTTGATCGAAGGTGACGCTAAATCCGAGATTGTCGAGCTTGAAAAAGAGTGGCATGCCAGTGTGGTTGTCCTGGGCTCGCATGGAAAGACCGGAGTGGGCAGCGTATCCCGTGCGATCGTTTCACACAGTCAGTGCTCCGCGATGGTTGTTCCTATCGAGCGCGATAAAAAGAAGATTCATATAATCGTATAAAGCTGAAGTCCAACTTCCATGACAAAAGTAAATCGATGTCGATTTACTCAAAAGGCGCCTTGCATTTTGGCAAGTTGGCAGAACGCGGTCGCAGGAGAATAATGCTATGGATCTAACCTTTAGTCAAAACGGTTAGTCGATATCGATTTAGTCGTGTCGAGAAAAGTTGGAGTTCTGACAAGATTGTCCGAGTTGCTATGGGGCGCTACTTGTTCAAGTGGAGCATCCTTTTTTCAAACCGTTATTCGATATCGATTTAGGCTTGTGGAAAAATGAACCAGTTCAGGCAAGAGCCGCGTCATCGAGTCGGCGGAGATTGTGATCGGAATCAGTGATATTACCGCACTAGGAGTACGGAGCATTTGCACGAACGTGCCAGCTGCGCTGAACGCCTCGGCAACAGGCGACCTATAAAACTGTTGGGCGTCAGGTCGCTCAGGATCACCAGATCGGTGGTTTTTTCTGAAATCAATTTTTCTACTTCGACCTGCTCGCGCATTCCGCAGTCGAGAATCTCGATGATCAGCCTGACGTCACTGTCCTTACAGGATTGAGTGGCGGCGTGCCGGAGCTTGCGGAAGAAGTGGGCAAAATCATCTTTTGTATGGTCTTTTATAAAAGTCTGGCAGACCACCAGGCGCAAACTAGCTTTTCGGGAGCTAGCTTGCTCAACTGCCTCCGCCAAAAGGCGCCAGGCGTTATCAACTTCAGTTATGCATGCAAGGACTTGATGCTCTGAAACTACCGTGGACTGTTTACAAAACATGATGGATACCGATTTCGCTGACAGAGATACACTTCGAGCTTTTCCAGCATAAACAACAAATGTTATGAACTTGTGACGGACTCGATTTATGCTTGCGATTTCGATACAGGCAAAATGACCCTGAATGTGGTGCCTTTTCCGACTTCGCTTTCCACAGCTACGGATCCGCCGTGCCGCTCTACGGCTGCCTTTACGATTGATAAGCCTAGCCCGGATCCGCCCACATCTCTCGATCTCGATTTGTCCACTCTGTAAAAACGATCGAAAACACTGTGCAGGCTATCGGGGGGGATTCCCACACCCTGATCGGTCACGGTGATGGTTAAGTGACTATCCTTTTGCTCGATCGACACCTGGACCTTCCCGTCTTCGTCGCTGTATTTGACGGCATTGTCGATCAGGTTATTGAAGATCTCCAGGATCGACTCTGCATGAGCGCTTATTGTGATATCAGGAAACGGATTAACAAAAATCTCGATGTTCCGCTCTCTAGCGACGGGAATCAATTCCATTACGACGGTGTCGCAGAAGTCTCTGATTCGGACTTGTGTTCGCATCATCTCTGCTTCTGGATCTTCGATTCGTGCCAGCACGATCAGATCTTTTGAAAGATGCCGCAATCTCTCGCTAGCTCGTTCCATCATCCTAAAAACATCATCTGACATGTTGCCGAGTTTGCCCGGATCCTTCAAGGTCTCGAGACAGGCCTCGATGGTGGCAACAGGCGTATTAAGTTCATGACCTGCGTCGGCTACGAATCGTCTCAACATGAGCAAAGTGCGTTCGATCGGTTTGACTGCCTGTCCGGAAAACAGGTAGGCGCAAATGCCTACACCGGCAGCGATGAAAGGTGCCACCACCATTACAACCAGAAAAAACTGTTCAACTGCGTCGTCTTGCGGTTTTGTCGAAACTTGCAGCTGAATGAAGCCCTCGTGCTTGCCCTTATGGTCAACCTTGACGTACATCGACCGCAAGTTTTTGTCGTCGGTTCGTAGCCGGAGAGTTCCGTTGAAGAGCTGTTCGACACCGTCCGGTCCATATTGTTCCAGAGCATTGCCCTTGGCGTCGAACAGCTGAACCGTCGCCAGTATTGGATCGTTATCTTTGGCTTCCACATACCAGTTTTTCAAGCTCGGGTGTCCGTCTACTATTTTCACGGACGGTCTGAGTTCTGCAATCAAGTCTTCCAGGCCGACGTCGACGCTGCGCATCAGGTTCGTTTTAAAAACCATCACCGAAGCAATGCTGTCTATAGAATAGAGCAGCATAACCATACAAACGAACCAGAGCGCAAGTTTGATCCTTATACTATCAACCATCGTCGCTCTGTAGCTTGTATCCAACTCCGTAAACCGTAGCGATAATAGATGGCTGCCCCGGCGTGTCAAGTTTTTTCCTTAGTCTGGTGATGTGACCTCTAACACTATCGTTATGTGCAGAAGTCTCTGACTCCCAAACGTTTTCAAGCAGCTCTTCTGGACTAAAAACTCGTTGCGGGTGACGGACGAAAAATTCAAGCAGTCTGAACTCTTTTGGCAGAAGATGAACCTCCACACCGTCTTTGAGTACTTTATGTTGATCAGAATCGACAAGTACGTCGCCAATTTGAAATGTGTTCGACCCCGCTACGCTTCCTCGTCTGAGTAAAGCCTTTACACGATACTCGAGCTCTTTTAAATGAAACGGTTTTGTTAGATAGTCATCTGCTCCTGCAAGAAATCCCAACTCCTTATCTTGAAGCGAACTTTTGGCAGTCAGAAAAAGAATTGGAGTCGCTCCTCTCGATTGTCTGTATTGTCGGCAGACTTCAAAACCATTCATGCCGGGAAGCATAACATCGAGAATGATCACATCGTACTTCGCTACCTTGAGCTTGTGAAGCGCTGTGGCGCCGTCGTGAGCAACCTCTACCAGGTGATGTTCTCGTGCAAGCCAGTTGTTGATCAGTGAAGCTAGATCCAGTTCGTCCTCGACCAAAAGGACTTTTGCCATTTCCGTGTCCCCTAATATCCAATAATAAGACTAGCAGAGGATGGTGGTTAGCGCAGCCCGTCCGATCACACTTTCATAACAAGGACGGTTTTTTTTCATTGCTGGAAAGCCAACCAGATAAATTAGTGACAAGCAACGACATCGTAGATGCCGTTATCGCTATTCCGACGTCAGGCATCGAAAGTGGCACAGTCCCCAGCCCTCTTGCAAGACCTGGTACATATATGGCTATCGCTACAAGCGTATAAAAGATTGCCAGCATCAGATACATGAAACTATTGATCGGTGCCGACTGTCTGGATTGATCGTCGGAACCACTGACGGACAGCCAGTTCTAGGCTTGGAAAAGAAGTCCGAGTGAGATTGTCGCGAACGCTATTGTCAGGGTGGTGTCATCGCTAATACCGCATCGATTGCACCAGAGAATTGCGCCAATCACTGATGCTGTAACCAGAATCGCTCGAATTAGTATCTGTCGGCACTCAAATCCGCCCAGAAGCTTTCCGAAGGATCTCTGGGTGGACGTTGCATCATCCCTGGTGCAGCGCCCTGTAGGACGATGCCCAACTCTGAAAACACATGCATAATCAAGTTCAGCCACAGAAGCTGCAGTGGGTTCAACGCCAGTGTTCCCATGAAGATCATGGCTGTCGCGATTGTCACCACGGATGCCACCGTTGCTGTGAGAAGGTAACAGATTGAACGCCTGATATTGTCGTAGATTATTCGACCTGGCTCGATGGCGATAACGATTGTTGTGAAATTATCATCGCGAGGGAAATCTGCGCTTTCCACTCTGTGGCGAAACCGACGATTGCGTTGATGATTACTGCCAGAAGAATTGCTATTGCTTGTAAGACTTACTGCGTAAAAAATGAGATGGCGCTGGCGACCAGCAGTAGAACGACTACGCTCGATTGAACTTGCCGGATGAAAAGGTCGAACAAGCTCGAGCTCTGCCTGCCCTTCACTTCATTGCGACCAATCTGGGTCAATCGTCCCAAGGCAACTTCTTCAGTCAGGCCGCTTCGAGCATCGGATTTGAGGCGACGTATTATTTCTGCAATGTCGGCTGAGCGAAAATCCAATGGCGGCGATGCCTTGTTGGATTCGACCTTGCTGAAGTTGGTTTCGTTATCTGATTGACCATCGATCGATTTAGACCTTATAAGAATTCCCTTCCATGACCAGCTCTGGGATTGGCAGGAACGCGATGTCAATGACCCTGAGATTCGATCTTCGCTTTAATGATTTCGACGGAGCAGGGTGATTGTTTTAGGACTTCTTCGGCGACGCTTCCCAGAAAGAAGTGCGACAGACCGCGTCGTCCGTGCGAGCCGACAATAATGAGATCGGCTTTCCAGCTCTCGGCGTAGCGGCAAATTGTGTTGGCGACCGGACCTGTCTCCACATGGTTTTCCACGGTCAGTCCAGGTAGGGCGAGCTCAATCTTCTGCTTGGCTCGCTTAGTGATATCGTCGCACTCTTGGTACAGTTGCTCGTCGATGCTAGTCGCTGTGGGCGGGACATAGCCCAAACCGACTTCTGCCGGTATGAGCTCCACCACGGATAACACCATGAAACTATCGTCGTGATTCCATGGGCGGTGGGCGATGAATTCGAGGGACTTCATTGAACAGTCCGATCCATCAATTGCAACTAAAGTTCTCATCACACTTTCCTCGGTTAACCGGCGAATCATCGGAGTACGATTCTGCCCTGGATTACATAGCATTTTTCTAATCAGGCAAAGCGTCTGAGCGAGGAGAAGGTCATAAATTCCACTTTGGACGGCACAATAGTGACGCAGCTCTGATGAGCCAGCGAACATCCAAATCCCTCTCAATTAGTCTTTCGAGGAGCGTGATCTCGATGATGCGATTTTTGTCAGTCCCCTGCCCTAAGATCGGCTTGCGTCAACATTTCATGATAGTCGGGATCGTCATCTGCATAAATAATCACCATGCGATTGAGGTCAGTCGATGCGCAATTCGGACAGCTTACATGTCTGCTTAACAAGCAGAATTCGGTGAAACACTCCTGGCATTGATATTCGATTTTTCTTTCCGTGGCTGGGGTTTTCTTTAGTGCAAACATATTCAGACCTCTCCAGCTCGTCCTTGTGATATTTGGGCTCCACTTAAGTTATGCCTTATTTTTTCGGACCCGTACCACCGGAACCGCCAGTCTCATACGGTTTTATTGCAATATTTTCTCCGTGTGCGAACTTCAAGATATGACGGATAGCTACATCACAAAATGTCTACCTAACTTTGTAATAAGTAGACAGCCTCTAGCCTCACGCGTATTCTTTTGCGTACGGATCTCTATGTCGACAATCGGGTTTCCAACTTGAGACATTGGTTTAGCTACCTATCAATCCTCATTTTCGGCTGGCTATCTATTGGCGTTCACCCGTGCCTCATCGAAGCTGCCTCGGCTCAGATGCCACCTGCCAGGCTGAAGCTTCCTTCTGGTGTGAGGAGACAGGTCAAGGCTCGAAAGTCTACTCAGATGGTGCCGAACACGCTCGTCATCATGCCGGATATTGAGATCATGGCGCAGCAGCAGGAATCAATGAAGCGAAATGCTGAAGCCAAGAAGCCTGATACTAAGCTAGCGAAGACAGTCAAGACACCGCCGCAATCTCTGCGAGCAATGACGCTCAAGAACTACGGACCAAATGGCCAAATCATAGGTGGGGGCAGAAGCGTATCTTCGAATACAAGTCCGGCTTCTGAGACCGGCAAGCCAATTGGTGTAAAACCTGGCAACAAGAAGGTGGAGGTCGAAGAGGACCTCCCTACCGCCATAAAGAACATGGGTGGCAAAGTTGTAGAGACGATCGGCGAAGGATCGCTTTTGACCTGGGTTGTGCAATTCGAGAACACTGAAAAGTTCCTGGAGGCCGAGCGCAAGCTCACCTTCGACAAACGCATTGCGTCACTACAACGTGACTTTCTGTTTCACAACAATGGGGCAATCGACCCTAGTTCGCTCAACGACCCCTATATCGCTTCCCAATGGTATATGACCGCGCTGAATGTGTACGGCGCTTGGGGGTTGAGTAGGGGTAGTCGTAACGCGATCGGAGTGTTGGATTCAGGAACGAATGGCAGGCTCAAAGAGCTCGAAAACAAGTGTTATCCTGGATACGATGCTGTTGATAAGAATTTGCTTCAAGCGGACGTGGATGGGCATGGCACCATGGTCGCCACTACTGCCGCTGCCACCGCCGACAACGGTGTAGGCACGGCTGGTCCGGCTACTAACTCCGTAATCTACCCAGTCAGAGTAGGTTATGCCGATGGGACCGTTTCTGTTGCTGCGATTCTCAGAGGCATTCTCAAGTGCGGCGAGTTCGGAGTAAAAATTATCAACATCAGTTCTAACGGCGATCCTCCTTTCACGTTTGCCCGCAAAGAATACAATCGTGTTCTTCACAAGTATTTGAAGTGGTACCACGATGAGAAGGGGGGGTTGGTCTTCAATTCGGCAGGCAACTCCGGAACTCGCGATCCAAGCAACTTGCAGCCGTACTTGATCGTCGTATCCGCTCTGGATGAAGATTACTCCTTGGCCTACTTTTCCACTTACGGGGGAAGTATTTGGTTCACCGCTCCTGGTACCAACATATACTGTTCTGACCGAGACGGCTCTATTGTATCGGTGGCGGGTACATCATTCAGCTCTCCGCTTGCGGCATCGATTGCCGCTCTGCTCTGGGGGGCCAATCCGGGAATGTCTAACTTGGATATCGAACGGGTGATGATTGCGTCCTGTCGGAATGCTGGTGCCCGACCCTGGAATCGTTACTTCGGATTTGGACTTCCTGATGCGGAAAAGGCAATGAAGGCGGTGCTTGGAAAGTAATGGAACAGATCAAGCGGGCCGTTATTCAAATACTAATCCGCTTTCTCGAGTGGTTAACGTCGACCCGGGCAAAACCTCGTGGTAGCGACATACCGCTCTCGGATCTCGTCGATGCGAACGAAAATGGTAAAGAGCGTTCAAAAGAAGAGACTAATAATCAAAGCGAACATCGGCATGATTAGCTCGTCTTCCTGACTGCTGCCGGTAGTTCAAAGAGATCTAATTCACAATATCAAAGGTGCTTCGACTGGAAACGCTCTTCTGGCACGGGGACTCGGCATTGTTTGCTGATTTGTCGCGCTCTTGACGTCTCTGATGTATCGGTGCTTAAACTATTCATCTGGGCGTGTAGTGCTGGATTTGATGAGATATGTCTAACTCGTCTTCTTTGAGTGATTTTTTCAACGTTCAAAAAGGTGAACGCATGAAGACCTTCTTGCTCTTCATGTGGCTCTTTTTGTTCATTTGTGTCTACTATGTTTTGCGTCCTATCCGGCGCGGAATGGTGCTTGACGGACTCGGTAACGAGTATATGCCGTTCGTATATATGGGCACTGCTCTTGTGACAGGGCTTGTAGTCTGGGTTTATTCCAAATTCGCCTACTTGCCTCGGAAAAAACTGATAGGCTCGATCTACGGTATTTTCTTCGTCAATCTTCTCTTGTGGTGGCAAGCATTCCAGTTTGAATCCAAAATTACCTCCGGGCTGTTCTGGATCTGGTTGGATGTCTTCTCGATTATGGGAGTCACCCTGTTCTGGATGTATGCCAACGATCTGTTTAACAGCTCGAGCGCCAAGCGTCTGTTCGGAATCGTGGCAGCCGGAGGCGGCCTGGGCGCCGTGCTTGGAAGCTCGCTGACCGCCTCGTTAGTTCAAGTCATCGGTGCGACCAATATGCTATTGGTCGCGGCTGGATTCGTCGCTGCAACATTAGCCATCTTTCTCTACATTGAGAAAATCAACGAAGGCAAGGCGCTCACCCAACGAGCAGTGGCGTCCGACTCCAAAGTCGAGGATAAGTCTTCCGGGTTGGGGAAGGCCTTCTCCCTGCTCGCGAGTAACAAGCTCCTTCTGCTATTGACCCTTGTCGTCTGTTTGGAGCGTATAACTCCTGACTTGGTCCAGTTTGTTTATCACGAAGTTCTGCATTCGATGGCCACCGGTCGTGACGCTATCGCCGCTCTCGACGCAAATTTGGAGAGATGGCGTGCCATGTGCGAATTCGTCATCGAGTTATTCCTTGTAGCGGCCGTCCTCAAGCGTGTCGGTTCGGCTCCTTGCCTTGCTTCATCTGGTGTGGCTATCGTGGCAAGTTTGCTTACCTTCGCGATATTTGCCAATCCACTGATCATCGTTGCGATTTTCCACGTTGACGAAGCCCTTCGACATTCCTGGTTCAAAGCAGCGAAAGAGTTGACCTACACGGTGACGAGTCGCGATGTGCTGTATTCGGTCAAACCGGTCATAGAAATGTTTTTCTATCGGTTTTCTCGAGGTTTCGCCGGGGTCTTGATTCTTCTTGCTAACTCGGTGCTCGGGTTGGGAACAACCGGAGTACTCACGCTCGGAGTATTGTGTGCAACGGCCTGGGTGGTAGTTGCGCTGAAGCTGAACACAGAGTTTCGCCGCCTCGAGCTGGAAGCGCTCTACAATCGCGAAGATGATGTCACTGCCGACAAAAAACGTAAGCCGGTTGCTGTCTAGAATTGGACTCGAGCGTTGCACTTGTCTCCGGTTTCGACGGACGAACCAGTAAAATCGGACCAGATACATTACCAGGCAGTCTTCTGTCGTCGGGACTGATTCTTGGCATACTTGCATTTGTGTTCTGTCTTGGCATTCGAGCTCGCAAAGAGGCACCGAAATTGGTGCCTGCCTATTCCAGTTCAAGTTGCAATGGAGTGAGAAGTGAGATCCTTAATTCACCACAGCCTTCCTTCATAGCGAGGCATTTTGTCTGCAATCGTTTCAAGTAGTTCGTCCCGGAGTTCCATGTAGTTGAACGTCTCCATTGTGACGTACTTATCTGCTCCTATCGCTCTAGCGGCAATTTGCAATCCGTCACGTACAGAACGAGCGAACCTTGATGATTGTGAGCAGTAAAAAACAAACGGAATATGACTCGTCTCCGGATTTTCCTTAGCGAGCTTTAGAAAGTCGAATACGCTGCCGTCGTGCTCAAGGTGAACCGCAGAGACAATTAGATCTACCTCGGAATTTAGGCGATCGAGTGCTTCGTCGACCGTGCCGACGTGCGCGAGATCACAGTCCGGGAGACTTAACTCAATGTTTGCAATATTTTCTGGTTTTTCTTGCAGCACAAGAACGCGGATGGTCATTAGCTGTGGTTGAGACTAGTGGCTGTTTTATAGCTCAGGTTTCTTTAGCTGATGCGAGAAATGCAAAAGGTCTGATTGGTACAACGATAACCCTCTCGTCGTTGATTAGTCGATCTAATACGGACTGCAATCCACGCTCTTATCGTTTTTGATCTGGTGCCAGGTCACGACACAAGCAATAAAGAGGATCGCGAGTCCGATGAATCCCAAGATGTGTGTACCGGTGACTTCGTCCCAGTGGACGAAGTAGCAGAGCATCGGCAAGTTGGTAAGGTTCACATTATTTCCTTTTGACTAGTGTGTTTTTTTTTTCTTGCCGCTAATCCATTCTTCTCTCGTAAATGATAGTTGCCTATGGTGAAATCACGCCTCATGTCGCGGACTTTCGTTAAACCGTTGAGCTTCTTTCGCCGTTCGCCTGGGAATTTGGCAAGCTTCCGGGCCTCAATTAGAATAGATAGACGTGATGGAGGATAAGAAGAAAAGTTCGATGGGTAATATGATGCGTTGCTTGTTTGTCGCAATACTGTTCGTGTTGCTGGCATGCTCGTCCGTGCCAACTCAGGCGCGCGGTTTGGAAGGACGTGCTAGCATGGACCTGGTCGATACCGGGGCGGCCACGGAAGCCGTTAATGACGAAGACAAGCGCGAGGAGCCAGTCCTGCATTCACTGACGGGTCGATTAGAAGAGACTTCGCATCCGCCGACATGGATCAAAGGAAAGGTTTTCTCCAACGAAGAGATGTACATGTATTCCTTCTATCAGATTCACCCACTCAAGAAAGAGTTTCGATGGCATATCCCTTCGTTCAAACGAACAATAATTCGAATGAGACCCGGTGTGGTGCGCTTCTGGAAAGGCTGGAAGCCAGACGGACCTTGCGAGGTGATTTGTGAGCCGATGGGTCAAAAGGGTCAGTTCAAATTTCATCATGCCCGTCCAGATGGACCACATGGTTACCTCGAGCGCGTGGGCGAGACGAACTCTGGCTTTCCTCGGTATAGATTCTGGTTCGACGACGAAGATGGTGCTATCGGAAATCAGGACGAAAGCAGTGATGCTTCGAACGCTGATTCAAGTAAGCCAACTACTCTGACGCCGGATCTGGACGGGTCTCCGTAGTTTCGCAGTACAGTTTGCTTTCGCCAGTGAATAGAATCTGGACCGAGAATCGAACAGGTTGCGCTACCGGTATCTGGGTACTTGCCTGAATCCGATTAATTTGCATCGTTGACTGCAATCAAAGATTTCTACAAGACTTGTCGACAGGATCGAAATCCAGCAATCTCTGGAAATAAGTTGTATGTCCGGCTTTTCAGGGATGTTGTTGCGCTCGTGGTTGGGAAGTGCAAATCGATATCGATTTGCACTTCATCCCGAAAATGCGCGAAAACTCCGACTGGCAGAGTCTATACGAACATTCAGTTGCTATTGAACTTTTTTGCTTCGGCCTACGTTTTAAAGAATACGGACTGCGTGTTGAAGAAAACGGAGGCACTAAATATGATGACTAGAGCAGAATATAGACTAGTGAAAAAAGCTCGAGCCCAGCAGATACAATGTTTAGTCGAAGAATTTAAGCAGCTTAATAGGACAGAAGAGGACGTTATTAAAAGTATCGTTGCGCTGCATCAGGATCTTGGCGATTTATTTCATTGCAAATGCGGCAATACTCAATTACCCAGTGAGACCCGCCAACGCCTTTCTAAATGCAGCGTATGTAATCGAGATTGGTGGATCACTGCCGGTACACTATTTCATGGTGTCAAGAATCTACAACCGTATGTCATCGCGATTTATCTTAAGATGCGAGGCCTGGATGCACTTCCCTGTGAGATAGCTTCTGTGACTGGGGTTTCTTCGTCGACGGCCTCTTTGATTCATAAAAAAGTATTGATGGTTGTTGCGGACGAAATTGGCGATCAGGGCGAATCGTTCAGCTCTTTGTTATTCATGGAGTTGTATCAGAAGCGTTCTACCGCGACCCCGAGTTTCGCACACCCTCGAGCCGAGGAAGAACCATTTCAGGTACAACGCGAGAATACACCAAACGACGATTCTCATGACGAGCCATCTAATGCGGCCCCGAATTTATCTCAGAATGATCGACTTGTATTCAACGAGATTTCTGCTGATTCGATTTCATTTGACACGCTGTTGGCACGAACTAAATTGACTATTCCTGAACTAAGCGAGTCTGTTTTGACACTCGACGTGTTCGAAAAACTGATTGAACTCGACGGGACCAGGTACAGAAGGCGTGCTGGGATCGAAAACGTGCTGCCCTCGAAGAAGCCCAGTAATCTGGAGAAGGTTGCAGTATTTATCAACTATATTACTTATCGGTATCAAGGGATGGCTCGAAAGTATGTTCAGCTTTATGTTGCAAATTATTGGTGCATTATGGACCAACAACGTTGGGGTAACGATGCTTTGCTGATCGCCTGCCTTCGATCAAAACGGAAAACCCGCCGTGACATAGCAGTTTATGTTTCACCGGGTACAATCAAGATGCCGGCTATAACGCGCACCTACGCTTCCGTTGCTTAGATAGTTGAAAGACTGACAAGTCGGAGTTGTATCTGTGCAAAGCTGGTTTTAGAAACCGTTCGAATTGTTCCTTGTTATCAACGCGCCTGAAAAGACGCCAGCTCGATCTGGAGATTTAGGTGTGTGATCAAGTTAGACCTATTGAGCGCCTAACTCACTTATACGGATGCGACTTCTTTCCTGTGATTAGCCGAACGGCAATCTACAAGCGTTTCTTCGATAAGATGGTCGACGACTTTTTTAAAGTCGTTCGACTCTCGATAAACCTGAATTTGCCTATCTGCACTCGTCCCACGCTCGAGGATGTCGAAGACGCGATTGAGTTCTTCGCGGCTGCCGAGATCGTCGATAACATCGTCTACAAATTCAACTAGCTCACGTATGAGGTCTTTGACCGGTACCTCTTCCTGTTTGCCGAAGTCGATGAGTTTGCCGTCGATGCCGTAACGTAGTGCGCGCCATTTGTTTTCTTGCAGAAGAGCGCGACGATACAAACGAAAACCGAGATTTTGCTTAATCAGCTTGTAGAGTTTTGCCACAACGGCTTGAATCAATGCCGCGATCGCTATGCTGTCTTGCGCCCTTGTTGGAATATCACAGATACGAAATTCCAGCGTGGGATAAACAGGATGCAGTCTCAAATCCCACCAAATTTTCTTGCCATCGTCGATGCAATTTGTTTTTATCAAAAGCTTGAGGAAATTTTCGTACTCGCTGTAAGAACTAAAGTAATCCGGCAATTCGGTGCGAGGATACTTTTTGAAAATCTCGCAGCGGTAAGATTTGAGACCGGTGTCGATTCCGCGCCAGAATGGCGAACTGGTGGACAGTGTGAGAATATGCGGCAGGAAGTAGCGAGCCGCGTTGGCGATATGTATTGCCATGTCACGATCTTCCATCGCTACGTGGACATGCATGCCGAAAATAAGCAAACTTCTAGATAGGACTTGCATGTCTTCGACGAGCTTCACATATCTTTCGTGTTCGGAAATCTTCTGGTCTGCCCAGTGTCCGAAGGGATGAGTCGAAGCCGCGACTATAGCCAGACCCTTTTCTTTAGCGATATCACCCATGGTGCCGCGCAGATTGTATAAATCTTTCTTGGCCTCATGGACGTCGTTGCAAATGTTGGTGCCAATCTCGATCATGCATTGGTGCATCTCGGGCTTGACCTGCTCGCCCAGCTCGTGGCGGGCTTTGTCGTAAATCTCTGGCGCTCGCGATACCAGATCACGGGTTTCCGGATCGATAATTTGGTACTCTTCTTCGATCCCAATGGTGAACTTCTGCTCCATGGTGAAGCAACCTCCGGCTCTAAAATTAATACTGCTCTTCGACTATGAAAACGGGTACCATGCCACCGCCTGCGGTGACATTTGCAAGCTCAGTTGCTGACAGTCGTGTGAAAGCGCTGCCTACCTTGCCATCGTAAAGTAGCGGATCGAGATCGATCAGTTGTTGGATGAATTCCACGTCGCCATTATCGGTGATGTGAGGAAAGACCTGTCTGGAGGTGTTCACTCGCTCTTGCACCAGATAGTCTCCTGCTAGTGCGATCTCGATGGACTGGTCCCATTCCGACTCGCTTGCTTGCCAGCCGATGAAGATACCTTTACCTCCGTATTCGTCGTTGGGCTTGAGCACGAGCATATCGCGATTCTCTCTAGTGAACTCGAGGAGGTCGACTTTCTTACCTTTGTACTCTGTCTTTCGCTCCTCAACCCGCCGCGTCCACGGAACGTGTGCAGAAATCAGCTCATGCTCACGCTTAGTGAAGAAGTCGTGAAAGCGCTCGTCAGTCAGAAGACCAAACAACAGCTTCTTATGCACCAATTTCCCACGGAAGGAGTTGACCATGCAAACCGACTGCGATTCATAAGCTTTGAGCAGGTTGCTGCACTCTTGTTCTTTCTCCAGGAATTCGTTGACCAAGAGTCGCTTGTATACCAGATCGATTTCGAAACCGTCTTTGCTGAGACGACCGCTCTCATATTCCAACTCTCGTGGATCGGCAATGATGGTTTTGTATCCTTCTTTCTCGAAATAGGCTTGAACAAGCTCGAATTCCCTTTGAGTAGGCAGCCCTTTGTAGTCGACGATAGCAATTTGCGGTCGTTTGCCGTTGGCGGAGAACTCCTTGTGTGCTGAAAGCAGTACCTCAAGAAGATGTTTTAATCCATCCAGTCTCGACACTCGGAATTTTTGCTGGAACTCTTTCATCACATCGAGTTGCAGAAAAATCTCTGAAGCGACATCGGCATATGCCACTCCGGCTGGTGTCTCAGCATTGAGCTCGACAAATGAAAGAGCTTCGTCGGTCAGGAATGAATCAAAACGCGATAGGCGCGAGACGCCTTTGAATTTGGGATCGGTCGCGATCAAACGACGTTCGTCGGCGGTCAAACCGAGGTAGTCTTGGAGCTCGCGGCTGGCTATTGCCAGATCACCTACTTTCAATACGGCACCCCAGATCTCTTCGCAGACCGAGGAGACGCGATTGAAGTCGCTGCGGGCTATAAAGTGAGGTCTGAGATACGGGCTCAACATGCGCCCGCCGAAGATAAACTGAACTTCGTTGAGCTTTCGCCAGACGTCGTCTTTCGTCTTTGTCAAAAGCTCCGGAGACGACTGCAACAGTTCATGGTAGTAACTGATAGCCTGTTTTTCCAGATCATGCATGGTGGAGTTTTCCGCGGCTGGCGTGGGAAGGGCGACGGACATGTTTGATTTACCAATTGTTGTGGGAGGGGCAAACTTATAAAACGAAAAACGCCCAAGCAGCGGACGACCGCCTGCGCGCCTTCCTTCAATCTATCTTGCGGCGACCATCTTTGGGTTGAGGAATTCCGACCACCTCAGCTCTGTATGCGCTTTGGGAGGCTTCTTCGCGTATTCGGCTGCCAGTTCTGCGAGATTCTGGATCAACCAGCGTTGGTTTTCCTCACCCACAGAATGCTTATCGGCATCGGGCGCGGGATTGGTGAAGTCAATCGCGTATGGTATTCCGTCGCGAATTGCGAATTCCGCTGTGTTCATATCATAGCCCAGGGCTTCATTGAGCTTGATGCAATCAGCAATGATGCGCTTTTCGAGGACCGGTTCGAGGTAATTCTTATCGAGGAAGTACTGCCCCTGCAGATATGGCTTTGACGGATCGTACGGCATGATCAAGACATTCTTGCGTCCGATTGTATAGCAGCGTACATAACGATCGAAATTGATGAACTCCTGCAGCATCATACAGATTGTGTCGGTCTGATCGTAGTAGTGGAGCAATTCCTCTATCGAATGAATTTTGTACACATGCTTCCAACCACCACCATCGTAAGGTTTCATGATGGCGGGTAAACCGGTGTACTCGAGGATGCCTTTCCAATCTAGCGGATGTTCTAGATTGCGGAGCGATTCGCTCGAGATGTCCTTGATGTAGCCTTTTTGCGGAAGCAAAACGCTTTTCGGTATAGCGATTCCCAGTCTCTCTAACAGAGCAGTCCCGAAGAATTTGTCGTCGGCCGACCACCAGAATGGGTTGTTGATTACCACAGTACCGGACAATGCAGCTGTTTTTAGAAAACAGCGATAGAAAGGAATCTCGTGCGAGATGCGATCAATGATTACTTTGTATTTGCATAACTCGTCGGCTTTGAATCCGCCGACTCTAACCATTTCAGCTTCGATGCCAAGATTGGAGTTGTTAACGTATTTGATGAATTCTTCGGGGAACGAAACTTCACGCCCCACCAAAAGCCCTACTTTCATGCTCGTGGAACCCGTTATGTAAGTGTGAACACAAGATGCCTAGAAAATCTTACTATCAATTAAGTTTGAAAGATCGCATGGCCTCAAACTGACGAGCAAAACTACTAAATTTTTAGAATAGAGCGGGATCTTATTGTTTCTCTGGACCGACCAAGAGAATGGTTGTCGAGTGGGGACTGCTTGTCGAGGGCCCCTGCGTTATAAAGTAAATCGATATCGATTTACCGGCATGGCAAGAACTCTAGCCTCGGGTCTCCGGTCCGCCGATGTAGTGGAGAATCATTTCTTGCCAGAAGGGCCAGTCATGAGCATTGCCGTCCCACTCGCGGAATGCGTGCCATACACCACGGTCCCATAGAACTTGCGAAAAGTTGGCATTCACCCGATAGGCTGGATCATCTCTACCGATTGGGAAAATGATGTCGAGGTTTTTGACTTTAGCAAGGTGCTGTGGACAGTCGTTCATACAGCGAACCAGTTCAATTGGATTGCTCTGGTGAATAGCATCGTCATACTGGCCATCGGTCCATTTACTAATGTCGTATATTCCGCTCATTCCAAGTGCGCGATTGAACAATTCCGGGTAGCGCAGTGCAATGTTGACGGCATGATAGGCACCGAAACTGGCGCCTGTCGCGATGACGAAAGGATTGTCATTTTTCTGCTTGGAGAATGGAAGGACTTCGTCGACTATGTAGCTGTGGTACTGCAAATGTCGGTGTGCTCTATACTTGGGACTGGCGTCGTAGTTGTACCAGCTCTCTGTGTCAACGCTGTCTACGCAATAGACCTGCAGCCAGCCGCTTTCAATATGTTTGTTCAGCACATTGAGCATCTCGCGATTTTCCCAGTCGTAGAACCGTCCCATCGACGTCGGAAAAACAAATACTCTTGCACCATTATGACCGAAGACAAGCAGTTCCATGTCCCGACCGAGGGAGTCGCTGTGCCACTTATGATACTCTCTATGCATTCCTTTACTTCCAATGTACTGGGGTTTCCAGGCTATTTAATCGGCAGATTGTAGCATGCAGCGATTTACTATATTGTCTGCAATGCTCTATCTGGAAGGTTTGTATAGATGCGCCAGCCAAATTTATCGATAGCCGTCATTCTGCTTGTTGTTTTGTTGCTCGGCGTGTATCCCGCCGATGCTGAAGACAGCCTGTTTTCCTCGATGTTTGATGCGGGAAGCACGGCGCTCAGGGAAGGGCGCTTTGCGGAAGCGATCAAGAAGCTGAAGTCAGCGTTAAAAGAGGCTGAGTTCTTGCCGCTCGGCGACTCTCGTCTTCGCAACACGCTTAAGGCGTTGGCTCAAGGCTACGAAGCAGAAAAGAAGTACGACCTTGCAGAACCACTTCTTCGGCGCGTAATTGAAATTGATACGAAAAGCGGAGACAGATCATCTGACGTTGTCAGTAGTGCGAGCGCTCTGGCTCTCAATCTCAGGAATCAGAGCAGATTCAAAGAATCGATAGCGACTTATTTGAGCGTACTCGGCTCGGAAGAAAAACCTGACGCGGCTCTCGGCGAGGACGCAAGAATCACGCTGTTGATCAACCTAGCTGGAGTCTACAGCGACATGAGTGACTACAAACAGGGCGAGCGAAATTTACGCAATGCACTGAATCTAGCCGAGAAGAGCCGGACAGATACTGTCCTGCTTGCTCGCGCGCTGGAAGCCTTGGCGCTGCTCTACGATCGACTCGGCCGTTATGATGAGGCTTCTTCGTTGCTGGCTCGAGCTCTTAAGGTCGACCAGCGTGTTGAGCCCGATGGCGGAATCGAGACGTCAGGCGCTTTGCTTAGCATGGGCCGCTTTTTGCGAGAACAGGGGAAAACTGACGAGGCTCTCGATTATATTAACCGTTCCGTAAAAATGCGCAAAAAAATTCTGGGTGATCAGCACGCCAATGTCATCGAATCGGCGCTAGAGCTGGCCAGGCTGTATGAGGATGTCAACGCTTACAAAGACGCGGCTTCAGAGTTGGAAGGGTTGCGTCCCATTCTGGAGCAGACCGTTGGCGATGAAAGTCCTCGATATGCAGAGTTCTTACGACAGCTTGCCTCGGACTACATGAATTGCAGCCAGTACGGTCGGGCGGAACCGCTTTTACGCAGGTCACTGTCCATTGACGAAGCTTCATTTGGAAAAGATGGAGCGGAATTGGCTCTGGATCTCAACGCTTTGGGAATGTTTTATGTCTTTCAAGGGCAGTATGCAGATGCCGAACCATTGTACCGCCGAGCGCTAAGTATCACCGAACGCAAGTCCGGCCTGGAACATCCCGATGTAGCCGCTTGTTTGAACAACCTCGCTTGGCTATACGATAACCAGCGCAAGTTTTCCGAAGCTCGCCCGCTTATTGAAAAAGGTTTGGCAATTCGCGAAAAAGCACTGGGCAAGGACCATCCTGTGGTGGCGCGCAATTTGCACAATCTGGCCAAGGTCTGTATAGAAGAGGACAAGCTAGATGAAGCTCAACGACTGCTCGAACAGGCTTTGAAGATTCAGAAGGATGCGCTTGGTGCTAATCATCCGGATACGATAGCGACGATGAGCGACCTGGCTGATCTTATGCAAAAATCCAAGCGATTTGCTGAAGCCGAGGAGCTCTACAAGAAACTTCTCGCGTTCGATGAAGTTGCCGAAGGGAAGGGCAGTGCGACCGTAGCGGCCGACCTGGAACTCATCGCTCATGCCTTGGTCGAACAAGATCGTGCGGATGAAGCCAAGACTTTCATCGCGAGAGCTAAGACAATCAAAGCGACTCTGCCGGGAAGTGTTCGAGACGACCATCAAAGTCACGGATTGGCAATCGCCTCGCTGCAGACAATTAAGGTGCCACCGAGAATAGTGGCGGATAAATGGGCCCTGGTGGTCGGTATTAGCAACTTCAAAGATTCCACCATTAACCTTCAGTATGCTGCTAAAGATGCGATGGACTTTCGTAACTATCTTATTTTCGAGGCCAACTTTCGACCTGACCACGTCAAGCTGCTTCTCGATCAAAATGCCACCAGAGACAATATCGTTGGCCATCTGGGTGAAAAATGGCTGAAGAAGGTAGCACGCAACGAAGATCTCGTGGTTATCTATGTTTCATCGCACGGTACCTCAGCGCGAAAGGAAATTGGCGATGCCAATTTCATCGTTGCGTATGAGACTAACTTATCAAACGCGGTGCTGAGCGGCATACCGATGCAGTGGTTTACCACCGGCATCAAAGATATGATCAATTGCCAACGCGTCGTTATCATTATGGATGTCTGTCATGGTGGCGCCCTCCGATCGCCTTCGACCAAGCTTTCGGAGACTCATACTCAGGCTGCCGCCGGTCCCGGAAGCAAGACATTAATCAGGCATCCTGACTTGAGTCCTCGATCCGGGCTCAACATCGGATCAGGACAAATAGTACTGGCGTCTAGCGAGTCCGATCAGGTTTCTTGGGAATCGAAGAGTTATCCGAACGGAGTATTTACAAGGCAGCTGATTGAGGCTTTGCGCACCAAGGGAGAAGCCACTCCTCTCATGTCGGCGTTCAAGCAAATGCGCAACAAGGTGGAACAGGAGGTGCTCCGTTCGCGCTCGGAAATTCAGACACCAATAATGGTAGCTACTGACTGGCATGGCGGCGATATTATGCTTGGCGTCAAGCCGCAGGCCCCTCGTTTAGTCGAAACCAAAGGCGGACCATCATCCGTGTTGCCGACAAAGAAGCCGCCTGCTGTGAAGAAAACAACACGGAAGTAAGTCGCTTTTTAACCTGCCTCTCTTCGTCACACCAGAACGCTAAGACAATATAATATGGACGTCGGAGCAATTTGTACGACGACGGTAACCAAATTCTAGCCGCAGGAGTAACCTATGTCTTCGAAGGGAAAAGTGAATAGCAGCTGGATTCAGCGATTGGTATTTTGCCTTCTTGTTATCGTCGTGGCAGCCCCTCCGATTTCAGTTTCAGCGAAATCTAAGAAGAGTGAAGACACGTCTTCCGTAATACGGGAAAAACGCACCACCACTGCCACTACAGTAGATCTGGTTCAAGGCATGCCGCCGTTCCTCTATTGGGAGGGCCGCGGCGACTCCAAAGGCGTCGTCCTGTGCCTCCATGAGCTTGGCATGTACAGCGGAATATTCGAGGACCTCGGCAATAAGCTCAAGGACAACGGATACTCGGTTTATTCAATGGACCTCCGTGGTTTTGGTGGATGGACCGACAAAGGCGCTGAAGGCAAAATGGATTTGAAAAACACCCTTGCCGACATCAAGAGCGCCGCAGAAGCAATTCGCAAAAAACAATCCGACAAAAAGGTGTTCTTGCTGGGCGAGGCGATGGGGGGGGCTCTGGCACTTGAGGCTGCCTCCAAGTTTCCAGACCTGATATCCGGTGCTATCTCATCGGCGCCAGGCGGCGAGCATTTTCATACACTGGATAACTTCCTCAGTGTCGGAGGTCGATTTGCTTTAGGAAACAAGCGCTTCGGTAAAGGTGAGGAGTTACTTGCTATTGCGACTCCGAAGAAAGAGTTGCAGGATGCTTTGAAAAATGACTCTAGCGTTCGTTTGGATCTCGCACCGAAAGAGTTGATGGACTGTCAGTTTTATATGTACAAGACTCGCCGGTTCGCCCGGCAGATCAGAGACCTTCCAATCATGATTGTTCAGGGGCAGAAAGACGGCGAGTCGCGACCAGAAGGGGCCAAGAAGGTCTTCGACAATCTTGCTACGAAAGCAAAAGAGTATTTGCCGGTAGAGAATGGCGATCACTACGTCTATGAAGACATTAATGTGGACAAGAATGCGATGAATGCAACCATCGCCTGGCTCGATAAGCACTCTGAGCGCACTGCACCTTGACGTAAGGGCGGGCTTTTTGCACAGAATTTTAATCGATATCGATTTGCACCCGACGCAGAACTTGACGAGTGCGTGCGTTTTTCTAACAGCGGTTCATTCTATAAGATTGTACCGGGCACCAACATCTCGAAGTCCGAGGCGATACTGAGTTCATCGACTTGTTGCCGATCATTTTTGTCCAGGCTGGGCGCTCCGACGACTTGTGCTACTTGGCGCCCTTCGGCTGCTTGGGCAATGCAGCAGAGAAGAACGAGTTCTTGAGAATCATCGGCATGTCGTTCTGGTGTGATTCTCGTTCGAGGTCTACTTCAGAAACTAAGACCGATGGTGTCACAACGCTATTACCCGTGGTGCCGTACGCACCGGAAAAACGGACTGTATAAGCGGCGCTGTCATCACCTGTGGTGACAATGTCGCGGAATAACCGGTGAGACAATCTTGTGAAGTTACCCCCTCTGACTAGCTCCTCTTTGCCATCCTTTACGTAAACCTTGTAGAGCAACGTCGGCTCGGATATGTGTACTTCGCGCCCGCTGTCCATGAAGAAGGCACTTCTTCCCGGGGTAATCGTACTCAGGACTCCTGACGAGATGTGACGGACGATGACCACATAGTCCAGTCCTTCTTCCTTACCCAATTCGATTAACCGTTCCTTGAGTTTGGAAAGCGATTCTTCTTTTGACGATTCAATAAATAACTGACTCGTCGACGCGTTACCATCAATCCAGTGTCCGTTGCTTTCTTTGACATCGCGACTTGGCGATCTTCCTGAACAAAATGTTTTCAGATATCCATTGTCTACAAGGGTCACTCGCTGCGCTTTTACTCCTTCGTCGTCGACCGCGTATCCACCCTTGAGCTGCTGCCCTTTGTAGTCGAGAGCTGTCGGATCGTCGATCACCGAGATGAAGTTCGGTAAGATTCTTCTGCCGATTTTATCGTTTTCGGGTCCCCACTTCGCAGTAAGAGCTGCTACCGAGTCGGATTTGTTAGTCAGTCGCGGTGCCAGAGCTTGGGCGAACAACTCCGCAGCGGCCTGCTTCTCGAACAAAATAGGACCTCGGTAGTCGTCAATCGGTTTTGCGTCAGTCAACGCTTTTACTCTTTTAGCCAGGTCTCGAGCCTTTGCATCGATCTCCGTTTTTGTTGGAATTGCGTCCGGATCTCTTGCGGCGAACAGTTCGAAATCCGTAACACGCATGCCGTCTTCGGCTTGACCATTGGCGCTGATGCCTAGCAGGATTCCGTGATTTCCTTCTCTGTTGATCGAGCCTTCAGAATTAGCAAACCATCGAGTTCTTACGCGACCAATCATGGCGACTGTAGAGTCAACCACCGCTGGATAATCTCTGAACACCCCTGATATATCTCGAACGGTTTTCTTCCAGCGTTCTTTGTCGAGTTCGAGATTGCTTGCCGGTTTCATTGACACAACCGGCTCTGTTCTGCACATTGAGTCCGGCAGATCTTCGACCTTTTTTTGCTGCAGGATAGCTTTTTTACTTTCCAGTCCTTCGATTGCGCGTTTATATTTGTAATCGCTGTCCAACCATAATGCATGACGAATCGCATCGTAGTTGTCGTCAATGCAGCACATGCCGCTGCCGCCACGCAAGCCGAAAATAGCCATCAATCCTCGTCGGTTCGAGCTGTCGAGTTTGTAGTCGCCTACCCTGACGTCGCTACTGATGGTTCGATAGCGCGAATCGTTGACCTGATCGAGCGCTCCAAAACTTCCGTAGACGGAAAACTGTTGTGAATCGGTAGCCAGATACGAGACAAAATAGGGGTTGTCATTGCCCTTGATTTTTAACTCGGTTATGCTGCGGAGCAGTTCATCCTCCATAGCTTTGCTTATGGTGTCGTCAGCAAACTTAGAGGCGTTTTTTATCGAAACCGTTGGTGCGAGCTTCGGTGGCGTAGCCGTGGTGTCTTTCTTCTCCGATTTGACTGCTGTTGGTTTCGGTTGCTCATTCTTGGCTGGTGGTGCGCCCTTTGCCGCGGCTCCGGCGCACAGGAGAAGCATCATCGAGATTGTTGCGAGCTGTTTTGCTTTTCTCATTCTTACTTCCCTTTAAATGGATTGATGCCGTTTGCAGTGGGTGGAGGCAGGATTGGCGGCTTGTCTTGCTCTTTCCACTCTCGCGCCACTTCCACGGTCTTGACCAACAGACTTGGTGATGTCGCTGATACGGGTACCCATCCCGACTCTGCACCACATACGCCACTAAACGTGTCGACATCGTCAGCGGAACACATAATCGTTTCTAGTGATGCCAGCGGTGTTCCGACCAGGTTGACGCCCCTCAGGAGTTCATCAGGCTTTCCGTCAGCCCAAACGCGGGTGACTCGAAGTGGAAGCAATTGAAATGATTGGGGCATAAATGCTTGGGTCAGAGCAAAACCGCCGGCGATTTCGTCAAAGATAAGTCCATAAGGCTTGCCTTGTTTCTTTGCCTCGTCTACTAGTTGCTTCTTGAGCGTTTCGTAATCAACCTTTTTGCTGGAGTCGACGATCAGGTTGCCCTGCCGCGCGACCGGTTTATTGCCAGGCTCGCATCGACAGTGCCCGTTGGAGTGATTGAAGGCGTTAATGGGACTTCTGCCCATGAGGAAGTTCTTCAGCACCCCACTCTCGACTATGGTCACCCTTTGAGCCGGGACGCCTTCATTGTCGAATTTGTAATAACCAACAAGTGGACGATCAGAGATTTTGGAGAGCGTTGGATCGTCATAAACACTTATGAAATCAGGCATGATCTTCTGATTTACTTTCTTCGCGAAAGTGCGACCTTCGTCTTCGTCTTTTTGTCTGTGACCTTCTACTCGATGACCCAAGACTTCATGAAAGAATACTCCCGACGCTCGCCCACGTAGAATTGCTGGACCGACATAAGGCTCTGCCACAGGCGCCTTGCGAAGGCTGATGATTGAGTCAGCTAGCTTTCTTATTTTTTTTTCGATGGTAGCATCGTCAGGAAGGTCTTTCGGATCGAATACATCGATGCTGTCATACAAAAACAAAACCATACCGTCGTTAGCAATCGTGCTTACGTTCGTGGAGATTCGAGCCTGCCGATCCTGGGTTCGCAGTTTCGTTCCTTCGCTCGTTGTGACGTAACGCTCGTCCAGATCGATGTCCAGGCTGACGTTTGACTCTGTAATTTCCGGGTACTCTTTATAGATTGCCGATAGGCGCCGCAAGCGCTCGCGCCACGATTCCGAATCGATCGTTGGTTTTTGCGCTTTCTCCAGGCTCACCACTGATGGTGCGGCAGAAAAATCAGCCGATTGATCTTCTTCGATCACTTTGACGGTTCGATTCGCTTGAACTTGAATATAGTCGCGCTGCGCCCGTTTAAAGGCGTCATCGGTTACTAACCAAAGCGCTGTCCTGATTGCCGGCTCATCATCATCGATTGAGAACTCAACTGGCGCTCTGGAGTCTAGGAAATACCTTTCAGTCGGGAGGTCGAAATCGCCGCGCAACTTATGACTGCTGTCCACCTGCATGTCGCCGACGCGGGCTTCTACATCGAGTATGCGACGTCGGCTCTGGCTGTCGCCGTCGATAGCACCGAACGAGGCTGTGAGGTTGAGATCTTCTGTGTCGTAAACCCGATATCCGAGGAAATACAAGGGTGTAGAGCCCTTCGCCTTGAGACTCTGATAGCTTCGTTCCAGCTCCTTGCTCATTGCGTCGAGTAGAACATCGCCCGTGACACCCAGCGTCGCGGCTTCTCGTCCACGCTGCAGCGTGCCAGGCGACGTAATCGGGCTTGGCGACCCACTGTTACTCTGCCCTTGAACAGCTCCGACCGCCTGCGTGATTGCGCCTGCATCCGCCGAAGCACGACACTGGAACATCAAGGAGAGGCTGAGGCTGATCCAGCTGACAATCAGGATCTTCGACCCGTTTTCTGTTAGATGCATAGTGAAAACCGAAACCTAGTGTTGGTTGTTTATGGTTGGCATATGCTATCTAAAAATGGCCAGGCATACAAGCGACCACAGAAAGATTCGTTTTTCATCACTCTTAACATTAAGCTGGCTGCGGTTGCTTTATTGTCTCATCTGCGGTGGATTGTCGCTCTTTTACGATGACCAGGTTGTGCGGTGCATGAGCGGGTCGATTTCAAAGGAAGTTTGAGCACCTTTGAGCTGTTCTCCCTGTCTTATTTCCTGGCGCATATAGCGTCCAGTGTCGCCGCACCAGCGGGTAAGTCCTCGTGACACCTGTGCTCCCTCGGTTTGATGATTCAGGTGAGCATTAATTCGTTTGTCATTTTGAAGGAAGGCTCGTGAGGATAAGGTGGGATTGCGTTTTTCGTTGAGCCGTTGAAGTCTCGATAGTTCCGTTGGTTGTTCCGATTGCTGTTGTTCCTTCGCACCAGAAAACTTGGATACCAGCGACTTCGCTAGTAGGTTTATCTTTTCGTACATATAGATACCTATATAATTGACAAGGAAATGCTTCTCGGTAACTTCCTCTCTTACCAAGCTAGCTGATCCATTCTCTTAGCATCTATAAGCAGCAACATATAGTTGTATAGGCAAACCTATAAGTCGGCAATATTAAACCGGTAAACGCCGGGAGAAGGGCACAATGTATATAGATGGATTAAATCGGAATCAAAGGGGCACAACCATGTTCGGCGTGAGTAACAGGATTTATCTGATTAAGGCTTCAGTGGTCTGTTCGATTTTGCTTGCCGGGTGTCAGGGTGCCCAGGTCGCCGATACCTATAACGAGCGCGCTCGAGCAATTTCTGCTCGGGCGAATCTGGAAGTGGTACAAAACGCTGCCGAGAAGTACGCGAAAGAACACCTGTACCTTTATCCGACCCAGATTGATGACGACTTCAAGGCTTGTTTTCCAGAGGGCGATCCGGCTACGAAGAAGCCTGGAAAGGCTCCGCTCAATCCATTTACAGGCAATCCGGAATGGCCCGTCATTGGTAAGGTGACTGACCTGGTTGCAGCTCGCACAACCACGCCTGAACAAATCGGAAAAGGGGTGATCGAGTATAGTCCTATCAATGGTGGAAAAGACTATGCCATCAGGGGTGGTGCTGACACCGGTAAGGCAATGGATGCGGAAGACGCTTCGCATGTGGGCACTCTGGTGCTGTCGCGAGATTCTTTCAAGAAGTCGACAAGTCCGTAATTTTTGAAGGGAGAAGTGCTGCTGTGGCAACACTTCTCTCCTGCGCTGCGAGCATGTCGGTAAAACGTTGTTGCGGCTTACTTGCCTCTATGATCGGGGCGTATAGGCGTCGGGTCGTGTCGCTCGTAAGGAGTTGCCATTGCGCTATACAGACTTCGGACCATATCCTTCATCGCTTTGCCCACGTCCGATTGCTCCCCGCTTTCCAAGTTCAAGGCACCAGCCCTGGAGCTAGAAATAAAGCTGGTGATCTTTTGACCTGGTCCTTTGATCGCTAGTTGCCCGTTGACCACGCCAATCGGAAGACACACCCCGAGGCCGTCCAAATTTTTTCGAATCATTTCTGCAGATACTCTCAAGTCGTCTTCCGACATTCCGTCGATGCTCTTCTGCAGACCTTTTACATCTCCCTCGAAAATCGCCTGTTGAATCTTGGCTGTTTTTTCTGTCAGGTCAAGTACTTTTTTGACTTTTTCCATTAGAGCTTCTGGTTTGACGCCCTTTTTTGCCAGGTCAGTCAACTCTTTCGATAGTACCTCAACATATTTAGCTCTCAGGCTACTTTCAGCTTTGCTGACTGCGTCTGCCTCCGAACCCATTGGTGCTCCATGTGGTCTATCACTTTTGTCTACGAGCGGCTCAGCTCTTGGTGTGGTTGGCCTGTGCGGGCCGATATCGCCGGGTTTTGCGTCAGCACCCGGTGTAAGGGCCGGTCCTCGGTCGCTTGGCTTCGGGTTCGGACTTGAGTTACGGTCAAGTGTTTTTGGCGATGGCTCTTGCTTGCGATCGGATGGCTTGGGGACAGAACCAGAGTTGTGGTCCGCTGGCTTTGGAGTGGTAGTTGCCGGGGTCGTTCTGCTGCCGTGTCCGCCGTCAGAATGGCGAGATCCGAGTGGTGGCAGCGGCCCTTGGATAGCTTTGTCTCCCGATGGTTCATCGCCAGGTCCAAGAGGACTTGGAATGGGGCGGTTACAGAAATCGAAGTTCACCTGTTCAGTACCCGGAAGTACCTTCCTGGACTCTTGTACATTGATAGGTCCTGCGATTGACCTTGCGACTGAAACTTTTTCATTGTCACTTCCCATTAGGTCAAGCAGGCACAACTGAGGTGTGGCTTGATTTGACGCGAAGTCTGAGCTGATTTCACGAGTCATCATTTATTCTCCGTCATCGTATCTGGTATCAACCGTATTCGTGACCCCGGACGGTCTTCTGCGCGGTTATGTTCGATAATTCCTCGTCAAGGAGCTGTGCAGTGATATGTGATTTGCTGCAGCGATCAGTGCGGGATAGAGGACACCGTACGACTAAAGTGTTGAGCAACTGTTGGTAACTTGCGAACTTAGTTGCCTTCGGAGCACAGGTAGTCATACGAACAATACAGACCCACGAGATACATAATTAAAGCAATGTAGGCTGGCAGCAGGTGCATGACGTGCGTGTATCCGATTGCAAAATGAATGCCGAAGACAGCGAAAAACCCTGGCAAGCCTCCGAGAAGAAGCGCCCACCAGATCCAGCGATTTCCTTGACGGAATCCATACATCGAAGTCAATAATTCCACCGTACCCACAGCCCACAGGCACCCTCCAAACGATGCCCTATCGTGTGCTATCAGAGGTAGCATATGAGGACCTACGTTCTCCAATTGGCTCCGAGTGGTGCCCATGTATAGTAAATCTTCATTGACGAATATTGTCGAACAACCAACGCACGCGATGGTAATTCCAGCAGTTAGCAACCCTGCTCCAATCATCACGAACATCAACTGACCGATCATTCCATTCTTCCAGGCGACAGAGTTTGTCGAGTTGGGCGATTGTTCTGCCACGAATTGGGGGCGATGTGTGACGCCCCATATGAAAAATGGTAGAACCAGAACACAAACAAGTGCATGCAGCGGATCGAAATACTTGAAGCCCAGATATAGAAAAAATGCCATGAATCCGGCAGTCAGCCCTGCTACTTCTGTGGTATAGGCCCAGCGGTGGCGGTTCCTCACACCAAAGAAAGCAACTAAGAAAAATAATACTGCGCCCGACAGAGAGGTGCCGCCTAAGGTGACTCTGTCATGACTCATGAACTGAAGCAGATGCGGATTGATATCCGGTATCTTGCTCATCGTGACACCAAGATAGGCTTCATCGTAAGGCAAAAGCACTCGCGTCAATCCAACGCAGATGACACTTACTGCTGCGATTATCAATCCCGTCGCCACGACTGTGAAAGAAAGCCAACCCTCAGTTAGTGTGGTTACGGATAAGTTTAGAGTCGATGGTATTGTGCCACCAGAACGGAACGTCAAGAACTCGTTGATGCGTTTTCCCAGTCCAGGCCCGGAAAATACCAAACCACTATGGAGTTGGAGTAAGTCGGCACCGCTTTCGATGAAATCAAGCGCATCTAGTGGCTCGATGATACCGCCTGATCCGATCACAATCTTTTCAGGAGACATGCCTTTTAATTTCTTGACGATCTCAATCGACCTGCTCTTAACCGGCTTTCCAAATACCCGGTAAGTCTCATTCGGAGCTTGGACAGGCTGTATCTCGCCGACCATACCACCACCCACAACAAAGCCCTGAATCGAGGTCTTGGTTGCGCTCGATACAATCTCGTCTATTTTTCTTTCTCCTTCACTCGGTGACACTAGCACGAAAAGCGAGGCGGCTGATGGACTCTGTTTTCCCTGGAGTACGCCCGATACTGCGCTAAAAATCTTAGTAAGCTCTTCTGATCCCCAGCTTTCATGAAACCAGCGAGTGTCTATCGTGATGAATGTTGCGTTCGCGGCGAACTGTTTCGCTAGTTTTTGCAACTCAACCAATGTGTTTTCTAAATCTAAAGATTGATTCGCTATTCTTACGCCAAAGTTAATTGAATGATTCTCCGTCGCGAGCTTCCTTCGTGCTTTGTCCAACTCTCGTGATACCAAATCCGCACCAGGATTTTCGGGAATATTCAAATATCTAAGTGAAGTACTAGATTGATCGCGATAAATTTCCTTGGAGGACGGTATTACAGGTGATACCGTGATTGGCCCAATCTCAATGAAGCCCAATCCGAATTGAGCGAAGGCCACTATACTACCTGAATCGAATACGAGACCGGTACCCAGTCCCACGCGACTGACCCAGTCCACGTCCAGGAGCCGAAGCGGCGGTTGGGTCGGGCGCATGTGTCCGATCAGATTGAGGATATTTGTCCCCATCGGCAGATTAGAAAATCCGCCGGTCGCCGAGAGCGTTAAATCCCTTGCTTTGCGACCAGGCAGTCGGAAAAGCAATGGCTTGAAAACAGGTATGTAGCTCCAGTCTGGCATAGACAATATTTTGTCATGGACCGGCGGAGCAGCGTATACTGATTGTACGTGAATTTATTCCCCCAGCGGTACGGAGATTCGGTACTGTTATGACTTATTCGCATACTCAAATTGTGCCCTCTGGAGCCCTTGTCGGTGTTGGTGCACTGGCCACTGTTGGTGCACTGTTAGTGCCTGGCAAGTTGAAGTTGATTGGCGGCGCGCTCGTGGCCGGTTTGATGAGTACTTTTCGATCTCTTACTGTTTCGGTCAATGAACATGAGATTGTTGTTCGATTCGGAGAGTGGCTGGAGGCGAAACACATTCCGCTCGTCGCCATAAAGGGCTGCGCGACAGCTAGAATGAGTCCTCTCCACGGTTGGGGCATTCACTTCGTCGGCAATGGTTGGCTATACAATGTCTATGGACTCGATGCTGTCGAGGTCGAGCTCCTGGACGGAAGCAAGACCTTCATAGGTACTGACCAGCCGCGCGCCCTGTGCGAAGCGATTATGAAAGAGATGGTCATGATGAGCCCGTCGGATCAATAAGACCCAATTGACGCACTCTCATGCAATGAGAACGATGTGAGCGGGAAGCTTTCTTGTCAAACGGTAAATCGATATCGAATAAAGTGCTGTGGAGAAATGCACAGCCTTTGCCAAGTTGGCAGACATCTCTCGGAAGTGAACGGTGTGAGCGGGAAGCTTTCCTGTCAAACGGTAAATCGATATCGAATAAAGTGCTGTGGAGAAATGCACAGCCTTTGCCTAGTTGGCAAACGTCTCTCGGAAGTGAACGGTGTGAGTGGGAAGCTTTTCTGTCAAACGGTAAATCGACATCGATATAAATTCGCGCGCAAAATGCTGTCCACCGCAGGCAAACAGACTCTGTAAACCTCACTTGCCTCAACGACGTGAATTAGTCACGCCTAGCTCTTAGTATCCTCTGTCCGCAAGATAGGCGGATTTGATGGCCTTATAGGCTATGTAGCCATAGACAATAAAGAGAACGGTGAAACCAATAAAGTAAAACTTGAATCCGAACCGAAGCAGCGGTCGGACGAGCATATCGATGAATAGAATTCCTGTTCCGGCGCCCATATGGTTTGCCTCGACCTCTGGACCTCGTGGTCCTGAAAACTTCGGGATAATGATATCGCGACACCATATCTGGCGGCATAGTTGTAAATGTAAAATATTTGGGGCTTTGTAGAGTGTCTTGACAAGCGCCTTACCGGCTCAGTGTATGGACGGCTCCGGCATAGAGTGTTGCTTGAACCATGAGGTGGGTGGCGCGGCTGACGCATCTTTGCAACCAGGATTCGAGGAATTGGCACCGCGTCTCTCTGGACCTTGGCGGCGATATGACGCCTGTTTAATATATTGGCAACCGGGAGGCGACATCGCGAAAATTGGCTGAGTACGGGGTATTCAGGCTGAACTTTCGTGTAGAACAAACCAAATCGCTTTTGCGATATTGTGGTACTCGTGAATGCTGGCTTTCCACTATGGTGACAACTCGTGCGACCCCATATATGACACCAACTATCGTGACTAAAAAAGCATCTCGACTACTTGAATTCTCGTTGCTTTCCTTCTCTGGACGCACCTGCTTGCAATGGATTCGATGGTAACGTGTTTGATGCCGGCGATGCCCGGCTCTTTCTTGTCGGATACAGAGCGGGTTACCTGGATAGCTGAGCATCCCTGGCAGTGGCATTTAGGGTGGATTCCCTGGCACCTGGCCGCCCTATCCGATCTGGTTCTGGCATTCGCGCTAGTAAAAACAAGTTGGATTCCTAAGCTCCCGTCATTGTTCGTTCTGGTGATGACTGTCCTTGCTGTATGTGTGGAACAGCCGAACGAAATAATCTGGAATCTGGAAGCAGTTCGTCAGGCCTCGCTGTTCTTGGAGTCGGGCAATTTGGCTCAATTTAGGGGATTTGAGTCGAGTGTTTACCTACCGGTTTGTGTATTAGCGGCGACTTTCTATGCGATCGCGGCGATTGGTTGGAGCTGTTGTTTTGCATTTTCGAACACCTGGTCACGCACGTTGACAGTTCTCTCCGCCGTGAACTGGCCTCTCATGGCTTTGGCAGCTCTGGCCCTTGTTTAACGTACCACTCGCTGTGGTCACTGTTGCCGCCGGAATCGGTTTCAATATTTTGGCACTGTGGATGGTGCTCGTCACGGAATGTGTTCTAAAGCGCTCGAGACCCGATGAAAAATATGGTCGCATGGTGCCGTGGAAACATCCTGACACAGGGCTACTTGGTAAATTCCTTTCCGTCATAGCTAATAGCAGGATGCTACAGTACTTGGGAGAGTATGTAAAACCAGTTGTTCTAGTCAGTGATATAGAAGATGTTGTCTAATCAATTATCTGGTTAACGCAGAAACTGTTGAACAGCTCGTGCCACCAGGACTTACTCTTCAGAAGATCGGTCCGGATCAGCGCTATGCGCTGTTTTCCGTATTGACATATTCACACGGAAATTTCGGTCCTCGTTTTTTCGGACCGCTGCGAAAATTTTGTCCTTCGCCAGTTCAAAGCAATTGGCGTATTCATGTTACAGATCCCAGTGGCGCTCAGGGCATTTACTTCGTCAGCACGGCTGTCAGTGACACGCTGCTGGCCTTGGTGGCTCGATGGCTCTCAGATGGTGTCCCTATGCATGTGTTGGGAAAAGGTGCGGTTAGCATTAATGAGGTTCTTGATCTGCGACTCGAACCCGGACGAGGTTCCGCACCGCATCTGGAGGCAACCCTGCGTCCATCGAAGATGCCCACACTGTCTGGCATCTGGAATCAAGCATTTGTGGATTACGAACATTTCCTCGCCTATTGCGTACCAAAGGATCGAGCGATGTCTTCTCAGCGCTGGTACGAGCGAACTACGAAGCAAGAGATCAATCTGAACATTGCGCTGTCTGACTGCATGCCTCTTGAAGGGAGTGTTCACTCGCGCACGATCAACGAACTTCTTGGCGAAGCCATTGCGCCGATTTGTCTTCGAGTACCGACAGTGAATTTTGTCTTCGACCGCGTTGAACGGAATCCATGGAACTGAGCGTTGTAGTCATATTGCTTCGCGAAACAGCTCTATTCACGAAAACCTAGGTCACTTTGCGGCCGGCTTTGCGGGTGCCTTTGTGGTCACTTGCTTAGCAGTAGTTTTGGCGGCTGCTGTAGCAGTTGTGACAGCTTTTGATTTTGTCGCAGTTGCGGCCTGTTTTTTCGGCTTTGGAGGATTTTTTTCGGTCGCTTTTGCCTTGTTGGCATATTTCTGGGATTGCATCCAGTACCGCTCGCTGCGCTCTAACTTGCCATTTTTGTTGAGATCGAACTTCTTCACTCTAGCAAGTCTTCGCCCTTCTCGTGCTTTTGCCGCGGCATCATCTGCTGCTGCCTGAATTGCTGCTGTCGATCCTACAGCGGATTTCGAGTTGGTATCTGCAGCTGCTGTCGGCGCGGTCTCTTTGGCAGTTGCATCCTGGGTGGTTGTCGTCTTAGCCGTTGTCTTGGTTGTAGTCACTGCACTTTCAGATGCCGATTTCTTTTCCTCGGTCTGTGTAAAGGCAGGCGTTGCAGTAGCGAGAATTGCAGCGCACACGATCAAAAGGCTTTTCTTCATAAATTTTCCTCCTGCTTTGGAGCGAGAAATGTATAGCTTATCAGGCCAGGCAGTTGTCGATTAGCGACAATGGTTCCCTTCATGTCATTCAGGACGGCTTGACTTATTGAATGTTCCGAGTTACTCGGCGCTGCGCCTCGATAGTCTGAGCATGTGATGAGCGTGTCTTATATCACGATATGTTACCGAGTCGACCATCAGCTCAAATTCTCTCATCGACTCATCCTCGAAGAGTCGTTCCACGTAATCATGTTGCTCGTCATGGTGCGGTCCTTTTATTGGATATATTCTGGCTTCTCCACGACAGACACGCATAAGTTCCAGAACTGCGTTCTTGTGAAAATCAAAATCGAATCGATCTTCTATCAACATTCCTCCCGAAGCAAGTGGTGTATAAAGAAATAGAAAGTTCGCGCATAGAACCAGATCAAATGACTGATCCGCAAATGGTAACTGCGGAAGGCTAGCCCTAACGTATCGACCTGATTCCTTTCCCTCTATGTAATCGGCGAGGAATTGTCGGCGAGAACTGCTCTTTCTGTTCTTGAATTCGGAGGACAAAGCATAATCATGGAAAAGACGTGCCGCCTTTTGCTGTCTCTGTCCAACCTTTTGGACGTCTTGATCGCAGATGGCAAGCAGTTCTTCCAGGCTGCCACCATACATAGGGTCACATGCTGTCACGTCGAAACCGGACAAATACATCTCGCAGGCGAATGACGAGGGACCGGCAGCGCAGTCTAGAATTCGTTTTCCTCTTAATTCTGCTTGATCGAGATTGAACATGTCTCGATACTCCGCTAAATCACGACCTAGAAATAGAACCATTGCGAAGGCAAAATGCTGCGATTCATCCAGCTTTGTCATCTGGTTAACCTGGTCGACGATAGATGCACGAGAAGCTGGTGGCGTCATGCCATTGCACTGCCGGATCAACTCGTCTCTTCCATTCCCGGTTCTGTCCGACTCTGTGCAACGCCCGCAGATCCTCGAGGCACCTCATAAGAGTACTTTCGTCAAGCGATTCGAAAAGCGTCAGATGACGAACCGGATCTCGATTGACGCTCGTGTAGCGGCGGCACGCCACCCATCCAGGTATATCTGCAATCTGCAACGGAAGGTACTGTTTTTCATACCAGTCTTGGAATTCCTCGTCAAACTCAGGCTTCATCTCTAACGACCAGAGTAAGAATGGGCGATTGGAAAAGTGCCCATCGGCGGGCAATCGCTCATGCTCCCACCTGGGCGTATAAGTTATTCGGCTGAAATTGCGCAGGTCATTGTTTTTCCAGGTTTGAAACTCCATGACCAGATCTTTAATTCCTTCGCGTCCGAAGATCTCATCGCCTTTGTTGATGGATTCGGCATCACGGAATTCGTAGATCGTCACGTATTGCTTGTTGTACCAGCGAAGCGAACCACTCACATTGAGCTCGCCGTAGCGGCGAATGGATATGATCTCAGGAGCCGTTGCGAGAATGCCGGGCAGAAATCGGTGGTGATAAAACTCATTGAACTCGCCTTCCTTTTCGGGAGCTACGCTCAACGTAATAAGCATGATCGGATTTACGTTCATGTTGTCCTCGCTGTGCGCAAGCGCATCTATTGAGTCGAGATTTCGGAAAGCGTTTTGGTGGCGTTGGAGGAAACATAGACATTTTCGTCGGACGCCAGCTTTTCCAAGATGTGCACCGGCAATTTTCGATTCATGGATAGACCGAGTCTTACGTCATCGTCAGGATCATCTGCTAGACTCGTGAGCAGTGCTTCGGGAATGGCAGGATTTTCTGCGGCGCTGCTTCTGACCTCGGCGCTTTTGTCGTGCACTAACGCCTTCAATATACTTGCGGGGGCATTCTCGTTCTCTGCCACGCGACGGCGGACACGCTCGTCCTGGTCGTTAGAGAGCTGTGTCAGTACTGCTGCTGACGAGTGCGGATTTCCAGCTAGCACCATGCGAATCAAGACGTCCTCGGTTTTACTCCCGCGTTCGCCACCTAACTCATTTTCTAACTGGTAGATCGAACTCAATAGCGATGACAGCTTTGGCGATGTCACAGGTTTTGCGATGTAGTAGTTCATCTTCAATTTAAGCGCTTCCATCACGTCTTCATCCTGCTGGGAGACGGTCAGAAGCACCACGGGAATTTTGCTCAGCTCCTTGTCAGCTTTAATGTCCGCCAAGACTTCGTGACCATTTTTCTTCGGCATGTTAAGGTCGAGGAGAATTACGTCCGGATATTGTCCAGACTTCTTTGCATCCAGTAAATATGCTGTCGCCTCCTCTCCGTCGTCGACGACTTTCAATTCGTACGACAAATCAGAGCGCTTCAGCGCCTCTTCCGTCAAACGCACATCTGAAGGTGTGTCCTCAACGAGAAGTATCTGAATCGTTTCTTTCATCTAAGCGCTCCTTGTCTTGGTTACCGCAGGCAGAGTGAACAGGAAAATTGAGCCTTCCCCAGGCTCGGATTGTACTGAAATCGTTCCGCCATGGGAGTTGACGATTCGCTTGCAAATGGCCAGACCCATTCCAGTACCAGAGTACTCTGTTTTTCCATGAAGTCTGGCAAACATGTCGAATATCTTGTCCGTGTACCTGGGTTCGATGCCGATTCCGTTGTCACGTAGAGAGAAAAGCCAGTAGTCCCCGCTGATATCAGCTCGAATATAGATGTGGGGAGGCTTATCTTTGCTCCGATATTTTAGCGCGTTACTGATCAAATTCTGAAATAGTTGAACAAGGTGGCTTCGTTCGACAGATACTTCCGGTAGATTGTCAATGTCAAAAACAGCCTCGGTTTCTCTGATAGTGACACTCAAGTTTCTTAATACGTCATCGATTACATCATTGCATTTTGTGACAGGGTCTGTTGCGTCGTCTCTGCGGATGCTCGAATGCGTCAAGACAGCTTGGATAAGTTTTTGCATGCGCTCGGTGCCATCTAAGATGAAACCGATGAACTCTTCAGAATCGGTATCCAATTTCCCTCGCGTATTTTCGTGAAGTAAATTGGCAAAACCCTGCACCGCTCGTAGTGGCTCCTGCAAATCGTGCGAAGCTATTTTAGCGAATTGCTTGAGCTCTTCATTGCTCTGAGTCAGTCGTTCTGTTCGCTCTGCGACCAGGCGCTCGAGCTCATCATTCAAACGCTTGCTTTCTGTGATGTCCCGAACGAACGCGCAATAGAGATAATCGAGATCTTCCTTGATTTTGAAAATTACGAATTCAATGGGAAACTGGTCGCCGTCTCGATTGATCGCCTGGAGCTCATAGGTAGCGCGAAGTACTCCGCTATCGCCTTTCTCGAACCGCTTTTCGACAAGTCTTGCGTATTGCCTTCGAAGGTGCTTGGGCACAATTGACGAGAGCGGTCGGCCCAGGGCCTCTTGTTTTGTCCAACCGAAAGTTCTCTCTGCTTGCACATTCCAGTCTGTAATCTGCCAGGACCTATCCACGGAGATAAATGCATCGTAGGAGTTTTCGAGAATGATTCGAAGGCGTTTTTCACTTTTCTGCAAGGCTTTGGCGACTTTCGTCTCTTCGATGGCGAACTCGAGACGTCTCTGGATTGCATCGCAACTTACAGCTTGCTTTACCACGTGCCCCTGCGCTCCTGCCTGTACGCAGGCCAGTGCCAGGTCCTCTTCATTGAGATCCGTAGAGACAATTATAGGAATGTCCAGAGCCAGCTCTCTGATTCGATAGAATGTGGCGATACCTTCACTATCCGACAGTGAAAGATCCAGAAGAATGGCGTCGAACGAGTTTAGCGCAAGCCGCCTGAAGGCTTGCTGGAGTGTGTTCGCTGAAGTAATCTCGATACCGCGCTGCTCCAGGCCGACACTGAGCTCTTTGAGAAGCTTACGACTTTTTTCGACTACCAACACATGCATTCAATTTGCCTTTGCCATTGGCTTCACGGCGTAGTGCCGAGAATGTCTGTCGTCGATTCCCGCAGGATCCGACTTCGCCACCAATATATACCCAATTGCAAAATTAACGAAGAGGCGCGACCAGATTCTCGCTGGCTCCGAGCTTGGGTGTGCACAACTATTCTCGGATGGGCGACGAAACCGATATCAGGCGACTAGCTGTTTTTTTGTGATCATCGTACCTGATGTACCAGGCTTCAAGATTGAGTCGAGAAAGTGACCGTCTGTATCGGCGCTGCCTATGACGACAGTACCAATGCCTTTTCTTATTCCCGACGCGCAGTTACGTACCTTTGGTATCATGCCGCCACGAATTATGCCGCTGTCTATCAGTAATCCAATCTCGTCCACCGACACGGTTGGTATTACATAGTTGGAATCCATAAGGATCCCTGGTACATCGGTAATATAGATCAATCTTTCCGCCTTACATGCCACCGCCAGCGCCATCGCTACATTATCTGCATTTACGTTTAACAGCTGTCCTTCAGCGTCGTGTGCAAGAGATGCAAAAACCGGGACAACCGTCTTTGGGTTGGCAAGAAGCGATGTGTCGACGCCGCTAATCTCTCCGACATAACCGATGTCTAGCCTGGCTCCAGAGCTGCATTGCACCAACTTCTTGCAAGCGGAAAGATGTAACTCGGATTGTGAGTTGTACCCCTTGGCCGGTACTCCGAAATCGAGAAGTTTCGATACTATTTTGATGTTGATCTCGTCAAGAACGTTTTGAACAACTGCCAATGTGTGACCGTCCGTAACACGAAGACCGTCAATGAAGTGAGCTTCGCCGCCGCTGTTCTCCAGTGCCTTCGAGATTGATGGTCCGCCTCCGTGGACGAGCACCACATTAATACCAGAGTGGTGCAACAGCGCTACATCCTTTACGAACCCATTGAGAGCCTCATCTGTTGTGATTGAGCTGCCGCCAATTTTTACGACAATGGTTTCGCCCTTAATGCTTTTCAGTTTTGCTGCCACTTTTCCTGATACAGCAACGGTCTTTTTCATTTGATTGGCTTGATTAATACACATTCTCTTATCCCCTGCAAAGAAACCGGTTTATTCAACTTCTGTCTCGCAACCAGCGCATTATGGTCGATAGGCACCATTGATTCGGACATAGTCATAGCTGAGGTCGCATCCCCAGGCTCGAGCTGCTGAGGCTCCCGCCATTAGATCGATGTTGATGCGGATGTCTTTTTCACTGAGGACCTTTCGTGCCGCGTGCGAATCAACCGATAATGGCGTTCCGCATTCCATCAATGCCAAGACACCCGCTTCGCTCTCGAATCCTATGGATAGACGGGCTGGATCAAAAAGCACTCCACCCTTTCCTAAGGCAGCCATGACCCTTCCCCAGTTGGCATCTTGTCCGAACAATGCAGTCTTTACAAGGCTGGATGATACAACGGACTTAGCTAGTTTTTGAGCGTCTTCAGCGCACTCTCCACCCACTATAGATACCTCTACGAACTTGGTGGCGCCTTCTCCATCCCGTGCCACAGCTTTCGCAAGGTTCTCGTTGATAGAATGAAGGGCCTGCACGAAGAGTTGGTAACTTTCGTCGTCTCTATCTACGATGGACGTGTTGCCCGCTAATCCGTTGCACATAGCAATTGCCATGTCGTTGGTGCTCGTGTCGCCGTCGACGGAGATCATATTGTATGTGGTGGCAACACTTTCTTTGAGCGCAGCTAGAAGAAGCTCCTTCGATATGTTGATGTCGCTTGTAATGAAGGCTAGCATTGTAGCCATGTTCGGATGCACCATACCAGATCCCTTTGCCATTCCGCCTATGGTTACGACCTTGCCGTTCAGCTCTAACTGAATGGCGGTTTCCTTTGTGAACTGGTCGGTTGTGCGAATTGCTTCGGCGGCACTTGTACCGGCGCTCAGCGAGCTATTCAACATTGAAGCGACAACTGGCAATCCCGCGACTATCTTGTCTATGGGAATAGGAACGCCGATGAATCCTGTAGAGGCGATTGCCACTTCTTCTGGTGCGATTCCAATCGCTTTCGCTGCAGACTCTGCCATCTGTACACAGTGTTGGTATCCTTGAGGTCCAGTGCATGAATTGGCGTGACCACTATTGACTACGACGGCACGTATCGGTGAATCGTTAGATGTAACTTTCTGGGTCCAAATTACTGGTGCACCCTTTACGACGTTGGTCGTGAATACACCAGCTACGGTTGCATCGACATCGCTCAAAAGGATGGCTAGATCTTTGCGCTTTCGCTTGAGCCCAACGTGTGCTCCTGCAGCTTTAAAGCCTTTCGGCGCGGTTACACCACCAGATACGATTTTCATCTTGACCTACCCCCTTTGATCGTCGGATTCGCTACAAGAATGTAGGAATTTGCGTCAGACCAGTTGTTTCATCGATGCCCATAATGATGTTCATGTTTTGTACAGCTTGGCCGGCAGCTCCCTTTCCTAGATTGTCGATGGCGCTGACGACCACTATTCGACCGGCCCGATCGTCGACTGCGAAGCCGATGTCACAGAAGTTCGAGCCTTTTACCCATCGCGTTTCTGGATAGATAGACCCAGGCATTATGCGAATGAAGGGCTCGGCTAGATAGAATTGTTCAAAAATCGTTCTCACCTCCTCCACTGAAATTTTGTGGTTCAGATTGGCGTAAGCCGTAAGTAATATGCCTCTGTTCGCCGGTACGAGATGTGCTGCGAAAGTTGTGACGACGTCGCCTTTGGAAAATTGACCAAGCGTTGCCTCAATCTCAGGCGTATGCCGATGAGTTGGAAGCTGGTAGGCCGTCATCGATTCATTGCACTCGTTGTACTGCGTCTTCAGTGATAGAGATCGTCCTGCTCCAGAGACGCCGGACTTCCCATCGATGATGATTGAGCCAGGAGCGATCACGCCTGCTTTGACCAGAGGCGCAAGACTCAGATTAGCTGCGGTGGCATAGCAACCGGGATTGGCGACCAGGCTGCTACGACTAATTTCCGTTCTATTGAATTCGCAAAGCCCATAGACCGCCGACTCTTGAATCTCGTTGTTCCGTAGCCCGGACTTGGATTTGACTCTAAAGTCTCCGCTCAGGTCGATTACCTTCGCTTTGGATAGAGCAGATGCCGTCACTAGATTGGTCGCGATGCCGTGGGGCAGCGAAAGAAATACGATGTCGCTCACGGCAGTCAAGTAATCGAGATCTACCGGGCAGAGCACGGTGTCGACGAAGCCGCGAAACCCAGGGAAACTGCTTGCAAAATCATTACCGCTACCTGAGTTGGATGCCAATGCAACCAGCTCAACGTGTGGGTGTTGTGCGAGCAACCTTATGAGCTCTTGCCCTGTATAGCCTGAGGCTCCTGCAACACCAATCTTGGTTTTAAGCTTTTTGATGTTGTCTTTAGCCTCAACACTGTTGTCGAGTGCACATTTTAGACTCACCATCGGAGCCTCCCTTTCGTTAGAACTTAGTCGAAGTGTGTTTCTTTTGAAAATATTGTGGTCGATGAGTCCTGGCTGAAAACCAACTGAATCTGGATCAGAGCACCAGTGCCAGTATCGCTTTTTGAGCATGCAATCGGTTTTCCGCCTGGTCATAGACAACTGAATGTGGACCATCGATGACGGCGCCTTCCACCTCTTCTCCTCGATGTGCCGGTAGGCAGTGCATAAAAATGCAGTCTTGCTTTGCATGGTCTAGAGTCTTCGAGTTGACCTGGTAGTCTTTGAAGGCAAGGACCTTCTCGTGCTCGTCACTCTCCTGTCCCATGGAGACCCAAACGTCTGTGTAGACCACATCCGCGTTTAAAGCTGCTTCGTCGGGATCGTTGGTTATCGTCAACTTCGCACCACTCATTTGAGCTGCATCAAGCGCCTTTTGCCAGATTGTTGGACACGGCTCAAACCCTTTTGGGCAGCCGATTGCAAAGTCTACTCCAACCTTGGCGGCCAGGAGAAGAAGTGAGTTGGCTACATTATTTCCATCGCCGATAAAAGCAAGTTGCAGTCCTTTGAGTTTGCCTTTGTGTTCGAGAATGGTCTGGAAATCTGCTAGCGCCTGGCATGGATGTTCGAGATCGCTTAGCCCATTGATGACTGGAATCTTCGCGTTAGCGGCCAGCACTTCCAACGTTTCATGTGCGAACGTCCGCGCCATTATTCCATCTACCCAGCGATCTAGATTTTTCGAGACATCACTAACCGGTTCGCGCACGCCCAGCTGACCTTCCATGTAGATTGCGTGTCCACCGAGCTGCGTCATGCCGGCCTCGAAAGTCACTCTTGTGCGAAGCGATGGTTTTTCGAAAAGCATCACCAAAGTCTGCCCTTTACCAAAGAGGGTCTGAGTCTCGTCAAATTTATTGTTCTTCAAATGCTGTGCGGTCTCAATGATGAGGAGAATCTCCTCAGGGGACAAATCGGCGATGCCGAGTATGTCTTTGCCTCTCAACAGGTTTTCTTTCAAAACATATTGCAGTGGCGATGATCCTGTCGGTTGTGTCATGCGCTGCGAAGACGCATTCGAATATTTTTCCTTGATGTGTTTTAAAACTGGCAGTACGCTCAACATAATATTTTCTCCTCAGCCGGCCGCGCGGCTTCAAACTAGCGGAAGCAATAGCTTCGCTATTTCAGTTACTTTTTAGACACTATATTGTCGTGTTTAATTCGGCTTTCGCGAGCCGGTCCCTCCTGGGGAGTTCTTTCGCGCCACCGAGGCTGCAGGGTTATACAAGTCGTAGATATCATCGCGAAACAATGGTGATATTTGCCTGTAGTGAGTTAGTGGCAAATGTTTCAAACTCTGAGACTTCTCCCGTGCCGAACTGACCAGTTCGGCAATCGTTTCATGCGCCTTCCGAAAAGGCACTCCTTTCAACACCAGATACTCGAGGAGATCAGTTGCGAACAGCTCGGGAGCGCTTGCGGCCTCGAGTGTCGCATCTCCGTTGATTGTCATCTCGGAGAATGCCAAAACCATAACTTTCAGTGATTCAATGATGACATTGGCGGCATTGATAGCAGGTTTCTTTGTCTCCTGAAGATCTCTGTTGTATCCGATCGGTTGCGCTTTGAGCACCATCAGTATGTTGAAGAGGTCTCCGCAGACAGCACCGGACTTTGCACGAACTATCTCGATCGGATCTGGATTTTTCTTCTGAGGCATCAGACTGGATGTTGTCGTCACTGCATCCGAGAATGTAACGAAGCCAAACTCCTTTGTTGTCCAGATGATCAGGTTTTCCGCGATTTGGGAAAGGTGAATTGCAATCATTGAACAGACGAAAACAAATTCGCACGCAAAGTCTCTATCGCTTACTGCGTCTATTGAATTGTTGAATGCTTTCGAAAACCCTAGCGCTTTGGCCGAGAGCTCAGGTTCTATCGGCAATGACGAACCCGCTAGAGCACCTGCGCCCAGCGGACTGCAGTCGGTGTGCTCGGCACAGTCCTTTAGACGCTCCAGGTCGCGCTTCAACATTTCAACAAAGGACAGGAATGAATGTGAGACCGAAACGGGCTGAGCGTGCTGAAGATGAGTGTACCCTGGCATGATGGTATCACTATATTGGGCTGCTTTTGCAGTGATGGTTTCGATCAACTCCTGTAGCAATGAAGAGATGCCACTGATTTGTTGAAGGACGTAGAGTCTGATGTCTAGCGCTACCTGATCGTTTCTGCTGCGAGCTGTATGTAACAGCTTGGCGTCAGAACCAATCAATTGTTCAAGCTTGACTTCGATATTCATGTGGACATCTTCGAAGTCTTCGGAGAGATTGAAGGTGCCATCGGAGTATTGTTCCTTAATGATGGCCAGACCCTCTTTGATCTTTGTCGCCTGCGCGGCTTTAATCAAACCGACCGCCTCTAGCATGGAGACGTGGGCAAGACTGCCGTCGAGATCGGCGTTGATGATATATTTGTCTTCATCAATCGAGGAAACGAATGATGTCACCACCGGATCAAGCGGTTGGCTGAAGGCTGTTCTTAAGACTTTCATTGCACTTACTCCAGGCTGTTAGTCTGAGTCCGTTAACGTTAATGAATCCACCCGAGTCATGTTTGTCGAACATGCCCATCTCTTCAAAGCTGGAAAGCTTTGTATCGTAGAGACTGTTGGAGGAGTGCCGAGCCAAAACAATTGAATTGCCCTTAAAGAGCTTGAGTTTTGCCCAGCCGTTGACGTTCGATTGAGATGCGTCGATCAGTTTCTTAATCAGTGTCATCTCCGGGGCGAACCAAAAACCGTTGTAGGTAAGCTCGGCAAACTTTAGAGCGAAGCTTTGTTTGAGGTGAGCGACTTCTCTATCGAGAGTCAGCGATTCGAGAGCCATGTGCGCTTGCATGAGTAGTGTTGCACCTGGTGTCTCATATACTCCTCTGGATTTGATTCCGACAAAACGATTTTCAACGAGGTCGACGCGTCCGATTCCGTGCTTCGCTCCGATTGTATTGACTTTGTCGAGCAATGCGGATGGATTGAGCGCTTCGCCATTAACCTTGATCGGTACGCCGGATTCAAACTCGATGGTGATCTCTTCGGATTGATCAGGTGCCGCTTCCGGGTCGGTAGTCCAGAGATAGATATCGCTGGGTGGCGCGACAGAAGGGTCTTCGAGGATGCCACCTTCATAGCTGATGTGCATGAGATTGGCGTCCATCGAATAAGGCTTTTCCTTTGTCACTGGCACCGGAATTCCTTTGCTGTCCGCGTATGCGATCAAGTCGTTGCGTCCAGTGAAGTTCCACTCACGCCACGGAGCGACGATTTGCAAATGAGGAGCCAGAGACTTTATGGCAAGCTCGAAACGCACTTGGTCGTTGCCTTTGCCGGTTGCACCATGGGCAATGGCATCACAGCCTTCTTTCAGGGCTGCAGTGATCATGCCCTGTGCGATGCACGGACGTGCCAACGAGGTTCCCATCAGATAAACCCCTTCATACATGGCGTTGGCTTTGATGGATTGAAACACATAGTTATTGACGAAGTCTGCTCGGAGATCATCGATAACGCACTTTTCTGCCCCAGTCTTGACTGCCTTCTCGGCGACCAGCTTGAGGTCTTCGCCTTGTCCGACATCTGCGCAATATGCGACTACAGGAACATTGTAGGTGTCCTTGAGCCACGCAAGAATGCACGACGTATCCAGCCCACCACTGTAGGCAAGCAAAATTTTCTTCATTTCAAAACCCTCTTTGTATATTGCTTCGGTTGTGTCTTAACCGAGCAGCGTCTCAAGGTGTTTCACGACCTTTTTAGCAGCTGCATCCCGATGCACGATTAGAAGAATGGTGTTATCTCCGGCAACGGTTCCGAGCAGTTGACCCATCTCAAGGCGATCAATAGCCTCGGCCACATGAGCTGCTGCGCCGCTGTCAGTTATGATTACTACCGTATTCCCTGACCAATCGATTTTTCTTACGAAGCGTTTTACACTTGCAAGCGACGCATGCATCGTATGCGTCGTCGTCGTCGTCGGTTGTATATTTTGACGACTTGCATATCGGTAGCCCTCTCCACTTGCAATCTTGACGAGACCTAGCTCTCGGATGTCTCTCGAAAGGGTCGCTTGCGTAACGCGGAACCCTTCTTTTTTGAGCACTTTCTCTAAATCTGTTTGCGTACCAATATTTTGGTTGGCGACCAGATCTAGAATTTTTTTGTGCCGGTCTGTCCTTGTTTGCATAATCATACATTCCTTCTGAATAATTATGCACTAGATCAACTGGCGTGTAAACAAAAAGTTACGCAGCCTTCGGATTAGCAGTCCCCTCTTGCCAATTCTTGACGAAGGTATTCGTTTGAACACTACAGTTCAAGGGCTTTTGCGTGGATGCGGTGAACTTAGACGTTCAAGGTCCCGAATCGTACACTTCCACAAGACAAAGTGAACTAGGTCCACCTGCAAGGGGATTAAAACGTTCCTGAGTCATGTAGCGCTGGGAGAAAACGCCTAAGAGTAGATGCAAAAAATGCCGAGCTCCATGGGGTTTTGGGCACGGCACCTTTGCGCGGTGGAGAAACTCAGTTGTAGTTTAAACTCGCCGCTTCAAGATGCAGCCTGCGGCAGGAGAGTTCGACGTAACGTAAAAGAAAGAGGAATTGTGATTAGGAAGAATGGACTCGAACTATCGAAGAAGGTCTTTATGTAATGTTCGTACCGCCTTCGATGTGAATAGAATAGTGAATCATTATGAGAAAGTCGTGAGATCCTTGTTCAAGATTTTTTCGAAAGATTCTGTCTTTGCCCGGAGCTCCTACATATAGAATTGGCTTGGTTTTGTCTGCAGGTAAGAAGTTGACGAGAACCCTGATGCCGATCCCGCATCATAATGGGGTCTTTGAAGCCTCTCGTGAAATCTGTCCTGACGGCCGGGCATACGAAACTTCGACAATCTCGATGCAGCTCATTTCGGATTGATCGCGGTTCGGGTATCGAGTAAAACCAAGAACGGTCGGAATCCGAGCCTCTTGCCTTGTCGCGTATTTATGAGTCTGTCGCATGTCTGTGCTAAGCGCCTGAGTGGATGAACCAGAATGGAAGTACAATCACAGTATTGGCAACTGGGGAGTGACTCGAGATACGCCGGATTGACAACAATTTCTTTGCTCGCGAAAAACTAGCTAGTTGCATAGGTTTCGCTGTGTTATTGCTTCTGCCTATCCAGGGTTGCGGTAATATATCTGAGTGGTCAAGGGAGCATCACATGCGGCTCTTCGATCGTTATAGGCTGACCGCGCACCACGACCTTCTCGCCGGAAGGTACAAACGGAGTCTGTCGACCTATGCCGACGCGCTCGCTGAGCTCGAGCAAGCAAAGGTCGACCCGTCCCAGCTAACTGACTTCAAGGTGGAGGTAGCGGGGGCGAATTTACTATGTGGAAAACCTGCTGAAGCCTTGAAACTATATAATGAGCTACCGGTTATTGACTCCAAGTCGGTCAGTCAAAACGTCGTGCCAAGTGCTTCAGCTTTGTGTGGTATTGGCTTTTGTTATCTAAAAATGGGTGAGTATAAAAAGGCTGCACGAGCTTTTGGCGATGCTCAAGAACGATACAAGTCGGACGTTGGAAGCGCCTCGAGACATACGTTTCCGGTTGACCTGTGTCAGAGTTGTTGTGCTTGGGGCCTTTATTTTGCTGATTCCGAAGGTACAAAGATTGATCGTTGCTACGAAGAACAGCCGCCGCGCGAGAAGGACCCATTTTTCGAGAGCGCTTGTCTTGCCTCGCGATTGTTATTGGAGAAGAGTCTTGCAACGTCAATCGCCGCTAAACAAGCTGGTATTAAAGGCGATACCACACCAGATGCCATTCAACCTGATGATTCGTCGATCGAGGATGGCGCTGCCAGCGTCAGTTGTCTCGACGACAAAATAGACCTGGAGACACAACGGAAGTGGGAAACCTTTGTCAGAGGCGGGCAGCGAGCGGAGAAAGCGCAGGACAATGCAAAGGCCGAACGATACTACAAGAGTGCTATCTCTGTTCTTCGAAAAGCCGGCGATAAGGGTATCCGACTTTATAGATCAGTTCAGTATCTCGGGTTTCTCTACGCTACAAGCGGTAGGAGAGAAGAATCCTATCCGTTGCTTCTGGAGACCGTAGAGATTCAGCGTCAACGGTTCGGTAAGGATGATCGCTCCGTTGTCGGACCGCTCAGTAGGTTTGGTGTAACCTGTCTGAAGTTGGGCAAACTGGAAGAAGCAGAACGTATCCTAAATGAATCGCTGACACTGTCCATTCGATACTTTGGAGAAAAACATTATATGACGTCCATCATATACTTGAATCTCGCCTATCTTCGAATGGCTCAGCACCGCTTTGCAGATGCTCAAGAGCTTGCAGAGAAGGCGAATACTAATTTGTCCAAGGGAGAAAAAAGGGACACTATCCGGCTCAACAGGGCCAGATTGCTTGTTGCAAACGCTCTGGAACAGCAAAAGAAGCTTGATCTTGCCCTCAAATGGACAATTGAAGGTGGATCGGTCCTTACCGACTTAGACCCTTTTGGCAAGCTGTACACGTACACACAGCTTGCCGATCTGGAGAAGAAGCTGGGGAACAAAGATGCGTCTACAGCGGCTTTGAACAAGGCAAATCGCACGTACATGTTTATCACCAAGCACGATGTAATCAAATTTTTTGATTCCGATTTTGACCAGGCAGTAGCCAAAATGCGGTCGCTCATGGAGAGCAACTGAATGGCGACAAGGGCAAGGCTGTCTATATTAAGATTGCAAATCTGGCAGAAGGTACTGATTCTGGTGGCGATACCGCTTGGATTCGAGATTCTGTTTATCAGTGTACTCAGTTTTTTGCTCTTCCAGGTGGAACAGGAAGCACGCGTTATAGAACAGTCTCGCAATCTCGTTCTGGAAACCGAAAATTTGCAACGCTTATTTTTCGAGGCTGGGACTGCGATAGCCGGATTCAACTCTTCTCAAAATCCACTGTTCGCCGCCGAGCTCGGTGAGGTGAAATCGAAAATTCTAATTCAGTTGGGACTGCTTGCAGATTTGGCAGGCCAAGACGAATCACGAAAGGCGCTGGTCAAGAAAATCTCCAACCTGGTTCAAGTCGAACTGAAAGAGATGCAGCAAATGTACGATCGCATCGATCGCGACGACGCAATGGTGCATGTACCATATGCGAAGCTACAGGCTGACGCCCTCGCATTTTCCAATTTGTTGGACGAGCTGGTTCAGAGCGAACGAACCATACTCAAGGATGCTCCGGTTTCCGAGGGACGATTGCGAATGCTTGTCGATCAGTGGCTCGCCATGGGCGTTGCCATGAATGTTCTAATCGCTGTTGGTCTGGTTCATTACTTTAACGCTAGTACGACCCGCCGATTGACAGTCCTTATGGACAATACAAAGCGCCTCAGTCGGGAGGAAGAACTTCTTCCCCCAACCGGCGGCTACGACGAGATCGCGAAGTTGGACACTGTATTCAGAGAGATGGCTGATGCTCTTAATGAGGCGACGCGCAAAGAAAGGGCGGTAGTGGATAACGCTGTCGATGTCATCTGCAGCGTCGATAAGAATTACAAATTCATCGCCGTCAATCCAGCCTGTGAAAAGCAATGGGGTTACAGTCGTAAGGAGTTAACGGGACGACGCGTCGAAGACATTCTCTTCTTCAAAGGTGAGCAGTCGATATCACACTTCCAGAAAGCGATCGAAGCCAAGGAAAATCAGGTTTTTGAACTGGTAGTCCTCAACCAGGCTGGTCGTCCCGTCGATTCCATATGGTCTGTGCACTGGTCAGAGAGTGACAAATTGCTGTTCTGTGTCGTGCACGATATAACGGATCGAAAGCGAGCAGAGCAGCTCCGTAAAGATGTCATTGCAATGGTGTCGCACGATCTTCGTTCGCCTTTGACTTCGATTCAAGTATCGATCGAAATTATGGAGAATGGTGTCAAAGGCACGCTTCCGTTCGAGGCCTCGGCTGAGCTCAGGAAGATGGGTGGCAGTACCTCGAGAATGGTGCGATTGATTAATGACTTCCTCGATATGGAAAAATTGCAGAGCGGGAAACTCCAACTGAAGAAGAAAGAGATCAATCTGGATGTTCTCGTAGCCAACTCGATTGATGCAATTCGTTCTCTTGCCGAGAGTAAGAATCTCAAGATTTCAGAGCGTGATACCGACATCGATCTGTTCGCGGACGGCGATCGTGTGATTCAAGTAATCATCAACCTACTGGCAAACTCAATTAAATTCTCCCCGCCGTGCGGCGAGATTGAGATAGCAGCCAGTATCGTCGATGGTGGCGTTCGGGTGAGCATCACTGATCAAGGACCGGGAATCGAATTGGGCAAGGAAAAGATAATTTTCGAGAGCTTCGAGCAATTGGACGATGCTGCGAAAGTCGGAAGCAGTGGGTTGGGACTCTCAATCTGCAAAAAACTTGTAGAGCTCCATGGTGGTTCAATTGGAGTGACCTCGTTGGCAGCTAAGGGCAGCACGTTTTGGTTTATACTGCCAAATGCAAAAGAAGAGTAGTCGGCTCAGGATACTTTGTATCCGACACCATATACGGTTTCTAGCACAGAAGAACCATCGCTGTTGGCTATCTTTCTTCGTAGTGTCTTAACGCATGTCCTGACTGCATCTTCGCTTACATCAGATGTCGACTTCCAGACTCTATCGAGCAACGCTGACGCGCTAAAGGTCTGCCCTCTATGCCGCATGAGGAATTCAAGAAGCTTATACTCCATCGGTAACAGATCAATCGATGTTCCGTTCTTCAGTACTTTTCTTGTGTCGAATTCGATGGCTATGTCCTGGACCGTGAGGACGTCGCCAGTGAACGTGTAGGGGCGTCTCAGACATGCACGAACTCGAGCGAGGAGTTCGCGCATCTCGAACGGTTTCGTCAGATAATCGTCAGCACCGGCGTACAGACCTTCCTCTTTATTTTCGATAAGCGATCTACCGGTCAGCATAATAATCGGTGTTAAGCCACCGGTGCCGCGGAACTGTGCGCAAACGTCTACTCCCGATGTGCCCGGAAGCTGCCAGTCGAGAACGATTAGGTCGAACTTATAAGCTTTGAGTTTGTCAAGCGCGTCTTCGCCATTTGTACTCACCTCAACTGTATAGCCTTGAGATGCCATAGCGTCCTTCAGACCGGATAGCAGCTCCAGGTCATCCTCAACGATCAAGATTTTTGCCATGCCACCGCCCTGAAATTGCACAAGCGCCCAGTTTATCTTATCAAAGTGCAGTCAATACAACCAGTCTTTCGAATAGAGGATGCGTCAGAATCATTCTTGAGGCGCAATGTCACGATGCGCGTTACGGATAGGCAAGTGATGGTATTGTATTTGGTGCGAACTGCTTAGCACCAATCGAGCGGGCCGTTGGTCCTGTTGTTTCTATTTGAGCCTACCTATAGGCTGAGACGGATTCGTGGGCAAAAAACGCGGGTATATATCTTCAAATGTTCATCACATGTTCAGAGTCTGTGTGGGTGGATGAAATTGAAAATAGATATCATCGTAGTCTATATTCAACGCTACAATAAAGGTCACGAGGTTGATTTTGTGCCGCCTATTACAGGCATTCACCTGGCTGCACTGACGCCTCCTGAGCATCAGGTAAGAGTGATTCATCAGCAGGTTGAAAAGGTCAACTTTGATACTGATGCTGACCTTGTCTGTCTCTCGTTCTTCAGCGGATTTACACCAGAGGCTTATCGTCTCGCGTCCGAGTTTCGGCGGCGCGGCAAATTGGTCGTCGGTGGAGGACCGCATGCTACTTTCTGGCCTGAAGAGGTCCGTCAACATTGTGATTCAGTTATTACCGGTGAAGCGGAATCTGTTTGGGCCGGGATGTTACGAGACGCTGCCAATGGGGAGCTGAAACCTGTTTATCGCGGAGAGCCTCTGTCTCTAGACGAGGTTCCGACGCCTCGATACGACCTCCTGCCCAACAATTACTTTGTGAGGCGGGTTGTTCAAGCCACTCGGGGCTGTCCGTTTAGTTGCTCATTTTGTTCGGTTCCGACTATCAATCCTGGATTTAGAGTTCGACCTGTTGAAGCCGTTTTGAAAGACATCGAATACGACGATTTCCCATTCTGGTGGCAGCGAAAAGTGGTCTGGTTCTGGGACGATAATCTGACTGCTCAAAGGACATACGTGAAGTCTCTCTTGAAGAAAATGATCCCTCTCAAGAAATGGTGGCTTACTCAGGCGAGCATGGACATTGTCAAAGATGAGGAATTGATGGGGCTGATGCGCGACTCGGGTTGCATAGGCATATTCTTCGGTGTTGAGAGCTTCCTTTCTGACTCACTCAAAGATGCCAACAAAAGGCAGAATAAAATCGATCATTACAAGGACATCTTCGACATAGTACATGCTAACGGGATCGCTGTAATGGCGGGATTCATAGCCGGATTCGATCATGATACCGCAGATAGTGTCGAAGAGATGGCGGACAACCTACTTGATGTCGGAGTCGACGTTCCATTCATGAGTGTCTTGACTCCGTACAAGGGTACGCCATTGTACGAGAAATTGAAGGACGAACAGCGCCTATTAGACGAGCGGGGTTGGGAATATTACAACGGCTTTAATGTGGCCTTTCGCCCTAAGAATATGACGCCGGAAGAGTTGCTTGAAGCACACCGTAAATTGTGGAGAAAAGCATTCTCACCTTCTCACGTAACCCAAAGGATGCATCGTGCCGTCACCCGCCTCAGACCTGGTGCTGCATGGCTGTCATTGTTCATGAACAGCTTCTACGGACTGAAGAGATTGCGTGGAAATTTACCGGTCGACATGGCGTCGGATAAGGGCTACGGCGGAAGGTCAACCGAGCGTGTCCAGCAGATCTTTGATCGACCAGGCTTGCTTGAATCTACAGGAGCGCCCCAATAGGGAGTTTCGCGAGCGAAGCGCTCTCGCCAACTTTGCAAAGGCGTCGCATCTCTGTATTCGGGTAAATCGATGTCGATGCGCCGTTGGACATAGAGAGGCGTTTGCTGAACCTTAGTTGCACCCTGGCGTGGTCTCGCCAACTTTGCAAAGCTGCAGCATTTTTGTATACGGGTAAATCGATATCGATATGCCGTTTGACAGAGAGGACTGTGCTGCAACCTGAGTTGGTCTGAAAAGTGTTCTCGTCAACTTTTCGAAGTGGCAGCTCTTTTGCACAGGGGTAAATCGATATCGATGTACTGTTAGACAGAGCGGACTGTGCTTTGGTCTGAAAAATGTACTCGCCAACTTTTCGAAGTGGCAGCTTTTTTGTACAGGGGTAAATCGATATCGATGTGGCGTTTGACAGAGCGGACTGTGCTGCAACCTGAGTTGGTCTGAAAAGTGTACTCGCCAACTTTTCGAAGTGGCAGCTTTTTTGTACAGGGGTAAATCGATATCGATGTACCGTTTGACAGAGCGGACTGTGCTGCAACCTGAGTTGGTCTGAGAAGTGTACTCGCCAACTTTTCGAAGTGGCAAGTTTGGGGTATGAGCTTATGTTCCGATCGCTCTTAATTGATGGACACTTTCGTCGGCATGGAATCCGTTCGACTCCAACGCGATCTCTAATTCTGTTCCTGAGACTTGCAAGCGCACTAATCAATCTGTATGCTCGTTGTTGTTCTGTCGATTAGTTTTTCACTGCGAATTTCGTAAATGCGGGCACTCTCGACAGTAACTTTCGTTTCTGTAGTGTTAGCAGCTTCGAGTATCGCCCAATCATTATGCAGACCGACAACCTGGGACCCTTTCGAATATTCGGAAATGCGCGTTACTCTCTATATTTTGCTGGGCAATTAATATCTTTTGTCGGCACCTGGATGCAGCAGGTTGCGCTCGCCTGGTATACATATGAAATCACCAAATCGGCATTTCTTCTTGCTGTAGTCGGTGTATCGACCCAATTGCCGGCCCTCCTTGTCATGCCGATTGCCGGTGTCTTGGCGGACCGCCTCAATCGGCACAAAATCATAATTACGACTCAGATACTGGCGATGGTGCAGGCGACAGTGCTAACCTATCTCACTTTGACAAATCAAGTTCAGGTACCGCATTTGATACTACTCGGAATTATCGCCGGTATTATCAATTCATTCGATATGCCAGCCAGATCTGCATTTGTCATAAGTCTAGTCGAGAAAAAGGACCTTCCTGCAGCAGTGGCGATGAATTCATCATTGCTCAACATCACTAGATTGATTGGACCGGCTCTAGCTGGTTTTATCGTTGCGGCGTTCGGGGCGGGAATTTGTTTCTTGCTGAATGCGGTAAGTTATGTCGCCGTTATCGTGGCGTTGCTGCTTATCAAAGGCAATTTCCGTGCGAAACCGAAGTCTTCTTCACTCGGAGTTCTGGGTGAACTCAAGGAAGGCTTGAGTTATACCTGGTCTACCAGTCCGATCAGAGCTGTGCTTTTGCTTGTTTGCATTTTCGGAATTGGCGCCGCTTCATACATTTTGCTGTTGCCGGTGTTTGTCAAACAAATTGGCGGTGATGCTAATACGTTAGGGTACTTGATGTCTGCGTCTGCAGCGGGTTCGCTTGTAGGAACGCTTACTCTGGCTTCTCGCAAGAGCGTTTTAGGACTAGGTAAGTGGGTGGTTGCGTCAGCCATACTGTTTTCGCTTGCCTTGATTGGATTCTCGTTCATCAATTCGTTTTGGCCGGCAATAGTCGGACTGTCCTTTATCGGTGCGATGATGATGCTAATGATGGCGTCGTGTAGCACAATCCTGCAGTCGGTCGTAGAGGAAGATAAACGCGGTCGAGTGATGAGTTTTTTCGCAATGTCCTTCATGGGGACTGCACCTCTGGGCGGAATGGTGAGCGGATACGTCGCCAACCACTTCGGTTTTCAAACGACGGTGATGGGCTGTGGGGTCTATTGTCTGACTATTGCGCTCATATTTTCTTCGTTAATGCCGCGCTTGCGGACTGAAGCGATTCCAGTGTATGTCAAGCATGGCTTGCTTCCGCAAGATCAAGAGAGTGGTCGGGTTGTCGAGACAAGTGGTTAGTCGCTCTATGGATAGCGACGAAACGAATACAAACCGGCTGCGAACAACAACCCGGCTACTACTTTGCCCCACAATGAGATGAATCTGGAGATCTTGTCTTCCGGCATTCTTGCCGGCTTGGGTCTGTGTGCGATGCGCTGAGCTGCCAGCATGGTTGGTTTCAGCACGCAGCGGTTCGGAAATCTGACCTCATAATGCACTACAAGTTGTCCCGACGAGTAAGCCTGTCTGACATACTCCTGCTCCAGGGCAGACGGTTGGTAACGTTGGACTAAATAGGGTCCGTCTTGGGTTTGAATTTCGAAGTCGATTAGATCGCCCAGTTCATAGACGCCGCGCGTCTTAATGAAGGCTACGTTGGTGATTAGATTTTGCTTGACCAGACTAATTGCTGCTTGCTGCTCGGTCTTGTATTTGTTGTCCCAATACCAGTCTGCCACTTTCTCTCCATTGAAGGAGGTAGCAAGAACGAGGAACGACAAAACAATAAAAAGCATTTGTTAAAACCCGAAATTGGAATGGTTGTTTAACTTTCGCCGGGTCCCTAATCGATACCACTTTAGTCTAGAGCAAGCCAAGAGACAATAGTTCCGGACCTTTCCGTTTCAAATGTCCTTTCCAGGGCGACTGATATACTTCAAGAATGAGAGACTTGTCCCCGCTGACATCCGCCGAATCTGTTGCCCAGACTGGGCGTCCCCTGTCTTCGCATCGCTTTTCTGCGATCTTGCCGATGGGTCCGGCTGCCGCTCAGGCGACCGCCGAAGAGCTGATAACCTTGCTCAAGAAATGCATCCTTGAGTCCGAACTTACTGCGGTAGCCGATGTTGAAGCGGAATTCCATCCGTTTGGCCTTTCGGCAGTAGTGATTCTCAAGGAATCCCATGTCGCTGCCCACTGTTGGCCAGAGATCAACAAAATACTGGTTGATGTGCATATCTGCGACTACTTTGCCGATAACCGAATGAAGGCACATCAACTTTGTGCCAGGCTTGGGATGGCACTTTCCGGAGATTCGGACCTTGATTTATGGCATTATGCCAGAATTGCCGAAAAGCCCAAACCTGAAGTCTGACCACGCTTTATGTGCTGCAAACGGTTGCAATTGCGTAGTTGTTAACGATTGATTATCTAATCCATGCATAGGATGGATGAAAGGTATGATGGGTTTTGTCCGGTAGAGTCAGGTGGTGCAATAGTATGTTCGACCTTTTCAAAAAACAATTCATAGACGTAATCGAATGGACTGAAACGAGCAATGGTGTCCTGGCTTGGCGTTTTCCCGCAGAAGATCGCGAGATTCAAAACGGAGCTCAGCTGACTGTTAGAGAGTCTCAGATGGCGCTCTTCGTGAATGAAGGCAACATCGCTGACGTATTTAGCCCAGGTCGCTATCAGCTCTCGACCAGGACGCTTCCGATCCTCACCACATTGCTCAACTGGGATAAGGCATTCAAGTCTCCCTTCAAATCCGATGTTTATTTCTTTTCGACCCGCGAGCAGATCGATCAACGCTGGGGAACACCAACGCCGGTCCAAATCAGAGATAAAGAGTTCGGAGTAATCAGACTTCGAGCATTTGGCACGTTTTCGTACAAAATAGACGAGCCTTCCACGTTCTACCAAAAGATAAGCGGCTCGCGTGGACAATATACGGTCAGTGAACTCGACGGTCAGCTTCGCTCGTTGGTTACGATGTCCATAGCCACGAAATTCGGTCAAGGCGAGGTCGCATTCCTCGACATGGCCGGCAACCAAACTAAGTTTTCCGACGAGTTGAAAAAGGAACTTGATCCCAAGTTCTTCGAATACGGACTAAAACTTGAATCCTTCGTCGTCCAGAGCGTGACCCTTCCCGAGGAGCTGCAAGCATACCTCGACAAGCAATCGCAGATGAACTTGGTCGGCGATATGCAGAAGTATGCCAATTTCCAGGTGACCGAGAGCATTCCTGCTGCCGCGGAGAATTCCGGCGGTCTGGCCGGACTTGGAGTCGGAGTTGGTGCTGGTGCTCTTCTTGGTCAGCAATTTGCGCAATCGGCCGCCGCTCTTGGTCAGGGTGGTCCGGCTCAATCCGCTCCGCAGGAGGATCCTTTCGTTCTGCTGGAAAAGCTGCAAGTGCTGCTTGAGAAAGGAATACTATCCAAGGAAGAGTTTGAACAGAAGAAGGCCGAGATACTGAAGAAAATTTGATGCTAGAGCTTAGCTGCCCAGCTTGTGGTGCTCCTGTGGGCTTTCGGTCAAGAGCCTCCGTGTTTGCGGTCTGCAGTTTTTGCAAGTCTACTCTAGTCAGGCACGACATGGATCTCGAGTCGATAGGTAAGATGGCCGAACTCCAGTTCGAAATCACACCGTTTCAAATCGGCACGACCGGCATGTACGACAATCGCAAATTCGAGATTATTGGAAGGCTCAAAGTAGCTTACCATGACGGTTTTTGGAACGAATGGTATACCATATTCGGTGGAGACGATACCGGTTGGCTTGCCGAAGCACAGGGATTTCTGGGAATGTGCTTCGCACACAATGACACGAGTCAGATGCCGAGCGTTGAGACTGTGCAACCAGGTAAGCTCATTGAAATCAAACCCAACGGGTACTATGAGGTCGAGGATATTCGCCGCGTTCATTGCATATTCAGTGAAGGTGAGCTTCCGATGAACGCCGTGCAGGGACGACGGTCCACAAGCGTCGATCTCGCTGGTGCGAATGGCAAAATGGCGACGATCGAGTACGGCGAGACTGTTCGTGTGTACACCGGGCTCTATCAGGAGTTCGATGATTTCACGTTTCAGAATCTGAGGAGACTCGATGGCTGGTAGCGCTGGAACCAAACCTGCAAAAAAAGTTACCACCTTCTCTTGCTCGAAATGTGGTGCACCGGTCTCTGTTCGATATCCGGGCCATTCGATGTCTGCCGTATGCGATAGATGCTTTTCGGTTATTGATACTACTAATGATGCGTTCCGTGTAATCGAAACCTACTTCAAACAGATGCAAGTTCATCCCCGTATCGAGTTGGGCAGCCGTGGCGAGCTCAATGATAAGACGTGGGAGGTAATTGGTTTTGTTGTGAGAGAAGATATAGCAAGCGCATTTAAATGGGAAGAATATCTTCTGTTCAATCCTTACTATGGATACCGTTGGCTGACTTGCAATAACGGCCACTGGAGTTTGGTTACCACTGTCAAAGAGAAGCCTGATTTTTCTTCCAACGACGCCAAGATAGGCGATAAAAAATATAAGCTCTTCTATCGAGGACGCGCCAAAGTATTCTTCGTTCTCGGTGAGTTCTACTGGAAGGTAGCTGTCGGCGAAGAGGTGTGGATGGCGGACTACATAAGACCGCCCGAAATGCTTTCGATGGAAGAGGACCGCGCTCAAAAGGTCTGGAGCATCAGCGAATATATCGAGCCGAAGGTTGTACAAGAAGCCTTCAATGTCGATGACGGGTCTATGGCTACTCCCGTCGGCGTAGCTCCTAATCAACCTTCTCCTGAAACACAGGCATGGAAAAAAGTAGGAATGTATTGGGGCATATTTCTTGCTGTTCTCACCGCCTTACAAGTTTTGCACTGCTCTACCGTCCTCAACAGAGTCGAGTACGAAGTCAACGTTCCGTACATGACGAAGCAAGACAGCACATTGGTTGCCGACACGAAGAAGGCGGAGTCTTGGACATCTCCGGTTTTCGAGATAGCCAAGGACAAAGCCAACGTAGAGATCTCCATAAAGGGCGATGTTGATAACAGCTGGTTGTATGTTTATGGTGAGCTAGTCAACGATGATACGAACGAGACGTTCAGCTTCGAGCGCACCGTAGAGTACTACCACGGCGTAGATGATGGTGAATCCTGGAGCGAGGGTCACACCACCGATCGAATTACAATAGGCAATGTACCGGGTGGAAAGTATTACTTCAACCTTGATATCGATAATGGTGGCGCCAAGGCAACCGAGAGAAAAACAATGTATCTAGAGCTGAAGAGAGATATCGCCGGATACGCTAACTACCTGTGGTGCCTGCTGTTTATATCTATTTTACCGATTTGCGTCTTCTTCAGAAGTAGAGCGACTGAAGTCGCTCGCTGGTCCGACAGCGATTATTCTCCGTACCAATCGTCGAGCTGAAAGGTGGTAAAGACCTATGGATAAAGTCTATGGAATTTTCGGAGTATTGTTGTGTATCTACTTCTGGTACGCGAACGTGAATAACATCAGGTTTTTCGAAGGAGAGACAGCCGGACATACCAGACCGAGTGGTCCGGGAGTTCATCATAAATAGGGGGAAAGATTGTGGACCAAGTATTCCAGCTGAATCACATCGTTAGCGCTATCGTATATGCCGGCCTTGGAATTGCTATTTTGTGCGCCTCGTTTGTCATTTTTGACTGGATTACGCCGGGAAAGATGTGGAAGGAAATAGTCGAAGAGAAGAATTTACCTCTTGCGATTACCCTTGCCGCAATGACCATCGCTGTAGGTAACATCGTAGCTTCAGCAATCCACGGGTAGTTGATTGACTTACGCGCTTTTAATCACGGCATTTGTTATATCGACTTGCGGTCTCATTTATGAGCTGATTGCTGGCACCGTTGCCAGCTACCTGCTCGGTGATTCTGTAACGCAATTCTCCACTGTTATCGGAGTGTACCTGTTTTCGATGGGGATTGGTTCTTTTCTTTCCAGATATGTGGACAAAGAGATTATTCGAACTTTTGTCCAAGTCGAGATGCTCGTCGGGCTTGTTGGTGGCTGTTCTGCTGCTCTTCTTTTTCTATCTTTCGAGCATGTGGAGAACTTCCGAATACTTCTCTATTCAATAGTGACCATTATCGGAATTTTGGTGGGACTTGAGATTCCACTCTTGATGCGGATTCTCAAGGATCGTCTCGAATTCAAAGAGCTGGTATCACAGGTTTTTACCTTTGACTATGTCGGTGCTTTATTGGCTTCGCTTTTGTTTCCGCTGCTTCTGGTGCCGTACCTGGGATTGGTCCGTTCTTCGTTTTTGTTTGGTATTTTGAATGCTGCCGTATCAATCTGGACACTACAGCTTTTCCGCAACGACTTGAAAAATCTTTTAGTACTACGGGCGATGGCAGTCGCAGTTGCTCTCGTTCTTACCGGGGGCTTTATTTTTTCTGATCAACTGATGACGGTAGCGGAGACTTCCTCATATCAGGAACCGATCATTTTTTCGAAATCGAGCCCGTATCAACGCATCGTCATTACTTGCAAAGGCAAAGAGGTACGACTGTTTCTCAATGGCAATCTGCAATTCAACTCTAGAGACGAATACAGATACCATGAAGCGCTGGTACACCCCGCAATGGCAAGCCTGAAGGACCCGCAAGATATTCTGGTGTTGGGCGGCGGAGACGGAATGGCTGTCAGGGAGTTGCTCAAGTATCCGGCGGTCAAGTCGATCACTTTGGTCGATCTCGATCCACAGATTACAGACCTTTTTAAGAACAAAGGTCTGCTCGCTCAGCTCAACAACAATGCGCTCGTTGATCCTCGTGTGAAAATCATCAATCAAGATGCTTTCGTCTGGCTCCGCGGAAGTGCTGAGAAGTTTGATTGCGCCATCATCGATTTTCCTGACCCTAGCAATTTCTCTCTCGGTAAGTTGTATAGCGATACGTTTTACAGAGCCGTTAAACGTGCGCTGAAGCCGGAAGGCATTGCAGTTATTCAAAGCACTTCGCCATATGTCGCGAAGAATTCGTACTGGTGCGTTGTTAATACCTTGAAATCGGTCGGATTCCAGACAAAGCCATATCATGTCTATGTGCCGTCGTTCGGCGACTGGGGCTATGTCATTGCTTCGAATCGGCCATTCGTTGCGGCGGAGAACTATCCTGCCGGATTGCGTTATGTATCAAGAGAATCATTGGTCCAAATGTTGATATTCCCTCCGGATATGATGCCGACTGAGCAGTGTATTAATAAGCTCAACAATCAGAAGCTCGTTCATCTTTTCGAGTCCGAGTGGAGCGAGTATGTCGAGACGTATTAGCCGAGCAACGTTTCTAAAGGGCCTATTGGGATGTTCTGCGGCGCTTGCAGCGGGGAAAATCGCCTTGGACTCGGTGGACGACCAACCCAAGTTCCCCTGCCGGATATTGGGTCCGTCAATGGATGTCGGACATAAGATTCGAGATCTTGAGTTTAGGAACGCCAAAGTCGAATCACCTGCTCTCGACAAGAAGTTGGTCATTATCGGAGGCGGTGTGGCAGGCTTGTCGGCGGCGTGGTGGCTTAGGCGCAACGGCTTCACCGATTTCGCCTTGCTGGAGTTAGAGAAGAGTGTCGGAGGCAATTCCTCTTCCGGCGCCAACGATGTGAGCTCTTACCCCTGGGGTGCCCACTATGTGCCTCTTGCAAATGAAGAATCCACCATCGTGAAAACGTTGTTCGAAGAGCTTGGTATCATCAGCGGTATCGATCCTTCCGGTCTACCCCTCTACAATGACCTCTATATGTGTCACGATCCGGAAGAAAGATTGTTCAAGGACGGCACCTTTCAAGAGGGCTTGATACCACGTCGTGGACTGCAGAGAAAGGATAAAGAAGAAGTTAATCGTTTTTTCGCGCTAATGGGAACGTACCGTCAGTTGCGGGGTAACGATGGTAAGCGTGCCTTCGCGATTCCGCTCGAGTTAAGTTCGCAGGATGCGGAGCTACTAGCTCTCGATAATATATCGATGGAAGAGTGGATGAAGACGAATAATTTTAGTACAAGACCGCTGAAGTGGTACATCGACTATTGCTGTCGCGACGACTACGGCTCCTCGCCGCAGAACGTTTCTGCCTGGGCCGGTATCCACTATTTTGCCGGTCGCAATGGAAAGGCTGCCAATGCAGAGACCAACTCTGTCGTGACCTGGCCTAACGGCAACGGATTTTTGATTGATCAGTTGAAGTCGATGCTTCAGCAATTTGTGAGGACTGATGCTGCCGTGATCAGGCTAGAGAAAAATGAGGCTGGACGCCTCAGCACTACTTTCTATGATACGAAGAAGCATTCGCTCGGTCTCTATTCTTCGGAGTTTTGCATATGCGCGACGCCACGATTTCTGGCTCAACACATAATGGCGGATCCCCCCTCGCTGGATAGTTCTGCCCTGGTATATGGACCATGGTTGGTCGCCAACATCACGTTGAAGATGATGACAGCATCCAAGGGAGTGGGATTGGCCTGGGATAACGTGCGCTACGGCAGTCCTTCACTCGGCTATGTTGTTGCAACCCATCAAAACATTACAACTCGAAAGAATGCACCGACCGTAATAACATACTACTATCCGCTTGCTCAGGACGATCCTCTGAAGGCAAGACAGAGTCTGACGAAGATTGATACCGACGAGTGGTCGAAGAGAATCGTCGAAGATCTGGAAAAGATGAATCCGGGCATTGGAAGACAGATCGTGTCGATGGATCTGTGGCCGTGGGGACACGGCATGATTCGACCCTCTGTAGGTTTTATTTGGGGTGAAGCTCGCAAAAAGATGCAGCAACCAGCCGGTAAAGTTTTCTTTGCGCATTCAGACATGAGCGGCATCTCCAATTTTGAAGAAGCTCAGTACCGGGGCGTTGAGGCGGCTAAAATGGTATTGGCCGGTGCAGGTATAAGATAACTAGGGCGAGGTAACCATCTTTACACTCATGACGCAGGCTGTGGCAAAAACCAATTTGATGCTGCTCAGGGCACAGCCCTGGTTGTCGTCGCTTTCATGGGACAGCATGCTCATTATTGCTCCCGCTTTTTTGAGTGCGTTTGTTGCTCTGATTTTTAAAGCACAATTGGATAACAGCCAGTATATGCCTCTTTGGGCGTGGGTCAGCTTTGTTCTGGTTGTCGATGTTGCGCATGTGTATGCCACTCTCTTTCGTACATATCTCGATAAGCGGTCGTTCTCGGAAAACAAACCGATATTGCTTCTGATACCAGCTGCTTGCTGGTTCTCCGGTTGGATTCTGTACTCATTAGATGACATCTACTTCTGGAGGGCACTGGCTTACCTCGCCGTCTTCCATTTCATCAGGCAGCAGTACGGCTTTGTAGCCCTTTATTCGAGAAAAGATCCGCAGGAGTTTGCAAAAGCTAAGTGGTTCGATTATCTTACCGTCTACACTGTGACTTTGTTTCCTTTGTTGTATTGGCACACGCATCTGCCCAGAAATTTTCATTGGTTCATCAAAGGTGATTTTGTATCCAATGTCCCAGCCTCGTTGGCAGAAGCTGGATTCTGTGTCTATGTGGCGGTGTGTCTCGGTTACGTAGTGAAGGAGTTGGTACTGTTGCGTAAGACAGGATTTCTCAACTTACCGAAAAATCTAATTGTCGGAGGCACGGCGTTCAGTTGGTGGGTCGGCATCGTCACGTTGAATTCCGACCTGGCATTTACAATGACAAATGTACTGACCCACGGAATTCCCTACATGGCGCTGATCTGGTTGTATCATTACAAAAAACGGAGTGATGACATACAAGTGAAGGGCACCGCTGATAGTTGCAGAAGACACTTTAGTTTTGCCGCTGTTCGTGATATTGCTCTTACGTTTGCTCCAGCATTCGTTCTGTTCCTAGTCATGCTCGCCTATCTTGAAGAGGGGCTATGGGACGGCTTCGTCTGGCGTGAGCATCTTACGTTCTTCAGTCCATTTTCAGGTCTCCCGACGATCACCGATGCCGCCATTCTCGCAGTGCTGGTTCCGCTGTTGTCCCTTCCTCAGTCGACGCACTACGTGCTCGACGGTTTTATATGGCGAGTGAAGGATAAAACAAGTAGCTGGTCTGCCATCAGATAGGTGTAAGAAAAGTGCGAGCAATCGTCAAGACTCAGCCTGCTCGAGGTTATTCGATGTCGATTAAAATGCTGTACGAAAAGCGCGCGTAAGCGTCAAGGCTCAGCCTGCTAGAATGTTATTCGATGTCGTCGATTGAAATCCTGTACGAGAAGTGCTCGAATCTGTCAACGCTCAACTCTGATAAGTTTCCACCAGACCGCCATGTCCTGCATTTGCATCTGACCTGTTCCTGATCTTCCAATAGTGGTAGGCGAACATTTTACTGAACTTAAGGCCTGCGAGGAATCTTCGAGCGGAGATTCGTTCTGTTTGTGGGGTATGCATAGTTGAACCAGAAGTCTAAATCTGACGAATTGGCAACCGTCTTTTAACGCGATTCTTCAATAGCGCAAGCAGTCCTGTCCAGCACTGGTCTATACTGATTTTATTCGACACTTCTGAGGTAATGAGCATGAGTCTATTGGACCTCCCCAGGAGGAAGAATTGGCTAGCTGGATTTCTATGCGGAACTGGCTCGAGTTTGGTTGCCTTTTCCACTTCCAGCTTCTTGGCTCCGAATCAATTCGTCGGGATGGCGATGATAATCGGTTTTACCTACATTGCATTGCTCTGTATATGGATAGGTTGGCGACAGGGAACTCGAGAACGTACCATCCGTGGTGTCGGAATCGGATTGGCGTGCGGACTTGCCTACCTCGGTTTAGCCACGTATGAGCACGTTTTCCGCAATTGGTTTGGATTTTTTACCGACGAGTTCATCGGTCTATTCGTCACTTATCCGGCAATTCTGAGTGGCATCATTATGGTTCTCATGGGCAGCACCACTCCATGGACGTTTGGCGGCGCCTTTGCTAGATTTTGGAAGGGCGCATGGGCCGGCCTGTTGCTTGGCGCATCGCATTTTGCCCTCGTGTTTGTTTTTCTCTTCTTAGGAAGTGCAATTCATCGAATGTTCGGCGATTATGGTGCTTCCTCTTTTCCCTTCTATGCTCCGGCTCTCGCACTAGGCTGCGCCAGTGCGCTCTACTTCCCGATGGTTGGCAAAACCCTCGGTTTACAATCCGAGGCGCGCCAACCTGCATGGCTTGCTAAGCTCACCGTTTGGCGCGTGGGAATCGTTTTGTTCGTATTGATGACCGTTGCCGGTATCGCATTCTCTAATATGATTCCGATCAATGAAGCTAAGCACTGCGTCGAGCCGGCGAGGTAAGAATGGCCAATGATGGTAACCGGGTACCGTTAGACCGCATAGAAGCAAGATAAGCATTGTATTCGTTACGGTCTTCACTAGAACGCTCAACCAGTTTCTGATTTGAAGAGTGTAAACGAATTGACTTGGTTGTTTCAAACCACGGCCAAGTCGAGTTTTTTGCTGGAGCGCTTAATGCGGTGTGCCGCCATTCAAGTAGACCTCGGCCTTTTCCTTAGCCTCTCTAGCTTCGCCAAGGCGTCCCAGTCGATGGTACACGTTGCTGAGCCGCTGGTATCCATAAGCCAACCCCGCCTTGTCTGGTTCGGGCATACCTTTGATTGCGGAAAGTGACTTTTGAATAAGTTGTTCGGCTTCGGGAATTCGATTCAGTGATACCAGCACGTCCGAATGATCCTGCAATGTAGCGGGATAATCTATGTTCGACTCGGCATGTATGCGAACGAACAGTTCTTCCGCGTTGGAAAATTCTTTCAAGCTATCTTCGGTTTTTCCGAGCTCAAAGAGAACTTTAGCCAGGTTGCGGGTGTCGTTGGCGACGTCAGCGTCAAGGGAGCCATTTTGCTTCTTTCGTGCTTCAAGTGCCTGACGAATGGAAACTTCAGCTTCTTTGAACTTTTGATTTGCTGCGTCCGTCCGCCCCTGTTTTTTTAAGTTGATACCTTCAAAGTAGGCCCGGCATGCGCTTGCGTCGAAACAGATAGAGGTAATTCCCCAGGCCACCGATCCCACACAAAATAAGGTGATCAGAACGATGAGGAATCTGGACGATTTGTTTTGAGGCTCGTTTTTTGATTGGCTTCGATCGACTTGCGGCATAGTCAGGTCTACCTCATAGGCTAGACGAACTATTCCCGAAAACGAATCAACTTAAGCTTACGTATCTGAAAATCAAACCCGCGTAGAAAGTTAACGGAACAGACAGGATTCGAACCTGTAACCCTTGCAGGCAAGCCGTTTAGCAAACGGTCTCCTCGGCCAGTCGGACCTGCTCCATGTGGTATTAAATATGATGAATGTTTATTGACTGGTATCAGTACTAAATGCGGTGACCGTGCGGCGCCAGGGAAGGGGCGCCGCGTGTAGGCAGACCATTGGTCCTGACTACAGTCACCTGTATCCCGGAGAATTTTGTACATCCCACTTTCTAGCAGGCGGACGAGACCGCCTGCCCACGGAAGCGTGTTGCCACTGGTCAGGAATGTCAATCTCCGTTTTAAACTCATGACGTCGAGGGGATTCGAACCCCCAGTTTCCGAGGTGAAAGCCCGGTGCCTTAAACCAATTTGGCCACGACGCCTAGTAACTGCCCAGGCAGGGATCGAACCTGCGACGCTCCGGTTAACAGCCGGTTGTTCTGCCTCTGAACTACTGAGCAATAAGGAAGCAGAGGGACTCGAACCCCCAAACCTTGCGGCCAACTGTTTTCAAGACAGCGTCCTCATCCAGCCGGTTTGCTTCCGTAAGTCGCAGGCGATTTTAAGATCGCGTCAAGCCGGGGGCGCTTGTGGGTTGGTCTGTAGACCGGCTACTGCGACTGCCCGTGCGTGGGAGTTGCACCCACAAAAGTGATACCATTCGTCGAACTTTGCTCAGGACGGTTTGTTTCTCTCCCTTCAATAAGCAAAGAGATTTCGATCGAAGGAGTTGCCAGGGAGGGTGTCTCTCCTTGGTATCACTGGTAGTGCTCATCTCGAGCAACACGGTGTAAGCCGTTGACAGGAATCGAACCTGCAACCCGCTGTTTACAAGACAGCAGCTCTACCTATTGAGCCACAACGGCATGGAACCGCATCCAGGATTCGAACCTGGGACCAATGGGTTAGAAGTCCATAGCTCTGTCCACTGAGCTAATGCGGTATGTTTAAATTGATACCAGTGGTAGGGCTCGAACCTACAACCTCGCGCTTATCTGGCGCTATACCGGGTATAAGCCGGCCGCTCTGCCGATTGAGCTACACTGGTTCAAAATACTAACTGGAGGCAGTAGGAATCGAACCCACTTCGAACTGGTTAAAAGCCAGATGCATAGCCATTCTGCCATACCTCCTCATTTTGAAAATTTAAAACACTGGGACCGCCGGCTTCCCGGAAGTTTCCATTTTCGAGGCGTCCGTCGAAATCATCCGGTCAAAAAAGGTGACGGGCGCTTCGTGAAAAGCGCCGGTCGGGCAGAAGAAATTGGGAGCACTGACGAGAATCGAACTCGCATTAACGGAGTGAAAATCCGCTCTCCTGAGCCATTAGAGGACAGTGCTACACGGCGCTTTATCAGCGCGATTTAAGAACCCCTGCCAGGATTTGAACCCGGACACTTCTGGATCGGTGCCAGATGCTCTTCCGTTGAGCTACAAGGGCAGATTGCCGTACGAGTCGGGAATACGATTTTGTTGATACGCTGGATTCGAACCATAATAGCCTACATTCCGTGTGTAAGTATTTCCTGTGAGAGTACGGCGAATTTAAACCCGTGCGAGTCATAGATGCGAGGCTTTCGCCGGCTGAATGTCGAGTTCAGGAACCTATTGGAAGTAAGTGATTGTATGCATCTTAGTTTGAACACGGAAAATGGTCGATGGGGCATGGATTCGAACCTGCGAAGTCTTGGAGACGCGTGGGTTACAGCCACACTGCTTTGTCCACTTGCATACCCACCGATGGGTTTAAGTATTGATCGACGATTCGTCGCGGAGGACAAAGATCTGCACTGTAACCGGAACTTTCGAAGTTCAATTCGCAGAATCACCGATCGATTTTCAGCAAAATTATGGAGTCCCTTACAGGATTTGCACCTGTATAAGCCGGTCTGCAGCCGGCCACCTGGCTGTTCGGACAAAGGGACATGGAGCCTATCATCGGATTCGAACCGATACCTCCGCCATGGCACGGCGGGATTCTACCCTTAGACTAGACAGGCATGGACCGTACGATTCGCAATTGCTGTTTTTAGCCAGTTGGAGTGGGTTGTAGGCAATCACAGTCGGAGTCCGGTCACGTGGTTGCCGCAGTAGGAGTTGCACCTACACGCGCTCACTTATCGGGTGAGTTCTCTGCTGTTAAGTTATGCGGCATAGAAAAGTGGTGTGGTACTGAATATGGTGGAGGCAGTAGGAATCGAACCCACGTCGGTCTGCCGGACCTCTGGTTAAGAGCCAGGTGCATAGCCATTCTGCCATGCCTCCATGGAACCCCTGCCAGGATTTGAACCTGGAGTCTTCTGGTTCGTAGCCAGGTGCTCTTCCGTTGAGCTACAAGGGTAAGGAGCCGTACAAGTGAGGGATACGTTTGTCTTTAACTACGTCGCCGGATAGCGGCGACGGTTGGATTCGAACCAACGTACTTAGCTTATGAAACTAATGTTTTACCGATGATTGTATGTATCGCTTGTTAGAGTACGGCTGTTTATGTTTAAACTCACCAATGGTGGCTATACACTGATGAATGCTTCTCTTGATCGTGCAAGTCGACGTTACGGATAACATCACGTGTTACCGACATGGCGAAACTGAACCAGTGAGCTGTTACGCTTTCTTTGAACGATGGCTGCTTTCAAGCCTACGTCCTGGTCATCTGTGCTTAAACACGCACCTTTGCCACAGGGATAATGGTTGGTTGAACCAACTAGCTTCCTCTCGTACTTGCTTGTAAGTATCGCCTGTTGGAGCACGATCGTTTGATTTGGCCTACCACCGGAATTGAACCGGTTCCTTCATCCTTGGCCAGATGAAATTCTACCGTTGAAACAGGTAGGCACATAAACCGTACAAGTCGCGCATGCTGCATGAGCCTTTACATTTCGCAGCCCGTCATTCCGTGGGGCAAGACTCACATTGCTGTTTTGGTGGATTGTATGCATCTGCAGTTGGAGTACGGTTTTATATTGCCGCAGCAGGTCTTGCACCTGCACATGATTACTCATGAAGTAAACATTCTGCGTTTGATTTATACGGCATTGAATTACCCAGTGAAGGACTTGAACCTACAACCCTCTCCTTGTAAGGGAGTCGCTCTGCCATTGAGCTAACCGGGTATGGTGCTTACGGTTGGGGTCGAACCAACACCGCACAGGGCTTCAACCTGCCGCTCTACCATTTCGAGCTACGTAAGCATGGTGCCTCCGGAAGGATTCGAACCTTCAAACTGCTGTTTTTGAGACAGCTGCATATACCGTTCTGCTACAAAGGCACGTCGCTTCTTTTGTCTGTTTGGAAATTTGCCCTTGGAAGGATTCGAACCTTCAAAACACCGTGTTTAAGACGGTTGCATATACCGTTCTGCTACAGGGGCATAGGCCGTACGAGTTGGGGTGCTGTTTTGGTCATTCAATGAGGAATCGAACCTCAAACTCTCTGATGACAATCAGATGCTCTAACCGTTTGAGCTATTGTATGTAAGCACTTCCTATTGGAGTACGGCGCATTAGTAATGGAGACGATCGGCATCGAACCGACAACCTTCTCGTTGCAAGCGAGGTGCTCTACCATTTGAGCTAAGTCCCCATGGTTGCAGAGACCGGATTCGAACCGGCAGTCTTCAGGGTATGAGCCTGAGATGTTGACCGTTACACCACTCTGCTATGTTTCGCGACTACGCACCCCCCAGGATTTGAACCCGGATCTGTCGTGTTTGGAGCACGCAATGTTGCCGTTACACCAGGGATACGTGTTGGCGTTTTGCTACTTTGAGTGTTTGCATCCAACAGCTGTTCGACTGAGATTTTGCACAAGTCAGTCGAAACCAGACCATTGAGCACAAGCACTCAAAGTGCGTTACGCGGGTTAGATTTTCAGGGTGCGGGTTGTTCTTGCGCGTTGGGTCGCAGCAAGACCGGCGCTTCGCATTGTGCGAAGGCGCATGATCTGTTGTTGTTGGGGGATCGAAAATCAGGTCTATAAAACAAAAATGCCTGGGTGCTCGACCCAGGCTTGACGATTTGGATAAGACTTTAAAGTCAGATCACACCTGGGTATATTTTCCGTCGCGCGGTTGCTCTGATGCCTAAGCCTTTGCTTCCCGGCTCATAGCGCCACTCGCGGCATATATTCATTTGTGTTGATCTAAACAACATCTTCCTACTCCGAATCGTCGCCCCATTTGGTCGACACTAATCATAGTACCACAGTCCCCAAAAAAAATGGAAGGGGGTATTTACGATTTAATGTGCAATTCGCTGTGATGATGCGGGTTTTCCGTATTGATGAATGAAACATATGAATTTGAAAATCTCTTAGTAACCCTTATTTCAGTTACTTCTTACAGTTTAAAGTGAAAAGTCATGATTACTAAACCAAATGAAAATTAGAAACAGATTTAGATACTCATTCTATTTTTGATCTAAACCTAATAACTTAGAGATCTAATGTTGATCCATTAATGGCGAAGGGCAAGTAACATATGGGAAGAAACTTGCGATGAAGGTTGCTGCGTGGACAAACTGTCGAAAGTTGTATACTCGGATCGTCATTTGACACCGACAGGCTGGATTAAAGGCACCGAGCGCTGGGAAGACGGCACCCTGACTGTCGTGGAGCCACCGTTGAATACTGCTATGACTGTTCGCTACTCCGTTCCGCTTCGTCGTGCGCCGTATATAACGACTCAATGGAAAACAGATAAACCCGATCAGTTGAGCGATCTCATCTCGAAATTCGGAGATCTACCTCAGGACCTCAAGGAATTGGAGCAATCGGCCGAAAAGGGATAATGCGTAGCCGACACAGTTCCTTTTCCTCTTCGGCAAGACTTCGAGTTGGATGTTTCGATTTTATCGGTGCTGGATATGAATTTGCCCTGACCGACTGTGCGTTGCCAGAACGGCACATGCGAACAGGGCAGAAGATTGAATTATTCGAAAAACACGTAGCCTGATTTACGTAGTACCAGATAGAGTGGCATGCCGTCAGCAGTTCTAGGGGCTGACGGTATGAGTATCCCGAGTCCGATCTGTTGGTATTACTGGGTCACGGAGTAGTAATTCGGACTGGAGGTGGTGTCGGCGGTGGCTTGTGAGGAGGTCTAGGCGGTGCTACAGGCGGTGTCGTTGGTGGTATCGTAAGTGGTGGTTCCGTCGGTGTTGTCAGTGGTGTCGTCAGAGGTGTCATTGGTGACGGGTCACCGGACCAGCGGGCGGATCTGTTTTTGGATTTGGTTTCGGTGGATCTGGTGTCGGTGGCTGCCCAGGTGGTGTCACGTGGAGGTTCATCGGGCGATAACGTGGGTGGATTGATTGGTGTCGCTCTATCATTCGAAGCGATGAAGGGTACACGAGAATCGGATATGTGGAGGTTCTCGGGTATCTGAGAATGCCATCTTTGAACTGAAAGTCGAAAAATGCAGTAAGATACCCGTTAAATTAACTGTGCTCCGCGCTCTGACAGTTTTATACGGGCTTCCACTAGGCGGACTGGTGCCATTCGGACTGGTTCCGAACATGAAATCCCTAGCGCAAACAGTCGGTTGTGAAACAAACACTCCGACGGTCGAGCGTTTTGACCGTGCCCACCAGGATTATTTGAACTTGCATTCTTCAAGAAACCAAGGATTTTTCTATACCACATCTCGATTTGGCATGGCTCGAGCAACGCAGGTGCTGCCGTAAGTGTCGATGCTCTGCGTGAGCTGACCTGAAACAAACGTGAAACAGAAGTGCTATGCGTCTTTGTTGAACGTGAATTGCCATTTTCAGGGCGAAGGTTGAAAATCATGATAAGATGACCGACTGTCTGCGACTGCATTGCAGACTTAGATGTCATTATGGAAGGAGCAATGGTATGAGCATTTCACGTCGCGCTCTTATGTCCGGAATGGCGGCGCTTGTAGCAATTGGCGGGTTGACGGCCAACATGTGCTTTGCCGCAGATTCAGGAACTTATGCAAAATTTGTAACTACTGAAGGCGAGTTCACTGTCAAACTATTTGACAAGCAAGCTCCCAAAACAGTTGCCAACTTTGTTGGATTGGCTGAAGGAACCAAATCATGGAAGGATCCTAACAGCGGAAAGATGGTGAAGAAGCCGTTGTATAACGGTCTCAAGTTTCACCGAGTAATTGATGGTTTCATGATCCAGGGCGGAGATCCGCTCGGCAACGGAACCGGTGGACCCGGATATGAATTTGAAGACGAATTCAATCCTCAACTTCGGCACACCAAAGAGGGCATGCTTTCGATGGCGAATGCCGGTCCCAATACCAATGGCAGCCAGTTCTTCATCACCCTGGGACCAACTCAACACCTGGACAACAAACACTCGATTTTCGGCGAAGTTGTCTCCGGCATGAATGTGGTGCACAAAATAGGCTCCACCAGAGTCGGAGCCAATGACAAACCCGTCAAAGACGAAGTAATCAAACAAGTGATTATCGAACATAAATAGTTCGAGTCTCTTCTCTCAGCAATTGGGCGAGCACTATATTTGGTGCTCGCCTTTCTCATCCTATCAATGATGGATTCTCCGGGCAGTTTGTACCGGAATTGCAAATCGGCGCTCGCTGCCACTTGAGCTGGCAGCAACGTTCTCTGGGCTAAATTTCTCTGCCAATTTATATCGTCAGAACTACTTTTCCGAAATGCGCACCGCTCTGCATATAGCGCAGCGCTTCGATTACATCGTGCGATGGAAAGACCTTATCGATAACAGGCTTGGTCCTATGAAGATTTAGAGCGGAGTTCATTCGTTCGTACATTTCGACCGAACCAACGAAAATTCCTTGCAGTTTTACCGCCTTCATAAGAAGGTGGACGGCGTGATTGCCTTGTTGGTTGGGATCGGCAAGAACTCCGATGAGAC